>NZ_JACCBV010000001.1:601056-901584 GCF_013409785.1 Microbacterium immunditiarum
GTCGGTGCGTCGACGCGCGGCTTCGCGACGAACCTGACGAGGTCGACGAGGAGTCGCCGTTGCTCCGAACCGATCGAGCCGAGCGTCGCCTCGATGTCGAGCAGGTTCGTCGTGATCTTCGCGTCGTCCGTCGAGGCCAGGATGTCGGCGAAGAGGTTCACGATGCGCGTGAGTCCGACGGGGTTTTCGATGAGCGCCGACAGCAGCACGTCGCCGTCGCCGCGCTTCTCGATGTCGACGAGGCTCGGCGCCGCGGCGTGTCGCAGATCGAACTCGAGGGTGGTGAACGCACGGAGCGCGCCGCCTTCGGAGTGCAGCCGCACGAGCGGCGACTCGGTGAAGTCGTTGACGACGTCGATGCCGCGGATCGTCACCTCGAGGCCGGAGCGGTCGACGATGACGACGGATTCCAGCGTGTCGCGGAATTCGAAGGTCGGCCACGGCTGGTTCGGTTCACCGCGCGTCGAGGCGTAGTCCTGGTTCGCGATCGAGCACGAGATGCGGGTCGGATGCGCGCCGGGAACGGCGTCGTTCGGCCCGTGCGACTGGCACGTCGCCACGAACAGGACGTTCGCGTAGCCGGTGTTCTCGATCTCGTCGATCACGTAGCGGCCGTCGCCGTCGGGGTCGACCTGCGTGACACCCGGGATGGGCACGGTGCCGCCGTTGATCGTGATGGCGTTCGCGTCGACGACGAAGCCGTCCTCGTCGACGACGAGGAGCGGAGCTCCGTCGAGCCCGCCGAGCACGATGACATCGGCATCCCACCAGATGTGGCGCGACTCGTCGTAGAGGCCTCCGCTCGCGTCGCGGTAGCGGTCGCTGTCGGGCGATGGGGTCTCGTAGTGGACGCCGCTGTCGGCGAAACCGTAGAGCGCGACGCTCTCCGTGTCACCGGGGATGATCAGGCCGGACGTGGGGTCGATGCGACGGGCCCCCGCCATCACGATCGCGCCACGGTCGGCGTTCACGACCGCATCGACGTCGCCGTCGCCGTTGTTCTCCGCGCGCTGCGGCGGGATGAGCGCAACCGCCAGGCGCATCGCGTTGCGCGTGATGACGATGCCGACCGTGTGCGCCTTGAGGTCGACACCGCGGTCGCCGCGGATGATCGTCCCGCCGCCGATCTCGACCGCGACGGTGAGGTAGAGGTCGACGTGCGCGTTCGCGAAGGCCGTCGCGACTCCGAGGAGGATGGGGTTCACGCCGAGCGCCTTCGCCGTCGCGGTGCCCTCGATGCGCGAGACGTACGCGTCGAGGTTCACCGTGGAGCCCGTGATGCGGACGCCCGTTCCGATCACGACGCGCGAGGTCGAGGCATCCGTGGAGGTGCCGATCCGCACGCCGCGATCGTCATTCGTGTTGTCCGAGTCGGCGCCCGCCCCGATGCCCCACGACGCGGTGTCGGAGAGGGTGGTGCCGTTCGTCGCCAAGTCGGTGCGCACCGTCACATGTCGGCCCGCGAGGATGACGGCGCCGTTGCCGATCATCGCGACCGTGTCGTTGTCGATGCGCGCCGTCGTCTCGGCGATCTTCGCCGAGATCGCGCCGCCGCCCTTCGACTGCGCCGTCGCGCCGATGCGGTGGTCGGATGTCGCCGCCACCGTCACGTCGAGGCCGGCGCGCAGGTTGCTCGAGCCGGCGACCGTCGCGGTCGTGGTCGCCGTGTCGAAGACGACGTCGGCGTGCGCCTCGCCGACCGAGACACCGCCGCCGCCGCCCGTGTTGGCGTACGCGGTGGCACGCGACCGCCCGTTCGCGGTGACCTCGATCGACTGACCCGCCTGGACGATCGCCGCAGCGAGCGTCGCGTCGACCGTGATCGTTCCCGTCACCCTCGCCGAGGGGACGCTGACGTCGACGCCGCCGCCGGAGCCGCCGTTCGTGGTCGCGCCGGACGCGCCGTTGCCCTTCGAAGGAGCGATGACCGTCAGGTCCTCGCCGCCGGGGCCGCCCAGCCGGTGCGTGCCCGCCGACAGCTCGGAGCCGATGCGGGCATACAGGGCCTGCGTGCCGGTCCCGGCCTTGAGGTCGACCTCGACGATCCCGAAGCGGTGCGGACCCGGGCGATCCGTGTTCGCGAGCGACAGCGTGGTGCCGCCCGGCGTCGCGGCGAGCTCCACCGAGCCGGCCGGGATGGCTCCGCCCCTCTTGATGTAGTACGTGTACCCGTCCCGCAGGTCGCCGAGTGCCCGCTCGATCGAGTGCAGCGAGTCCGCGGCCCCGCGGCCGATCGCGATCGGTGTGACCGGCACGGCCGCGATGTCGTCATCCGTTCCGAACTCACCGTCTGGACCCGCCTGCGCGGGGCATCCGGTCGCACGGCACCTGTTGCTCGCGAGCTGGATCGAGCCGTTCGCGAACTTGATGACGTAGTACACGCCCCCGTCGACCAGCGGGGTGATGGGCGAGCCCTTGAGAACCCGGTAGACGACCGCGTCACCAGTCGAGAGCAGGTTCGTCAGGGCGGTGCCGACGAAGATGTTGTTCGCGCCGGCGTTGAGCGTGATCGTCACGACCTTCTTCTCATCGACCGTCGTGACCGTCGCCGCCGGAGTCCAGATGAGGGAACCGGCGTTCTGGGGATCCTCGATCTGAACGGGGGTCACGTCGACCGCGTTGCCGCTGAACGTCCCAGCGGCGGGCGCCCGGTACATCACCGGCGTGCCGTCGGCGAGGCCCGCGAGCGTCGGATCGGTGAGGCGGTTGCCCGTGACCGTCGGTGTGATGGGCGCGTCGCCCGCCGGGTTCGCGGGCGTCGGCGTGGTCGCCGCCGCGTACGACGTGGTCAGCTTGATGCGGGTCGTGTCGATCACGCGCACATAGAAGACGTTCGTTCCACTGCACGCTCCGGTGGCGAAGGCGCCGCTCTGCAGGATCGACACCCCGCCGCGCGCGTCGTAGACGATGCAGTCGCCGGAGACGAAGCCGTGCGGCACGAGGAACGTGATGATCTCGGTGTTCGGGTCGACGTCCGCTGCGGGCAGCAGCGCGCCGAGCCGGATGCTGCCGACCTCGCCGCTGTCGAGCACGGTGTACGCCGATCCCGAGTGCAGGCCCGTGACTCCGGGACCGATGTAGGTGACGACGTCGCCCTCGCCGATGCCCGGGTACGAGAAGACGATCCTGTCGGTGCCGATCACGACGTCCGTGATGCGGTCGCTCGGCGCGGACGTGGCATCGTCGCTGAGCTCGGCCGAGATCCTCACCGAGCCCGCCGTGTAGATGCGTGTCGGGTTCGTGATGGTCGCCGACGTGCCGATGTACGCGTCGACGTCGGGCGAGAGCGTGGAACGCGCCTCGGGGATCCCCACCTGGACGGCGCCACCCCCGTACGCGTTGGCGACGGAATCGGCCTCGGCGATCGCCTTCGCCGACACCGTCACTCCGCCGAGGATCGGGACAGGGGACGCCGCGATCGTCGTGTCGCCGATCGTGACGCCGTCACCGATCGACGCGGCGACCTGGGGGGTCGACTCCGCGATCGCCTGTGATCCGCCGATCGAGACCGCTCCGCCCGAGCCGACGACGACGCGTGAACCGGCGGCCCCGGACAGCAGGTCGGCCGTGACGTCGACCCCGCCCGCTCGGATGACGGTCGTGCGCCCGAGGATGCGTGCCGTCACCGCACCGGTGAGGGTCGCGTCGGCGATGAGCCAGGCGACGGCGCCGAGTCCGCCCGCCCCGCCCTCGGCCTCGGCGTACGAGAAGTGCGTGCCCTTGGCGAGCAGCGAGATCGACCCGGTCGTGTCGAGCGTCGTGATCGCACCCGAGATCGACCCGACGGAGACGTCGGAGTCGACGTCGACGTCGACGTCGACCCGGGCGCCCGACCCTCCGATGGCGCCGATCGAGGCGATGAGGATGTCGGCCGAGGCATCCGTCGTGCTGTCCGCCTCGACCGCGAGCGCCACCGCCCGCACGACGACACCGTCGCCGATCGACGCGAACGCGCGGCCGAGCACCTTCACGGCGACACCGACGCCGCCGACCGCCACGACCCCGACGCTGACGTTTCCGCCGGTCACATCAACGGTGGGCGAGTAGTTCGCCGCGACGCGCACCGCGCCCGAAGAGTAGATCAAACTGCCGCGGCGCACTTCGGCGGTCGCGATCGACGCGCCGGAGGTGCCGATCGTCACGTTGAGCACTCCGGCGGAGACGCCGAGGGTCCCGCCCGCGAGGGCCATGATCGTCACCTCGGCGTCGCGGAACGAGCTGACCGAGGCGACCGCCTTGGCGGTGATCTCGACGTCGCCGACGGTGCGCTGCGCCATCGGCGCGTCGACGCCGATGCGCGAGTTGATGCCGGCGGCCGCGACGGCGGTGCCGTTCGAGGTCACGATCACAACGGCGGCGCCGAGGCCCACGCCCGCCGCGAGGGCGGCCGCGAGGGCGGAGGTCTCGATGTCGACGTCGCGCTCCGCCGAGAGCAGCACCGAGCCGGCGGCGCTGATCACGGCCGCGGATGCGGAGGACGCCGCGTTCTCGAGGTAGGCCGACACGGTGCCTCGGTCGTTGATCACGATCACGGTGGCGGCGATGCCCGCGATGCCGGCGAGTCCGGCGGTGATCGCCAGCACGTCGAGCTCGGCCTTCAGGCGGGACTCGAGCGACACGGCACCGCCCGCGCCGACGTCGGCCCCGGTCGCGATGAACGTCGTGACGTCGTCGTCGAAGGTGAGGATCGCAACGCCCGCGCCCGCAGCCACTCCGCCGACCCCGACGCCGCTGCCGACCTGCAGCACCGAAACCCGGGCCCGTGCGTCGAGCAGCACGTCGCGGCCCGCACTGATGTCGGCATTGCGCCCGATGAACGCGGTGGTGCCGGCCGGCACCGTCTGCGTGCCGACCGTCGCGGTCGCCGGGGGCTGCGCCGTGGCGGCGGTCACCGATCCCGAGGGGGTGCTGCCGTCGAAGGCGGTCTGCGCCTTCCCCGCGGTGTCGCGGAGGCGATCGGAGTTGCGGCTGTCGCCCGCGGTCTGGCCCGGGTTGTCGGGATCCTCGCCCGGGTTCTCGACACCGCCGAGCGCGCTCGAGGCCCCGCCGCCGTTCAGCATCGCGTCGATGCCCGCCAGGATCGACGTCGTGCCGCCGTTCTCGTTCTGGCCCTGGAGCACGTTGCCGCTGCGCGTCGTCGCGTCGCCGTCCTCGTCCTTGTCGGCGTAGGAGTACTGAGCCACGAGGTTGCCGCCGAGCGTCCACACCGACACCGCGGCGCCGAGTCCGACCACACCGCCGCCCGCGCTGACCGCGAAGCTGCGGATCGACCGGTCGGCCAGCGCGGTGACCGCGATGTCGCGCTTCGCGTTCACAGTCCCCGCGATGAATGCGGTGGTGTCGTTGTGCACGACTCCCACCTCGACGCCGCCTGCGATGCCCGCGATGCCCACTCCGACCGAGCCGGCGATCGCGAGGACGGTCAGCGTGTTGACAGCGACGACACGCACGTCCTGAGAGGCGGATGCCGCATCCTGCGCGGTCGTGTTGATGCGCGCGCCGCTGTCGATGAAGGCGCGCGTGTCGGCATCGATCACCTCGACGGTGACCGCGCCCGCCACGCCCGCGCCGAACCCGCCGGCGCCGGCGATGGCAATCGAGAGCACGTTCTCATCGCTGACGGCGACGACGAGGACGCCGTGCGCGTCGGTCGTGGTGCCGAGCTCACCGCTGTCGCTGAGTGTGCCGTCGTACGTCGTGATCGCGCCCGCTCCGCCGGCCGCGTCCACCGTGGCCGCGCCGATCCACGCCCGCGTGTCCTTCGTGATGACGGCGACCGCGACGCCGACGCCGACGCCCGCCGCCCCCACGCCGATGCCCGCGCCGAGGCCGAAGTGGTCGATGTCGGTCGCGTCGGACGCGAGCACGACGACGTTGCCCCCCGCGACGACCACTGCTCCGGCTCCGATCGAGGCGTAGGTCGTGGCATCGATGACGATCACACCGACGGCGCCGGCGACGGCGACAGTGCCCGATCCGGCGATCGCGATGACTACGACGAGCGCGTCCTCGGCCGCCTGCGCGCGCACCTCGACGTCTCGCACGGCCTCCACACGCGCGGATCCGGCGATCTGCGCCTTGACGGTGTTGTCGATGACGGCGACCTCGACGCCGGGCGTGACCGCGACGGCGCCCGCGATCGCCGCGCCGCCCGCGACGCCGAGGAGCTGGAAGTCGTTCGCCGCGACGACGAGCACGCTCTGGCCGGCGCCCTCCGTGCCCGCGGTCGCGTTGATGCGGGCGCCCTCGCCGATCGTCGCGGTGGTCTCGGCCGTCATGACGTGCACAGCGGCGGACAGCTGCACCGAGACGGTGCCCGACGCGGCGGCGCCGACGCCGAACATCCCGATGTCGTCCCGGTTGAGCGCGACGACCGCGACGCCCGTGAAGCCCGATCGGATGGCGGGCGTCACCACGCGCTGCCCCGTGAGCTGCTCATCCACGAGCGGGTCGTCGTCGGACGTGCTCGGGTCGTAGCCGACGTCGTCGTTCGAGATGCTCGGCGCGGTCACCTGCGACGGGTCGCTTCCGTACGCGACGAACTCGACCCCGAAGCCGCTCGGCACGGCGATGCCGGCCCGGTTGCCGCGGCCGTCCACCTCCGCCCGCGTGCCGATGGAGGCATCCGTCGTCTTGGTGACGATCGGCACCACCACCGCACCGCCGATGCCGGCGGCGCCGCCCGCCGCGACGTTGCCTGCGATGAAGTCGACCTGCGTCGCCGACGAGGCGTACACGAGCACGCTGCCCTCGGCGAGCACGCGGGTCGGGGTTGCCCCGGCCGCGGTACCGCGGATCTGCGCGGTGGACGTGACGTCGATGACGTATACGTCGACCGCCCCTGCGATGCCGACGTTGATCCCGCCGGCGCCGGCACCGGCGACCGACACGATGTCTTCGGACGACGACGCGAGCACGCGAACGTCCTTCTGCGCCTGCACTTGCGCGCCGGCACCGATCCAGGCCCTCGTGCGCTTGGTGATGACACCGACCTCGACGCCGGCGCCGACGCCGGCGATGCCGCCGAGCGCGATCGACCCGGCCACGCCGATGTGGTCGGTGCGGTCGGATGCACGCACGAGCACACCCTGGTCGACGTTCTCGCCCGTCACGCCCTGGTTGATCATCGCGCCGTCGCCGATCCAGGCCTCGACGGTGCGGTCGAGCACGCTCACCGAGCCGGATCCCGCGACGCCGAACCGCGCGCCCGCGCCGACTCCGACGGCGATCGTGCGGATCGTCTCGAACGCGGTCGCGACGACGGCGACGCCCTTGATGAGCTCTGCCTGCGCCGTGTCCGAGGAGTCCTTGGTCCCGGTGCGGGCGAGCAGGCCGCCTCCGCCGCCGAGGGCGTCCACGACCGCTCCGGCGCCGATGAACGCCTGGACGGTCGAGAGGTCGATCTGAAGCGGCACCGCGATGCCGGCCGCGTTCTGTCCGAGCGCGGCGCCGATCGCGACGGCGACGGCCGTGATCTCGTCGGTCGCCTGCACGAGGATGCTGCCTCCGGCCTGCACCGGCGTGGCGGCGGATCCGGTGATCGCCGCGACGATGTCGTGCGCGATCACGTTGACGGTGATCGACCCGCCGACGGCGAGGCTGTCGGCTGCAGCCGCGCCGACCGCGACGCTCACGATGGTCGAGGTCCACGGGACGCCCGAGTCGATGCTCGGGTCGTCGGAGTCGGTCGGGTCACCGGGGATGTCGACGGTGATGTCGCCCAGTGAGACCGAAGGGGGGATGTCCGAGATCGAGGGCTGGTATCCCGCCTTCACGACGATGTCGCGGCCGGCGGTCACGCGCGCGTCGTCGATGCGCGCGCTTATCTGGTCGACGGCATCCGTCTCGCTGTTGAGCAGGTCGGGGTTCGCCTCGGACTGCCCGCCGCCGATGAAGTTGTACGAGATCGCCGCACCGATCGCTGCGCCGCGGAACGAAACACCGACACCGCCCGCGACCGCGACCAGCACGACCGACTCGGTCGCGGTGACGATCACGTCACGCCCGGCGTGGATGCTCGGGCTGTTCGCGATGTGCGCATCGAGCGTGTTGGCGATCGAGTTGACCAGCAGCGTGCCGCCGAGGGCGAAGTTTCCGCCGGTGACGGCGACGCCGAGTCCGATCGCGACGAGGATCGCGTGCGAGGTGGCCGTGACCGACAGATCGGATGCCGAGTTCCGCGCGTCGACGGAGGCGGTCTCGATCGACGCCTCGATCTCGTTCGAGATGAGGTTGTATCCGATCGCCGCGCCGACGGCTGCACCCCGCGTGGATGCGGCGACGCCGCCCGCAATCGACACGATGAGCGACGTGTCGGCAGCCTCCACCGTGATCGGTCCGCCCGCGCTGATCTCCGAGGTTCCGACCGCGGAGTCGGCGACGGTGTCGGCGATCGTCGCCTTGACCGTCATGTCGATGATGTTGATGACGACGGATGCCGCGCCCGCGAGCTTGCCCGACGTGCCGAGCGAGACCGCGAGTCCGACCGCGACGCCGCCGATCTCGCCCGCCGACGTCGCCTTGACGCTCAGCGAGCCGTCGATCGTGAGGTCGACGTCGTCCAGCGTCGCGAGGACGTCGATGTCGAGTTCGCTGTACGCGACGCCCGCGCCGATCGCGAACTGGCCGGTCGCCACGGCGACGGCGGGCGCGATCGCGACGATGCCCGAGTCGTCCTTCGCCTCGACCTCTACGTCGAGGACGGATCCGCTCGTGCCGGCCCGCTCGCTGATGACGCTGGAGCGGATGAAGGCCTCGGTGACGGCGACGATGATGTTCACCGACAGCATGAGTCCGAGCCCGATGTCGGCCTTCGGCCCGGTCGCGACGCCGACGCCCGCACCGAGGGCGTAGATGCGCTGGCCGGTCTCGTCGTTGACGCCGAGCGCCTTGACGGTCAGCAGCGTGCCGCCGATCGTGAGCCGCGAGGACGTGATCGACGCCCGCGTGATCGTCGGGTTCGTGGTCGTGCCGATGAGGTTGATGCCCACACCGAGCCCGATGCCGATGTCGCCGCCGAGCGCGATGCCGATGCCGCCGCCGATCGCGATGATGCGGGTGCTGTCGCTGGCCTGCACGATGACGTCGCCGCCGACGTCGCCGACGGATCCGCGGATCGCCGCGATCGTCTCGTTCAGGATCATGTTCGCCGAGAAGGATCCCGCGACCGCCTTGCTCTCGTTGCCGGCCGCTCCGGCCAGGCCGGCGGCGATCGAGAAGAGATCCCCGCTACGGGTCGCGGTCACCGCGAGATCGCCGGTCGTCGTGAGGTCGGTCGCGACGATGAACGCCAGCGTCTTCACGTCGAGCTGGTTGTAGCTGAAAGCGCCCGCGATGGACTTGGACCCCTCGCGTTGCCCGACCGCGAAGGCTGCCCCGCCAGTGACGGCGAGCTGGAAGAAGTCGTCGATCGCGGTGACGGTGACGTTGCCGGCGTGGATGTGCCCGGCATCCGCGATCGATGCCTGCACGGTGTCGCGAACCAGGTTCACCGAGGCGGCGCCCGCGACGCCGACGCCCGTGGGCGGTGTGGAGGCCTGTGCGCCGAGCAGGTCGAGCGCCTTCTGGGGCGTGCCGTCCGGCGGGGTCGCATCGGGCTCGCCGGGCTTCGAGAACGCGCCCGCCACTGAGAAGGCCCAGAGGTCACCGTCGAGCTTCGCGAGGACGTCAACCGCCCCGGTGACGTCGATGTTGTTCGCTGTGGTGCGAGCGGTGCCGTTCGCCGTCGGCGTGGCATCCGGGTCGCCGATGACCGCCTTGGTCGTGCGGTCGAGGTCGTTGATCGCGACGGAGATCCCGAGGCCGACGCCCTCACCTTTCGCGATCCCACCGACCCAGGTCGCCTGGGTCGTGAGGTCGCCCGCGTACAACCGCACGTCGCGGCCGGTCACGATCGCGTTCGACCCGAGCTTGACGAGCGTGTCGCTGTCCTGCCCGATATAGGCGACCGAGCCCGAGATCGCGAACTTGCCGCCGTTCGACCCGGACTGCACGAGGTCGATGTGGAACATCGCCTCTTCGGCCTTCATGTTGAAGCCGCCGTCGAACCCGCTGTAGATCCGCGCGGTGTCTCCCACGAGCGCGTGCGTCGTGTTGTCCTGCACGAAGACGTAGAACGACCCGCCGACGCCGCCCTTCTTGCCGCCCTCGCTCACTGACGGCGCTTCGAGCCGGTCGCGGAACTTCGCGTCGCGCTTGTCGAGGTCGATGTCCGGCAGCGAGAAGTTGCCCGTCATCGTCAGGAACTGCTGGTAGTTCGTCGCCTCGATCGAGACGACCTGCTCGCCCTCGACTCCGTCGGGATCGGCGCCCGGGCCGCCGACGTTGCGGTTGTTGGGGTGGTCGGATGCCCTCCACTGGAGGTTCTGGTTGATGTCGACGCCGCCCTCGACCTCGGCGACCGCGCGGTTGGTGGGCACGAGCACCGTCACCGCGCCGGCGAGGCCGATCTCCTCCGCGTTCGCGGTCGCCGTGGTCCAGGCGTTGAACAGGCCCTGCAGTCCCAGCGTCGTGTTCAGGTAGTTTTTGATCGCGTCGGGGCCGTCGGTGCGGATCTTGTCCACCAGCTCGCCCCACGACAGCGGGATGTACTGGTCGAACCGAGTCAGGAACGGGTAGGTGACGTCGGCGATCACTCGCGTCGCGCGCAGCCCGTCGAGATCGGCGCCCGTCTTCACCGTCGCGGTGGCGAGGTTGTCGAAGATCGCGACCGCGATCGCGACGCTGATCGCGGTCTCGGCGCTCGTGCCGGCGGTCTGGCCGGTCGCGTCGGTCTGCGGCTCGATGTCGCTCGCCGCGCTGATGTTGATGGTCTGCGCGATCGTCGCCTTGACCTCGAGGTCCTCGTTCGACTCGATGACGGCTGTCGCCCCGACGACCGTGACGACGTCGTGGTCGGCGAAGATGAATGCGAGAGCGCCGCCCACCGACAGGCCGGAGTTGGACGCGACGCCGGCCTTCGCGTGGTTCTCGGTGTACTTCTTCGTGAGCTTGCCGAAGATCTCGTCGGGCACGTTCGTGCCGATGATCTCCTTGAACTTCGCCCACTTGTTCGTCGGGTGGCCGCCGTCCGAGAGGCCGGCACTCGCGCTCGACGAATCCTTCGCCTCGAGCTTCGCGATGATCCCGACGCCGGTGGCGAATCCCGTGTCGAGCACGTGCTTGGCCTCGAACCGGTAGTCCGTTCCGCCGCCGCCGAACACCGGCCCGATGTCGATCAGCACGCCGGCGCGGGCCTCGTTCTCGGTCTCGGCGAGAGCGATGACCTGGGCGGAGGTGAACCGGGTGTCGCCCTGCAGGTTCGTCTGGTTCGTGCTCGCGACGACGTAGTAGGTGTGGCCGTCCTCGAGTCCGTCGATCGGGGCGTTGCCGTTCTGGTGGTAGACGACGGCCTGGCCGAGCTCGAACGTGTTGAACACCGTGCCGGCCGGCCAGCGGAGAGTGATCGAGTCGGCGGCCGCGTCGACGTCCGATGAGTCGAACTTGCGGATATTGTTGCCGGTCGCGGGGCCGGCTGCGGGGTTGAGGTCCACGACGTACTTCGCGAGGCACTCGAGATAGTCCGCGTAGGTGCCGTCATACGTGCACGTGGTCGCGAGCACGGCGTTCCGCTCCGACGAGGCCAGCGCGATGAACTCGGACTCGTCCAGGTTGGCCGTCGTCGGGTCGTCGGGCAGCCAGATGACGTAGTACTCGCGTCCGTCCACCAATCCGCCGATGCTCGTACCGCGGCGGTTCGTGTAGGTCACGGTGTCTTCGGTGACCAGTGCGTGGGGGCCGACGTTGATGCGGTTGCCGGTGTAGTCGACATAACCCGCCTTGGTCATGTCGGTGACCTTCGGATCGATCTCGATCTTCACGACCGAGCCGGCGTCCATGCGGGCGCGCACCGTTCCGAGCACGGTGGTCTCGATGTCGGCATCCGACAGCTCGATCGCGAAGGCGAGACCCGCGGTGCCGTCGGCGAACAGGCCCGACTCGGCCTCCGCCTTCGACTCGACGGTGCCGGCCGCCTGGATGTTCGCGGTCTTCCCGGCGTCGATGGTGACGCCCTGCTCGACGCTGATCGTCGCGACCGCGACGGCGTTGCTGACCGCGATCGCGATGGCGACCTGCGCACCACCCGGGTTCGGCGTGCTCTCTATGTCGCGATCGGTCGACGAGCTCATCTCCGCGTTCGCCGAGGCCGTCGCCGTGATGACGATCGCCGCAGTGCTGGTGATGGTGGCACCCTGCTTGATCGTGACGATCGCCGTCGCCGTCGCCTGCACGTACCCGATGCTGAACATGCTGCTGCTGGCGGTGCCGTTGGCGGCGGCGCCGGCGACCGCGTACAGGCCGACCGTGTCGTCGCCGATCAGCTCGGCGTCGGCACCGATCGTGATGGTGGCGGTGGCCGACTTGATGAGCACCTTGACCGGCAGGGCGATCGCGCCCTCGAGCAGCCCTGTGAGCGGATCGATGACGAAATTCGCGACCTCTTTGCTCGCGCCGAGGTACTCCGCAAGACTGCGGTCCTCGGCCTGCGCGATGAGGAAGATGCCGGTCGCGCGCAGCACCGCGCGATCGCCGATCGCGATCGACACGTTCCGGTCCGAGACGAACACCGGCGAGAGGTTCTCGGCGAACGCGAGGCCGATCTGCCGCACACGGAAGGTGATCCACCCCGCACCAGTGTCGATCGTCACGTCGGGCGAGACCGACACGTGCGCGGCGTACGCCTCGAGCACGCCGCCGTTGGTGTCGATGTCGCCGGTGAAGTTCACGACATCGGCGGCGGGGTCGTCGACGAAGACCGGAAGCTCGTCGCTCTGGCGGCGATTGCCGAAGATGTGAAGCGTGGCGCCGCTCCACCAGCCCGCCGCGAGACTCTGCACCGCGATCGTGTCGGCGCCCTCGCCGCCTTCGACGACGAGGGAGACCTGCGGGATCGTGAAGGTGAGGGTGCTGGTGATCACGCCCGTCGTCGGGTCGTACCAGCCGATGCCGGCGAAGTCGACGCGCATCTCCTGCGCGGTGCTCCCTGCGGAGAGGGTGATGATGTCGTCACCCGACGTGCCGACGATCTTCACGGTGTCGACGCCGGCGAAGATCGCCTGCTGGTGGTCGAGACCGGAGTACGAGATGGTGCGGCCGAACAGGACCGCCGTGCCGGAGGCATCCGCACCGGCTGCGTTGTAGAGGGCGGCGGTCACTCCGCCGCACGAGCTGATGCATTCGATCACCAGCGAGTCGATGCCGTCCGCGCCGCCGGCGACCGAGCCGGACACC
Source organism: Microbacterium immunditiarum (assembly GCF_013409785.1). NCBI lineage: Bacteria > Bacillati > Actinomycetota > Actinomycetes > Micrococcales > Microbacteriaceae > Microbacterium > Microbacterium immunditiarum. The sequence goes on from NZ_JACCBV010000001.1 coordinate 614,326, forward strand.
GAGCCCGTGGTCGTGACGACGAAGACGTCGACGTTGCCGTCTGTGCCGACGAGGTTCTCGAACGATGTGAATCGGATGCCGGCGACCTTGCCCGAGTCCGCCCCGTCGATGGTCCAGCGCACGTTGGCGTCGGGGGGGCCGCGGATCGTGTCGGAGCCCGACGCCGTGCCGATGATCTCGTCGATGTCGATGAAGGTTCCCCAGCCCTGGACGAGGTTCGCGGGCGGGATGTAGGAGAGCGTGATATCGGACCCATCGGAGAAAGGCGCAGCGCCACTCGATCCGATCGCCTGCACCGAGAGGACGCGGTAGCCGCCCGGGAGCGCGGGCACGGTGATCCCGAGCAGCTGGAACAGGATCCAGTTCGTGGGCTCCTCGGCATCCGTCACGAGCAGCTGCCCACCGCCGTTCGCCGTGTCGATCCGATCGATCGCATCGATGATCGACTGGCCGTCGGCGTCGAGCTCGTCGAGGAAGATCTGGGTCGCCTCGTCCTGCGTCGCGTTGTCGAAGCGCACGGCGCCGCTGCCGGGATCGCCTGCCGCGGTCGACGTCGAGAACACGGCCGAGATGTCGACCGCACCGCCTGCGAGGATCACGAGCACCGGTCCGCCCAGGGCCGACAGGTCGAGCACGTCGCGCGGGGCGACGGCTGCCGTGGCGTCGGCGGCGCCGCCCTCGATGCCGCCCGACAGGCTGCCGCCGGCCAGCACGATGAAGGTGTCGTCGGCGCTGCCGCCGATGAGGTTCTCGACGCCCGTGAACGACAGGGCGGCGGCCGCGCCGCCCGCCCACGCGAGTGAGCCGGTGTCGAGCCCCGAGATGGTCCACTCGTTGTCGACGTCGAGGCCGACCACCGCATCGCTTCCTCCGCCTCCGGCGATCGACCCCGAGATCGAGCCGCCGGCGCTGAGCGCGAAGACGTCGACACCCGTCCGGCCGACGAGGTGCTCGACCGCGGTGAACGTGAAGGCCTCGGTGGCGCCTGCGTTCGCACCGGTGATCGTCCAGTCGGTGTCGACGTCGGGCCCGATGAGGATGTCATCGCCCCCACCGCCGTCGATGATGAGCGTGACGGTCGCGGGGAGCTCTTCCACGGTGATCGTGTCGGCGCCCGCCCCGCCGCGCACCGTCAGGGTCAGATCTGCCGTCGCCGCGATCCGATGCGTCTCACCCGAGCCGTCCGTGAACTCGACCCACACCTCGCTGCCGTTCTGCGACACCCGCATCGTGTGGCCCACGCCGTCCTGGACGGCGACCAGGCAGATCGTGCACGACGCCACATCGACCGGCTCCAGCCCGCTGTACGCGGTCAAGACTCCGTCGCGCGTGACGACGCCGGACTGCGGTCCCGTCACGTACGCGGCGACAGACCCGGATGCCGTCGGCGACACCCGCAGGATGTCGTAGCCGCCCGCACCCCCGTGCACCTCGGCGACGGATCCCGTCGTCGCGAGCACGAAGACGTCCTCGTTGCCGGCCGCGCCCTCGAGCACCTCGACGCCGCGGAAGGCGACCGTCTGCCCGCCCACGACGAGCGCACCGGAACCGGAACCCGTCACGTTCCAGGTCGCGTCGAGCGCGGGTCCGACGAGGCGGTCGGCGCCGCCCTGTCCGTCGAACGTGATCGCGATTCCCGCGAGCGCCGCGAGCGCGGCCGCGGTGATCACGAGCGTGTCCGCGCCCGACGTGCCCTCGATGATGAGCTCGGTGATCGTGCTCAGCTCGCGGCGCTGGTCGCCGATCACGAGGAATCCCTCCTCGACGGTCACGGTCCACGTGCCCGACCCGGTGAGAGCGACAGTCCAGGGGCCGGGTGCGACCGACGCCGTCTCGGATGCTGCGGCCATCGTCTCGGCGGAGGTGCCGTCGGTCGTCGCCGACGAGGACTCGGACACCGTCGGGTCGGCGACCGACCCATCGGCGGCATGGTCTGGGTCACCCTCCGCCTGCTCCACGGAAGCGCCGCCTTCGACGGCGGGCTCGGTGACGGGGGCGGATCCGGTGCCCGAGTCGCTCGACGCGACGGGCTCCGCGGGAGGCGCGGGCTCCGTCGCAGGTGCGGGCTCGGTCGCAGGTGCCGGATCGCTCGTGGTCGGCTCCTCCGTGGGGGCGACGTCTGCGACGCCGTCGTCCCCCGCTGCGAGGCGCAACGGGAAGGCGACGGCCCCGCGAGCGAGTGCCCGCACGACGGTGCGGTCGAGCCCGGCGTCCTCGCCCACGGCGAGGTAGCGCTGCCCCGGTTGCAGGCGGGAGTCCATGATCGCACCGTGGTGGTGCACATCGGCGCGTCCGAGCAGGTGTCCGATCTCGTGCGCGAGCACGGTGCGAAGGTCGATGCGCGTCGCGGCGGGGCCGCTGCCGGCGACGCCGACGACTCCGTCCTGCGACGTGAACTCGATCGAGTCGGTGGGCGTCGGGTCGACGAACCATCCGTGGCCGGCGGCCGTCGCGTCGACGGTGACCGTGCGCCCGCGTGTCACCGCGAGTCGATCGCCAGGGAGGTCGGCCACGCGGATCCGAAGGTCGACTTCCGCGCCCCACAGTCCGACCGCGCTGTCTACGAGCGTCGCGACGGCGGCCGGCGCCACGCTCGCCGCCGAGCTCGCCGCAGCGGTACCGGTGACCCGCAGCGCGAGCTCGTCGTCCAAGGCCCAACCCGGTGCCGGGGCCGCGGTGGGGACGAGCGCCATCGCGATGGCGATGACGGAGGCGGTCAGTGCGGAAGGTCTCCGCGCAAACGCGTGGACACCGCCCCTTCGCCCCGCTGTCATGTCAGCCCGCACCCCGCGACCCTTCCCAGCGCGGCGCACCCGTACTACTCCCCATCGAGTGCGTCGCTCCCATGGCGGCCTGATCGGCACGCCTGAACCCGGATCCTGCCGTGCTCTCAAGCGGACGTCAATGCCTCACTTTGTGAAGCGATTGTTGACACGTTGATGCGACGGTGCGAGGTGTGTCCAATTTTCTATCGGCTGATCAGGTGAAAGTCAAAAAGCCGGCGAACACCAGTTCACGTACCTTCGGAAGCATATCTTTACGCGAAACTGAGGCATCCGCGTCGAGAAGCTCCGCGATCGCGTCGATGAGCACGCCCGCCGGAAGGTCTCCGTCGCAGGCTCCGACGAGAGCCGCGAGCGCGGGGTCGACCGACAGCGTGCGACCGAAGCCGCCGCCCTGGCGCAGCTCGATGACGGTCGGGTCCGCCTCGCCGGGGCGGTGGTGGCGCGCCTCGGTCACGTCGGGAGCGACCGTGAAGACGGATGCCGCGACCCCCGCGTCGTCGAGCCGCGACAGCCGATCGTGGGCGGCGAGCGCTGCCGCGAGGTGCTCGCCGAGCCCCGCCTGATCCGGCACCGCCTGAGCGACGCGCTCGTACCGCGCGAGCGTCGGCGCCCCGTCGGCCGGACGCCGCAGCAGCACATACCCGAACCCGATCTCGGTCACGCCGCGCGAGGCGAAGTCGTCCAGCCACGCGTCGATGAGCCGAGCGAACGCCGGCGTGCCGGGAACCGTCCCCCCGTCGCGCACCCACAGCTCGGCGTACGCGAGCGGGTCGAGCGACTCGCGTTCGACGATCCACGCGTCGAGGGGAGCGGCGGATGCCTCGACCCACCCCCGTACGCGATCGAGACCCGGCGTGCCGTCGCGCGTCTCCCAGTTCGCGAGCAGCTGCGCGATGCCGCCCGGCGCGAGGTGCTCGCCGGCCCCCGTGACGAAGGCGGCGACGAGGTCGTCTCCGACCATGCCGCCGTCGCGGTACTCGTACTCCGGCACGTCGTCGCGTCGAGGCGTGATGACGAAGGGCGGGTTGGACACGATGCGGTCGAACGTCTCGCCCCGCACCGGCTCGAAGAGGCTCCCACGGCGTATCTCCACTCCGTCGACGCCGTTGAGCAGCGCGTTCAGACGCGTATAGGAGAGTGCGCGGTCGGAGATGTCGGTCGCGACGACCCGCGACACGGCGCGACGCGCGCGGAGCGATTGGATGCCGCACCCGCTGCCCACGTCCAGTGCCCGCTCTGCAGGCGTCGGGAGCTGGATCGCGGCGAGCGTGAGCGACGCTCCGCCCACGCCGAGCACGTGGTCTTCCGGGAGCGGTCCGCCCAAGGCCGTCTCATCGAGGTCGCTCGCGATCCACCACTCCCCGTCGCCGCGGGCGTCGGAGAACGACTGCGGGCGGATGAGCGCGAGCGGCCGCGCATCCGGATCACCGCCTCCCGCCGCCACCGTCTCGACGAGTCCGAGGGTCTCGAGGCCTTCGACGCCTGTGCGCGAAAGTGCCCGTGCGACGTCGGCCGCGGGCTGCGGCATGCCCAGCACGAACAGGCGCGAGAGCACCGCCACCGCGTCGTCGCGGCCTGCGAGCCCGCGGAGCGCAGGTCCTCGGAGTCCCCGCACGACTGCGTCGTCCGCAGCCTCGCCCCACCCGGATCGCACGGCCTCGGAGGTGAACCCGGCGCCGCGGAGGTCGTCGGCGAGCGAGCGGCACAGATCGGGATCCGGGTTCGGCGTCACGGCGTCCATTCAACCCCGATCCGACCTGGGGACGACGGGATTGCCCACAGAGACGGCGTCTCACCGGGTCCGCCCGATCCTGACCCGTAGAATCACACGAGATCGTGCGGTCGTGAATCGCACACGAGCGAAACCCCCCAGCATGACCGTGACCTCCCCTGCACCGGGATCACCCGGACGCCCGGCGCGCCGACGCTACGCCGGCGCGCTCGCAGTGGTCGGTGCGGTCGTCGCGCTCGTCACGGCGCTCCTGCTGCCGGGTGCTGCATTGACGGCGAGGGCGGATGCCTCGCCCACCCCCACTCCCACCCCGACGCTCTCCGGTGAGACCGTCTTCACGCTCGCGCCCGTCGGCAACGGAATCGTGCGCCCGGGCGAAGCGCTCACCGTGTCGGTCTCCGTCCGGAACGAGACGCCGCTCGCGGTTCCCGCGGGCGGAGTCACCCTGTCACTCGGCCGGAGTGCGCTGCCGAACCGCTCCGCACTGCGGGCGTGGCTCGCCGGCGACACGGATGGGGTCGCCGTCGCACCGGTAGGCGACATCGTCCTCGAAGCGATCGAGCCCGAAGACGAGCGGTCCGCCGCGATCGCCGTCCCCGCCGACAGCCCCGCGCTCGCGGGCCTGGCCCCCGGCGTGTATCCGCTCGTCGCGACGTACGCGCTGCCGTCCGGGCCGCTCGTCTCGACGAGTGCGATGATCGTGCCCGACGACGCGTCGCCCGCCGTCGGAGTCGGCGTCCTCGTTCCCCTCACCGCACCGCCGCTCACCGAGGGGCTCCTCACCGCCGATCAGCTCGCCGAGTTCACGGCCCCAGGCGGATCGCTCGCGAACCAGCTCGACGGCGTGGCCGGGACGTCCGCGATCCTCGCAATCGACCCCGCGATCGTCGCGGCCATCCGCGTGCTCGGCGACGCGGCCCCTGAGTCGGCCCTGGCGTGGCTCGATCGACTCGAGTCCCTCCCCAACGCGCGCTTCGCGCTGCAGTACGGCGACGCGGATGCCGCGGCCCAGCTCAACGCGGGCATCGATCCGCTCGAGCCGACGTCGCTCACCGCGTACATGAACGTGGCCGACTTCCCGCCGCCCACGGCCACGCCCACACCGGACGACAGCGCCTCGCCCACGACGTCTCCCGAGACGCCGAGCCCATCGCCCACGGTCGATCCGGATGCCCCGGTGCTCCCGACCCTCGACGAGCTGCTCGACGTCGGCGCTTCGCGCGCGAACGTCTACTGGCCCGCGACCGGCACCGCGAGCGCGGCTGTCGTGGACGCACTCTCCGCGCTGGGCTCCGAGGAGGACCCGGCTCTCACGATCCTGTCCTCCGGCGACACGGCCGCGGGGCGCAGTGGCGGAACGGTGACCGCCCACGGGGCATCCGGCGATGCCGAGCTGCTGGTCTACGACGCCGACGTCTCCGCCGCCCTGGACTCCGCTTCGTCGTTCGACGGCACAGCCGGTCGCGGCGCCCCGCTCACCGCTGCGACGGCGTACCTCACCTTCGCGATGGCGGAGTCGGCCGGCGCGTCGATCCTCGTGACGCTCGACCGCGGCGCCGACCGCTCGCACACCGCCATCCGCGCCGCGATCCACGCCGCAGCCGATGCGCCGCGCGCGGCCGAGGCGTCTCTCGCACTCCTCACCGCCGGGTCTGCTCGCCCCGCGCAGCTCACCGACGCCGAACCCGACCAGGCCCGCACCGACGCGGTGTCCGCGCTGACGGCCGACGAGAGCGCGATCGCGCGCTTCGCGACGATCCTCGACGACCCGGCTCTGCTCACGGGTCCGCAGCGCGCCGAGCTGCTCCAGCTCCTCGGCAACGGGTGGCTCCCCGACCCGACGTCGTGGCAGACAGCGCTCGCCGACAATCGCGAGCAGACGCGCGCACGACTCGACTCGGTCGGGATCCTTCCGCCCAGCACGATCCAGCTCTTCGCGTACGGCGCGGGTGTGCCCGTGTGGGTCCGCAACGAGCTCCCGTACCCGGTGAACGTCGTGCTCTACGCGTCGCCCGACGACCTGCGCCTCGACGTGCAGGAGGCGACGCAGGTCACCGCGAGCGCCGCGAGCAACACCCGCGTCGAGGTGCCGGTGCAGGCGCGCGTCGGCAGCGGCGAGGTCACGGTCGAGCTCCAGTTGCGCAGCCGCACGTTCGAGCAGATCGGCGACCCGCAGTCCGCCGACGTGTGGGTGCGCGCGGAATGGGAGACGGTCGGAACGGTCGCGCTGGGCGTCGTCGTGGCGGCGCTCCTCGGCCTGGGTGTCGTGCGCACGGTCCTTCGGGCACGGCAGAGAAGGGCGGATGCCGCGGCCCGCACCTCTCGCGACGCATCCGGTCCGCGGAATGAGGACGGGGCCGGGTCGTGAGCGGAATCGGTCGCGCAAGCGCGCTCATCGGCGCCGGAACCGTCGTCTCGCGATTGACGGGCTTCCTGCGGGCGATCGTGCTCGTCTCGGCGATCGGCGCGGTGACCGGTGCCGGGAACGCGTTCGCGATCGCCAACCAGCTGCCGAACAACATCTACGCGATCGTGTCGACGGGTCTGCTGACGGCGATCGTCGTTCCGCAGATCGTCAAGGCGGCGGCCCACGATGACGGCGGTCGGGCATTCATCTCGAAGCTCTTCACGCTCGGCACGGTCACGCTCCTCGCGGTCACCGCGGTCGCGGTGGTCGCCGCCCCATGGCTCGTCCAGCTCTACGCGCCGAAGTTCCCGCCCGACCAGCAGGCTCTCGCGACCGCGTTCGCGTACTGGTGCCTGCCGCAGATCTTCTTCTACGGCCTCTACGCGCTCGTCGGCGAGTCACTCAATGCGCGACGCGTGTTCGGCCCGTTCACGTGGGCGCCGATCGTCAACAACCTCGTCTCGATTGCCGGCTTCGTCGTCTTCATCGTGCTGTTCGGCCAGACGGAGTCGGTCACCGACTGGACACCCGCGATGATCGCCCTCCTCGGCGGCACCGCGACGCTGGGCATCGTCGTGCAGGCCGCGATCCTGCTCGTGTTCTGGCCGAAGACCGGTCTGCATGTGCGGCCCGACTTCCGCTGGCGCGGCGTCGGACTCAATCACATCGGGCGCCTCGCCGGCTGGACGTTCCTCATGGTCGTCGCCGGGCAGATCGCAGGCCTCATCCAGTCTCAAGTGCTCTCCGAAGCCGCTGAGCGCTACCCCGGCATCTTCGTGTCGCAGAACGCGTGGCTGCTGTTCATGCTCCCGTACTCGATCATCGTGCTCTCGATCGGGACGCCGTACTTCACACAGCTCAGCGAGCACGCCGCCAAGGGCCGCAGCGACGACGTGCGGGCCGACATCGGTCGGAGCATCCGCACCCTCGGCGTGTTCATCGTCATCGCGACGTTCGCGCTGGCCGCGGCATCCGTGCCCGCCTCACGCATCTTCACCGACAGCCGCGAGCAGGCCTCGGCCGCCGCGGTCGTGCTCGTGTGCTTCCTCGTCGGGCTCATTCCGCTCGCGGTGCTGTTCGTCGTGCAGCGCACGTTCTATGCCTACAACGACACGCGCACGCCCTTCCTGTTCACGATCGTCCAGTGCGTGCTTGTGATCGCAACGGCCCTCATCGCGCAGGCGCTGCTGCCGGTGGAGTACCTGGCCGCCGGCATCGCTCTCGGGCAGTCGTTCGCGAGCATGGTGCAGGTCGTCCTCGCGACGTGGCTCCTCGAGCGGCGACTCGGGCGGATCGGCACGGCGTCGTGGATGTTCGCGCTCGGGCGCTTCACGCTCGCGGCGATCCCGGCCGCGGTGGTCGGGTGGGTCGTCTTCCTCCTGTTCGGCGGCGTCGACGGGTGGACTGCTTCGGACAAGCTCCTCGGGGCGGTCGGTGCCGCCCTCATCGGGATCGCGTCCATCGCGGTGTACATCGGGATGCTCGCCCTTCTGCGCGCCCCCGAGCTCGCGGTCGCGACGCAGGTCGTACGGCGGGTCATCCGTCGGTGATGTCGTGCGAGGGCTGAGCGAGTCGACACCTTCCGGTCGCTGAGCGAGCGCGGCGAGACGAAGCGCGGTTTTCGTCCCGTGGAACGCCTTCAGGGACGTGGAATGCCCCGCGGCTACCATGTGTTGAACCATCCGGAACCATGAAAGGGGCGCTCGTGCGTCAGGTCATCATCATCGGATCGGGGCCGGCGGGTTACACCGCAGCCATCTACGCGGCTCGGGCGAACCTCGATCCCCTCGTCGTCGCCAGCTCCGTCGAGGCCGGTGGTGAACTGATGAACACGACGGACGTCGAGAACTTCCCGGGCTTCCCGGAGGGCATCCAGGGTCCCGACCTGATGACGAAGATGCAGGAGCAGGCCGAGCGCTTCGGCGCCGAGGTCCTCTACGACGATGCGGTCGAGCTCGACCTCGACGGCGCCGTCAAGCGCGTCAAGCTCGGCTCGGGCAAGGTCGAGGAGGCCGACGCGCTGATCTTCGCGACGGGTTCCGCGCCCCGCAAGATCGGCATCGCGGGCGAGGCCCGCCTCTCCGGCCGTGGTGTGTCCTATTGCGCGACGTGCGACGGGTTCTTCTTCCGCGAGCGCGTCATCGCGGTCGTCGGCGGCGGTGACTCGGCGATGGAGGAGGCGACGTTCCTCACGAAGTTCGCATCCAAGGTCTACGTGATCCACCGCCGTGACGAGCTGCGTGCGTCGAAGATCATGCAGGAGCGTGCGTTCAAGAACGAGAAGATCGAGTTCGTCTGGAACAGCGAGGTCGTCGACATCCTCGGCGACGACGCGGTGACCGGTCTTGTGCTGCGCAACACGGTCGACGGCTCGACCTCTGAGCTCGCGCTCGACGGCGTGTTCGTCGCGATCGGAAACGACCCGCGCGTCCACCTCGTGCACGGCAAGCTCGACCTCACACCCGAGGGCACCGTGTGGGTCGACGGCCGTTCGTCGCGCACGTCGGTTCCGGGTGTGTTCGCCGCCGGAGACGTCATCGACCCCACCTACCGCCAGGCGGTCACTGCGGCCGGCAGCGGCACGGTCGCGGCGCTGGACGTGGAGCACTACCTCGCCGCGCTCGGCGAGGCCGGCGAGCCCGACGTTCACGGCGACCAGATCGAGAACCTCGCCGGGGCCGACGCGACGGTCTGACCCCGAACTCGCCGCGCTGAGCTCGTGCGCCGGAACAATCCGGATACGACGCGCGTTATCCCCCATACAGACTTCCGACTGAAGGAGAGAAGATGACCGCCAAGGCGACGACGTCCGCGACGTGGGAGCAGGACGTGCTTCAGGCCGAGGGCCCCGTGCTCGTGGACTTCTGGGCCGAGTGGTGTGGCCCGTGTCGCATGGTGTCGCCCGTCCTGGACGAGATCCAGTCCGAGCACCCCGACAAGATCACGATCCTCAAGCTCAACGTCGACGAGAACCCCGACCTGGCGATGAAGTACCGGATCACCTCGATCCCCGCCATGAAGGTGTTCGAGGGCGGTGAGGTCAAGACCACGATCATCGGCGCCAAGCCGAAGTTCGCGCTCGAGCAGGACCTCGCGGAGTTCATCGGCTGAGACTCTCCGGTCGCAGAGATCACTCGCCCCGGTCAGCGTTCACGCTGGCCGGGGCTTTCGTCTGCCTGCGCGGATGCCTCGAGCAGCGTCGGCGGCGTCAGGGGGCGTCGGCGCGGACCGTCGCGTCCCATCGGCGCGGCGCGCCGGTGTCACCGAGAAGCCGCCACACGGCGCGCGTCAGCGGCGGATAGTCCAGTGCGATCTGCCTCAGCACGCGGTAGTGCCGTGACGCGTTGGGCCTCGCGCCGCCGTTCGCGGCGATGTTCTCGGCGCGCAGCATCAGCACCACGAGCTCGTCGACGGTCGGCAGGTCTTCCATGAAGTCCCACGGGTCTTCGCCGGCACGGAGCCGCTCGTCGACGAGGACGGACAGCTCATCGGATGCTTCGGCACGGAGCAGTTCGAGACTCGCCCGCTTGCGCGGCGTCTGCTCGTGCGTCGTCATTGGTCAAGCGTAAGCGCTCGCGGCGACGTTGCGGCCGGCGTCGGTGTGTCGCGGTCGAAGGCTCGGTCCTGTCGCCTTCCGTCGTCGCCGCGGTGGGCGGTGACGGCTTCCGCTAGAGCGCCCCGTACTCCGACTCGCCGAGTTCCGCCAGGATCCGATTCAGATCCTGGATGCTGGCGAAATCAATGTTGATCTGGCCTTTTCTTGCGCTGAGCGAGATTCGGACGCGAGTGTTGAGCCGATCGCCGAGGCGAGCGGCGACTTCGTTCAAGTGAGCCTGGCGGCTTCCGGCCTGTGGTTTCGGGATGCGCCGGGTTCCGGCATCCGAACTCTTGGCGGCGACCTCCGCAGCACGCACCGAGAGGTCCTCGTTCACGATCTTGTCGGCCAGCCGCTGCATGTCCTCTGGGGATTCCAGCGACAGGATCGCACGCGCGTGACCGGCGCTCAGCACACCGGCGGCCACGCGCTGCTGAACGGGCATCGGGAGCTTGAGGAGACGGATCGTGTTGCTGATCTGCGGGCGGGAGCGTCCGATGCGGCTTGCCAGCTCTTCCTGCGTGATGCCGAAGTCCTCGAGGAGCTGCTGGTACGCGGACGCCTCCTCCAGCGGGTTCAGCTGGGAGCGGTGCAGGTTCTCGAGCAGCGCGTCGCGCAGGAGGTGCTCGTCGGCCGTATCGCGGATGACCGCCGGGATCTCGTCGAGTCCCGCTTCGCGCGCGGCGCGAGTGCGGCGCTCGCCCATGATGAGCTCGTACGTGCCGTCGCCCTTGTCGCGCACGACGACCGGCTGCAGCACACCGAACTCGCGCACGCTGTGGACGAGTTCCGCCAGGTCGTCGGGGTCGAAGTGGGTGCGCGGCTGGCGGGGGTTCGGAACGATCGCCTCCGGGGCGATGTGCACCAGGCGGGCGCCCGGAACATCGACCAGCTCCTCCAGCTCCGCCGGCGACGGCACGTCGTCCTCTGCGACTGTCCGCGGAAAGAACACGTCACTCGGACGCACCTCGGTCGGCTCTGCTGTCGGGATGAGGGCGCCGATCCCGCGACCCAGACCAGTGCGCTTTGCCATCAGGCGCCTCCCTCACTCAGGACGTGCTCGTTCTCATCGACGACCGCCTCGGCGCCGTCGATGTTCTCGCCGCCGGTGGCGGCTTCACTCGGGACGGCGTTGGGCGTGAAGCCGCCACGCAGTCCAGTCTCTCCGCGCGCGACGATCTCGACGGCTGCCTCACGGTACGCCACCGCTCCCGCGGATTGCGCGTCGTATGCGATGACCGTCTGACCGAAGCTCGGCGCCTCCGAAACACGCACGGAGCGCGGAATCACGCTGTTCAGCACCTCGTTGGGAAAATGCGCTCGCACTTCTTCAGCGACCTGCTGAGAGAGCCGGGTGCGCCCGTCGTACATCGTCAGCAGAATCGTCGTGAGACGCAGCTCAGGGTTCAGGTGCTTCTGGATCATCCGGACGGTGGCGAGCAGCTGGCTGAGGCCCTCAAGCGCGTAGTACTCGCACTGAATCGGAAGCAGGACCTCCTGCGCGGCGGTGAACGCGTTGATCGTCAGGAGGCCGAGAGACGGCGGGCAGTCGATGAGCACGAAGTCGAGGCGCTCCGTCGACGAGGCGAGGTAATCGTCGAGCGCGGTGCGCAGGCGGTGCTCGCGAGCGACCTGGGACACCAACTCGATCTCGGCGCCGGCGAGATGGATCGTGCTGGGGGCACAGAGCAGGTTCGGCGACTCGGGGCTGACCTGGATGATGTCGGCCAGTGGGAACTCGTCGATCAGCACGTCGTACACGCTCGGAGTCTCCGCCGTGTGCGGCACGTTCAGGGCGGTGGATGCGTTCCCCTGGGGGTCGAGGTCGATGACGAGCACGCGCGCGCCCAGGTCGGCGAGCGCCGCAGCGATGTTCACCGAGGTCGTCGTCTTGCCGACGCCGCCCTTCTGGTTCGAGATGGTGAGGACACGCGTCTTGTGGCCGCTCAGATCAAGCGAAACGTCGTCGAGAACGCGGCGGCGTGCCGTCAGATCGGCGAGTTCGCGAGCCAGTGGGGTGTCTTCATCGTCGATGGAGAAGGATGCCGCGGCGTCGGCGTCCTCGGGTGGTTTCACGTGAAACACCTCTTCTTCGCGCTCATCCATGGCCGCCTTCCACTCTAGCCGCCACTCATGAGCCGCCCATCCAGAAACCGCGGCGTCAGCCCGATCTTCACCGTCGACTTCTTCGGAAACCGCGTCTTCCCCGTCAGCCTCGACGTCTCGAAGATCGGTGGCGCGTGGAACGTCTTCTTCGATGCTGTTGGAGGGCGACTCCTCGCCTTCGGGGGTGCTGATGGAGTCGTCGTCGTGAGAGTCGACCTGTGCGGCAGCCGCGGTCGATTCGCCGAGCGACGGGGGGACCGCGGCGCTTTCGTCGTCGGTTGTTGAGAGAGTCGTCGAGGGCGCCGGACCGTCACCCTCGGATGGCTGTCGGGGCGAAGTGGGCTCCCCCGCGCCGGCTCGCCCATCGCCCTGCGTCGCCTGGTCCGCCCGTCTCTCGGAGGCCGGGTCGTCGCCGGGGACATCGAAGTTCTCCGCGTCGGAGCGCGCGCCTCCGTACGGGTCCACCGCAGTCGGTGTCGGGGCCTCTTCTCTCACGCTCGCGTCCGCCGCCGTCGAAGCGGACTCCTGGTCGACCGTGTCAGCGTCATCGTCGGCACTGACGGTGCCATCGGCGGGGCCGGACGGAGCCGCCGTGCGTCCTTGCTCCTCGCTGGATGCCGCGCCCGCGCCCACAACGGGCGCCTCGTCCGAGTGCGAGGCGTCGCCGGCTGACTCCGTGCCGTTGGCGGCGTCGGTCGGTGTGGGTGGACGAAGCTGCTGTCCGCTCGGCTCCGCCGCACGGTCGGCGGCGGACGACGCATCCGGGCGACGCTGCTCATGCGGTCCGGCCTCATCACCGACCACGGGGGCGTCGGCCAAGAGCGCGTCCTCGCTCGACGACGGCTCGTCGACAGCTGATCGCTCGAACGATGGCGGATGCTCCGCTTCTGTCACTGGTTGGGGCGTCAGCGGTTGACTATCCGCGGCCGGCGGTGTGCGTTCAGGGTTCGTCTTCTTCGCTCCAACACCGAAGAGCCGCAGTATCGAGGCCCACAATCCTCGTTTCACGTGAAACATCACCTCTCAGCGCCTTTGTGGATCTCGATGCCGGTCGCGTCGTCGCGGCGGCCCTCGATCAGACTAGCCACGCCGGGGCTCCACTCCCCTCGCATGACACCCCTCTATACGCAGTCCGGTCTGGGAGACGAAGGATCGGCAGTGTGCTCCGCGGCGGCGGCGAAGTGGGTCGAGTTCGACGGATCCGCGTCGTCCGTCGATTCGAGGCGGTGCGTCTTGCGATTCGGCGACTGGCCGCGGAGTGGCAGCCCTCCACCCGGTTCGGGGCACCACGTCCGCGTGCCGGCCGGACCCTCACCGTGATCCCGACGCGAACCGACGCGGACCCGCGGTCGATTGCGATTGAGCGGGCCGGAAGCATCCGGATCACGACCCCCGCTGCGCCCCGACTCGCAGCGGGTGGTCACGTCGCCAGACTCGCCGAATCCGACGCGTCCCGCTCAGCTACGTAACCCCGTTTTTCACCCCGACCCTGCTCAGCGGCGCCGTTGGTTGCGCCCACACTCCGTGAGAGCCTCAGTCCACTCTGCGACGTCTACGGAGCGGGCGGAGTGACCTCCGAGGCAGGCGGCGTGATCGGAGCTCGGCGGTCGGTCGGGTGCGCGTGCGCGGGCAGCGGCAATTCCAATGCTCTCGCGTAGGTGCCGGAGGGTGACCCTCGTTGGGTTCCTCCGCGACGAGTGTCGGCGATCGCCCCTTCAGCAGCATCTACGTCCCGCGCCGTGGACCGTTTCACGTGAAACATCCCTCATGGCGGCTCTGCGCCGAGATCGGTCGACGGGACGAGGAACGCCCCTGGACCGCCCGACCCGTGACAGGCGGCGCGGATGGGCTCGGGACCCGCGCTGCCCGACTTACACGCCAGCGTCCGGCACGCTGAGCAGGACTCGGCAGTTCAAGGAGAGAGCCCAGATGGCACTTCCTCTCGAGCAGACTCCGCATTCGCGGCTGGGACTCCTGCCGTTTCACGTGAAACATGCGCCCCTTGCGCCGCGAGGCGGCCTCGGCTGCGGGGGAGGAACCTGTTCGCGACTGCCAGAGTCGCAAACGGGCGAGGCGACGGGTGAGATCGGCACGCGCGGTGGCCTGTCTGTGGGACAGCGCGAAGGGCCCGAGAGGTGATGGCTGTTCAGAGGACGAGCCGCGTGCCGGTCCCCCCGAGCGGCATCCGGGTTCGTCACCGTCGACGCGTCCGCCGTTTCACGTGAACGTCCGTCCGTTGCGTCACCGGAGGGAACCGGTCGAGGTGCGAGGACCAGCGCGGCCCTACAGAGCCGCAGCGGGGTGATGTGAGGGAGAGTTCCGGACTTGACGTGTGTGTCTGCTTGGTCCGCGCTATACCCACCGGAACGACTGACCCGCTCTTCACGGAGCGAGCCGATATCCCTCGCCCGCACCGCTCGTACATTTCGAGGGAGTGCCAGAACCGCGCGGCTCGCGTTTCGCCAAGGACATCGCGCGTACGGAGGTGACCGGGAACTGAACCTGCGCGCGAGATCGCGTCGTTTCACGTGAAACGGTCCTGAATGACACGGCGCTCGTTCCCGTTGGGCCGAGATCCAGCCGCGCCAGGTGTACCCGGTGGGGATCCGCCCTCGCTCGGCCTGACGATGGTGCCGAGACACGCGCGCGTCCGCGTCACCGGGCGGAGCGACGTATCGCGACATGAACGGCGGCGGCGAGTCGGCCCATTCCTGCACGGCCGGGCACGCGCCTCGTGTCGTCGTTGCCGGCTCGCATAAGGAAGGAGCGGGCGAGCAGTTCGCTAAGAGAAGCGCCTTGTCGTGTTGGGTTCGGCGACAACCGCGCATCAGCGACGGGTCGGGCGCGTCGTCGTGTGCCACGCGCGGCACGCGCGTCTCTGGCGGGTGCGGGCCACGCCCGGCCGTGTCCGAGTCGGGCCGGACGTCCGTAACGCGACCGAACCGTCGTACCGAGGCACTCGTGTAGCGGCCCGGCGCGCGGTCTCTGCACCGGTCGCGGGCGCGCCGGTGGAGAGGCGCAACTGCCTTCACAGCGTGCAGGCAGAGGTGCGGCGCGGTGCTTCCTCCAACCGCGACGCTCGCGCGAGCGCGCACGAAGCGGATTCGGATGCGATCCCTTCCTGTGCCACGAGCGGACGTCGGCGCAGGAGACGAGCGGTCCGGCGCTCATCGCGAATCGACTCGAATCCCGAGGTGCCCCCCGAGCACAGACCCCGCGAGACGAGCCCGGGCGCGGTCACGCGGTCTACGACTCGCCGCGCGGTGCGGGGCAACGCCGCAAACCACTCAGCGGACAACCCGAGCCCGAGCCCCTGTGCCGGTCTCAACGGGCCCGCCCTGAAGCGCACTGCGTGCAAGCGGGCTCCGACGGCCGCGCGACGGAGGGGATGCGTGGCTGCAGGAGATACCGCGACTGGACCTCCCCGACGCAGCGCCAATCCGTCTCACGCCGTCTCCGTTTCACGTGAAACGCCCCCGCTGCCGCACGCGCGGGGAGAGCCGTCAGCGGACGGTCGCTCGCACGACGCGCGTCGGCTGGTCGAGAAGCCCCTCGCCGAGAACTTCCACTCGCACGTCCCTGAGACCGAACCGGCGGATCTGCTTCTCCGCCGCGGCGATCTCGTCAGAAGCGGCAGCTCCTTTCAACAGAATCAACTCGCCGCCATCGCGTACGAGCGGCGCGGAGAGCGGAATCAGCGTCCGCAGTGCGCTCACGGCCCGCGCGGTCACCGCGTCGAGGGTCGGGCCGTGCGACCACTCCTCTGCACGCCCCCGAACCACCTCGACGTTCGAGAGACCGAGCGCTGCCGCCTGCTCTTCGAGCCACGCGACTCGTCGCTCCATCGGCTCGATCAACACCCACTCCACATCGGGGCGCGCAATCGCGAGGACCAAGCCGGGAAGGCCGGCACCAGACCCGACATCGCCCACTCGCCCCGAGAAGAGCGGGGCGGCGATGGCGCAATTCAGAACGTGCCGCGACCAAAGGCGCTCTGCCTCGAGTGGGCCGATGAGCCCGCGCTCCTCACCGTGCCGGGCAAGCGCGTCGGTGAAGGCGCGCGCGACCTCGATGCGGTCGCCAAAGATCGCGGCAGCGACGGCGGGTTCAGGTTCGATCATGGGTACTCCGGCCGGATGGAGGGGTGTGATGGGAGCGAATCGACCAGCGGATGCTCGAGATCGGTCCACGCCAGAACCATGATCTCGGCTCAGCAGCGCGCGTTGCCAATCGTCTCAGGAAACCTGTGAGCCGGCAGCGACCGCGTTGGGTGTTCACCGGCCGTCGTGTCGGCCGCAATCCTGGCAGTGCGTTCCACGTGAAACACCGGCATCCACGCCGCGACCCGTCGACCACGCGCCGTCCGCCGGCGCCCGCGGCTCAGCGCCGCCGAATCACCGTGTGGCGGTCGGCTCCCTCGCCGTAGGACTCCGACACGAGACCCCGTTCCGCGACGAGGTCATGAACGATCTTGCGCTCGTAGCTCGTCATCGGGGGCAGCGAGGCCTGCGAGGCACCCGCATCGAGGCGTGCGACCGCCGTGTCGACGAGACGCGTGAGTTCGCTCGTGCGCGAGTCACGTGATCCACCCACATCGAGGATCAGGCGCGAGAACCGCCCCGTGCGGTTCTGCACCGCGATGCGCGTGAGCTCCTGCAGCGCCTGCACGGTGTCGTGGTCGGAAAGCAGTCTCAGTGAGTCGGGCTCCTCCGCCTCGACCGATACGTACGCGCGCCCGCCGCGCACGTCGAGTGCGAGGTCTCCGTCGATGTCGGCGATATCGAGGAGCTCCTCGATGAAGTCCGCCGCGAGGTCGCCCTCCTGCTCGAGCTGCTCGTCGGTCGCCGGCTCGCGTGCGATCGACCCGGACTCCAGGGGGGTGGGGCTGCTGGTGGTCATGACGGTCCTTCGGTCAACTGCGGTCGGGGCATCCGGCAAGCCGGTGTCAGGATCCGGGCTGCGTCGTCGGCGACTGGCCGCCGCGCTTTTGCGCCTGCTTCTTGGCACGCTGCTTGCTCACGGGCTGCTGGCGCTTGGGCGCTTGGGCCTTCGCGCGCTCGGCCTCTTCGAGAAGACGCTGCTGCTCAGCCTCGTACTTCGAGATCGGAACGACCTTGCCGCTCGAGTCGATCGCCTTGCCCTTGCGTGCGAGGCGCTCTTCGCGCGCCTTCGCCGCCTCGGATCCGGGGGTCGGCATCTCGCGGATGACGAGGAACTGCTGACCCATCGTCCACAGGTTCGACACGAACCAGTAGATGACGACACCGAGAGGGAAGAAGACGCCCGAGAACACGAAGGCGAAGGGCAGGACGTACAGCATGATCTTCTGCATCTGGTACGCCTGGCCGGTCTTGGCCTCGGGGGAGAGGTTCTTCGAGATGATCTGCAGCTGCGTGAAGAACTGCGACGCGATCATGAGGACGACCAGCACGAGCAGGATGACGATCGCCGTCGTGTTGCCGGTGTTGAACGCGTCGATGAGCGTCTCGTGCAGCGACGCGACCCCGAAGAGCTTCGCGTCGTAGAACTGCTGCGTGGCCTCGGCGTTGAGCAGGCCGACGCCACCGACACCCTGCTGAGCGTGGCGGGTGACGTCGTTCAGCACGCTGAACAGCGCGAAGAAGATCGGCATCTGCACGAGCAGCGGCAGACAGCTCGAGACCGGCGTCGTGCCGTGCTTCTTGTACAGCGCCATCGTCTCGCGGCTCATCGCCTCGCGGGAGAGCTGATCGCGCTTGCCGCGATACTTCTCCTGGATTTTCCGCAGTTCAGGGGCGATTTCCATCATCTTGCGCTGGCTCTTGATCTGGCGCACGAAGAGCGGGATGAGGGCCGCGCGGACCACGATCACGAGGCCGACGATCGCGAGCACCCACGTGATGCCGTCGGCGGGCGGCAGGCCGATGGCCGTGAACAGCCAGTGCCAAGCGACGAGCACGAGCTCGACGACCCACTTCAGAGGCCAGAGGATGGTCCCGATCAGATCGAAGCCCCCGCTCGCCGTATCGGGTGCGGGGGTGGAGGCCAGCAAGAGATCCATGCGGAGGATCAGTCCTTTCCGGAGGGGGTCGGCACGACGAACCCGCGTGGGGTGAGTGCGTACCGGAAGTTCTTGCGAAGCGGCACGTCGTCGACGCCGCCCTTCGCCCAGGGGTGGCAGCGTGCGAGGCGGGCTGCCGTCAAAGCGGTCCCGACGACGGCGCCGTGCTGCTGGACTGCGCCGACGGCATACGCCGAGCACGACGGGTAGTACTTGCACACATCGCCGTACGTGTGCGAGATCGTCGCGCGATAGCCGTGCAGCAGCGCGAGCAGACCGTTACGCGGCAGCAGGGGAATGGCCGAGAGAAGACCGGATGCTTCGAACCGGGCCTCGCCGAGCGCATAGGCAGGAAGGACGCTCATGCCGCGCTCCTGGCGAGACAGCGCGAGATCTCCGCACGGAGCTCGCTGTACGCGGCGTTCGCCGAACCCGGCAGCGCGCGGATCACCACGTCCGTTCCGGGACGAACGGTGCCCACCGCCTCGGCGCAGACGGCCTTGAGCCGCCGGCGCACGGTGTTGCGAACGACGGCCGTTCCGACCTTCTTGCTCACGATGAAGCCGAAGCGCGGCGGCGCGGTGACCGCCTCAGCCCGGGCGGACACGTAGCTCACGGTGTGTGCGGCGGCACAGCGACGGCCCCGACGGACGACGGCCTTGTAGTCCGCTCCGCGGGTGAGTCGGTTCGGCCTCGCAAGCACCGGGTCTTCGGCCGGACTCAGGCCGAGAGCTCGGTGCGCCCCTTGGCGCGGCGCGCCGAGAGGATCGCGCGGCCGGCACGGGTGCGCATGCGCGCACGGAACCCGTGCTTCTTGGCGCGGCGGCGGTTGTTGGGCTGGAACGTGCGCTTGCTCATGAGATCTCTTCCGGATCAGGTGTCACCGGGCGGGGAAGCCAGCGACAGACTGGCCCTATGGAGACCGGAGACGGCGTACAGGGGACTGCCACGAGGGCATAAGTCAACCGATTAAGGCTACGTCGAGACGCCTGAGAACTCAAACTGAGCCGAACCGGGACATTATCCCCAATCCGGCGACCCCAGCCTGGCAATGACACGCGGGCGAGTCTTACAGTGGAGTTTGCCCGGCCGCGGCCTCTGACCTACCGTTGCTTCGGCAGTTATCCACAGGCTCGCGTGACCGAAGCGCGGGCCTGAGGCGCATCAACACACCCGGGGGGGCCATGTCATCGCAGCAAGTTCCAGACGTACCAGTCTGGTCAGCCGTGCTCGATGAACTCACCGCGGACGATCGTGTCACGCCCCAACTGTGGGGCTTCCTGCATCTCGCCGTCGCTCAGGGGGTGATGGGAGGCACGCTCTACCTCGATGTGCCGAACGACCTCACCGCGGCGCAGCTCAACAAGCGCATGCGCTCGCCGATCCTCGAGGCGATCTCGCGCGTGGGCGACGATGAGGTCGCGACGTTCCGCGTCGTCGTCAATCCCGATATCGCCGACCAGCACCTGACGTCGCCGATCCCGGTCCAGACTCCGATGCCGTCGCAGCCGATCGCGCAGTCGCAGCCGGCCGGCGGTCCGCGGGCGGGAATGGCAGAGACGACGGATGCGGCATCCGCCGGCTCTCGTTACGACACGCGCCTCAACCCGAAGTACACGTTCGACAACTTCGTCATCGGTCAGTCGAACCGCTTCGCCCACGCGGCCGCGGTCGCCGTCGCCGAGGCTCCCGCCAAGGCGTACAACCCGCTCTTCATCTACGGCGACTCGGGTCTGGGCAAGACGCACCTCCTGCACGCGATCGGCGATTACGCGCTGAGCCTCTACGCCGGCATCCGTGTTCGCTACGTCTCGAGCGAGGAGTTCACGAACGACTTCATCAACTCGATCGCGAACAACCGCGGCTCGGCGTTCCAGGCGCGCTACCGCGAGGTCGACATCCTCCTGATCGACGACATCCAGTTCCTGCAGGGTCGCGCCGAGACGCAGGAGGCGTTCTTCCACACGTTCAACACGCTGCACGACCACGACAAACAGGTCGTGATCACGAGCGATGTGCCGCCGCGCCAGCTCACCGGCTTCGAAGACCGCATGCGCAGCCGCTTCGAGTGGGGCCTCATCACCGACGTTCAGGCGCCCGACCTCGAGACCCGCATCGCGATCCTCCGCAAGAAGGCGCAGAACGAGCGGCTGCAGGTTCCCGACGAGGTGCTCGAGTACATCGCGACCGTCGTGTCGTCGAACATCCGCGAGCTCGAGGGCGCGCTCATCCGCGTCTCGGCGTTCGCGAGCCTCAACCGCTCGACGCTCGACATGTCCCTCGCACAGACGGTGCTGCGCGACATCGTCGACCAGGACGACGCGAACGTCGTCTCGCCGACCGACATCATCAACGCGACCGCACACTACTTCAAGCTGTCGGTCGACGACCTGTACGGATCGAGCAGGTCGCAGGCGGTCGCCACCGCGCGACAGATCGCGATGTACCTGTGCCGAGAGCGCACGAGCCTGTCGCTCCCCAAGATCGGTCAGCTCTTCGGCAACCGCGACCACACAACGGTGATGTACGCGTACAAGAAGATCAGCGACCTCATGAAGGAGCGTCGCTCGATCTACAACCAGGTCACCGAGATCACCGCGCAGCTCGGCCGCACCGCGCGCTGACCGACCGCGAGGTCGTCCACCAGGATCACACGGTGAGTATTCCTGTGCGTTCCCGTCGTTCCGCTGGGTGCCGAGGCGGATGCCGCGCCGCGTCCGTCACCCTCGAAGCCGGCCCCACGGAATATGCCTCAACGGATGCTTGACACCTGTGGAGAACGGGGCCATTATTCGCGTTCTTCACAGTGTGGAAAACCTGTGGATAACTCGGGACGACTGCGGAAGGGCTGTGGACACCGGAGGCCTCCCTGTGGACGACGGCGGCACCACGCGCTTCCCCGTGATTCCGCGGTCCCCGGGGTCTCCGCAGCCCTTCCACAAGTCACATGCGTGTAGTTCCCAAGCCTCGACTGGGGAGTCGCGAGTTATCCACACTTTCCACAGCGGTTAACACCGTGACAAAGAGTCCATTGATGAAGAACGGTTCGATGACCTCGACGTGAACGGCGCATCGCGGCGGAGCCTTCGGCGACAAACCACTGGCGCGGCCTGAGGCTGGCACTAGCATGGGTAGCCCAGCCCGATGTCGAGGGAGCGTCCGTGAAGTTCCACGTCAATCGCGATGTGTTCAGCGAAGCCGTGTCGTTCGTCGTGAAGCTTCTGCCTCAGCGCAACCCTCAGCCGATCCTGGCCGGCGTGCTCATCGAGGCATCCGACGCCGGTCTGTCCCTCTCGGCATTCGACTACGAGGCCTCCGCCCGCACCACGATCGAGGCGACCGTCGACGAGCCAGGCACGATCCTCGTGCACGGCCGCTTGCTGTCCGAGATCGCGAGCCGTCTGCCGAACGCGCCCATCCAGATCGAGCTCGACCAAGACGGCATCGTGCTCACGTGCGGCTCCGCGCGATTCACGCTCGCGTCGATGCCGGTGCAGGAGTACCCGGCGATCCCCGAGGTGACGGGCGAGTCCGGTCTTGTCCCGTCCGAGGACTTCGCGACGGCGATCTCGCAGGTCGCGTTCGCCGCTTCGCGCGACGACGTCACCCCCGTCCTCACCGGTGTGCAGCTCGAGGTGTCGGGCACGCAGCTCAGCCTCGTCGCAACCGACCGCTACCGTGTCGCGCTGCGCGACATCCCGTGGGACGGCGGAACCGTTGCCTCCGATGAGCAGACCGCCGCGCTCGTCCCCGCGCGCACCCTCACCGAGGTCGGCAAGACGTTCGCGCACGGCGGCGACATCTCGATCTCGTTCTCGGGTTCGGGCGACCGCGAGATCATCGCGTTCACCGCGGGCAACAAGACCGTGACGTCGCTGCTCATCAAGGGCAACTTCCCGCCTGTGCGCCGGCTCTTCCCTGAGCAGACCGATCACCACGCGGTCGTCAACACCGCCGACCTCACCGAGGCCGTCCGTCGCGTGTCGCTCGTGCTCGACCGATCGGCTCCGCTGCGTTTCACGTTCACGGCCGACAGCGTGTCGATGGACGCCTCCGGCACCGAGCAGGCGCGCGCGTCCGAGTCCGTCGACGCGAACCTGGTCGGCGAGGACGTGACGCTCGGCCTCAACCCGCAGTACCTGCTCGAGGCGCTCGCGGCCGTGCGCAGCGAGTTCACCCGCATCACCTTCACGTCGAGCGAGAACGCGAACAAGCTGAGCCCCGTCCTCATCACGCCGCAGACGTCGGTCGACAAGGCCGGCGAGGACTCGTTCAAGTACCTGCTGCAGCCGAACCTCCTCCTTCGTTAAGGAGGCTCTCGGCCCGCTGTCACACGGGCGGAATAAGGTGACAGGGTGATCGTCGAGCAGCTGAGCCTCGTCGACTTCCGGAACTACGCGGAAGCCGATGTCTCGCTGCATCCGGGTCCCAATGTCTTCGTCGGCCGAAACGGCCAGGGCAAGACGAATCTCGCCGAGGCGATCGCGTTCTTCGCGACGCTCGGCTCGCATCGCGTCTCGACGGATGCCCCGATGGTGCGCCACGGATCGGACGCCGCGATCGTCCGAGCGCGACTCGCGCACGGCGAGCGTCGCGTGCAGCTCGAGGTGCAGCTCAACCGGCAGGGGTCGAACAAGGCGCGCGTGAACGGCGCGGCTGTGCGCACCGCCGAGCTTCCGCGCTACGCGCAGGTCGTGCTGTTCGCCCCCGAGGATCTGCAGATCGTGCGCGGAGACCCGTCCGCGCGCCGGCGCTTCGCGGATCAACTGCTCGTCCAGCGGCGTCCGCGCATGGCCGGGGTCCTCGCCGACTACGACCGCGTGCTCAAGCAGCGCACGACTCTTCTCAAGACGGCGCGGGCGCGCGGCATCCGCGGCGACGCCCTTTCGACGCTCGACGTGTGGGACGACAAGCTCGTCGCTCTCGGCAGTCAGGTCATCGAGGCGCGGCTCGCGCTCGCCGACGAGCTCGCCGGTCCGCTCTCGCGTGCCTACACGCAGATCGCCGGCGCCGACCACCGGCCCGAGCTCGAATGGGCGCTCACCGTCCGCGGCGTGGACGCTGAAGACGCCGACGGCGACGAGAGCACGATGACGGCGGATGCCGCGGCCGCCGGCATCGCGGACCAGTTCCGCGCCGCGCTCGCCGCCCGGCGCACGGCCGAACTCGACCGCGGCCTCACGCTCGTCGGGCCGCACCGCGACGATCTCGTCCTCCGCGTGCGGGGTCTCCCGGTCCGCGGCTACGCGTCGCACGGCGAGTCGTGGTCGGTCGCGCTCGCGCTGCGCCTCGCCTCGGCCGAGCTGCTGCGCGCCGAATCGCAGCTCGGCGATCCGATCCTCATCCTCGACGACGTGTTCGCCGAGCTCGACGCCGAGCGGCGCACGCGGCTCGCCGCCCTCGCGGGCGACTTCGAGCAGGTCGTGGTGACGGCCGCCGTCGAGCAGGACGTCCCCGACACGCTGCGCGCGCGGATCGTGCGCGTCGAGGCAGGCCGGATCCTGGAGAACGCGGATGCCTGAACCTTCGACAGGCTCCGGCACCGGAGAGCACGCGGCGGCAGGCGGGGCATCCGATGGCGTTCCCGAGACGATCGCGACGTACCTGCGCCTTCGCGGCCTCGAGCCCTCGGCGCGTGCCGTGCGGAGGCGTCGCCGTCGGTACGAGGACGACGAGAACCTGCCCTTCGCGCCGGGTCGCGATCCGCGAGGCGTCGCCGACGTGCTCGCCGCGCTCACCCGCGAAGCCGGCTGGGACCCCCTGCTCGCCCGTGAGGACGTCGTGCGCACCTGGCACGAAGTGGCCGGCGGCGACACCGCGCGCCACACGCGTCCGGTGGCCTTCACGGAGGGCACGCTGACGGTCCAGGCCGACTCGACGGCATGGGCGAAGCAGCTCCAGCTCATGCGCGCGCACATCATGACCGAGATCGTCCGGCGCTATCCCGAGGCAGGTGTCGAGAGCATCCGCTTCATCGGGCCGGACGTCCCCTCCTGGAAATGGGGCTCCAGAACGGTTCCAGGGCGTGGCCCGCGCGATACCTACGGCTGAGACAGGTCCGATACCCTCCTGAGCGATTTCCGGGCCACACAGGCCCGTAGAGGCCGGTTGGCAGGGTTCCTCGGGGTAGGATGGAGGCGTCCCCCGGAACAGATGCGGAGCCTCGAGAACCTATGACGTCATCGATCCCTGAAAGCGTGCCCGAGGAACCGCGTTCGCGACCCGCACACAAGGCTCCCGGCAACTATGGGGCGGATGACATCCAAGTTCTCGAAGGACTCGAGGCCGTCCGCAAGCGCCCCGGCATGTACATCGGCTCGACGGGCGAGCGCGGTCTGCACCACCTTGTCTACGAGATCGTCGACAACGCGGTCGATGAGGCCCTCGCGGGCTTCTGCGACACCATCGAGGTGACGATCCTCGAAGACGGCGGCATTCGCGTGTTCGACAACGGACGCGGCATCCCGGTCGACATGCATCCGACCGAGGGCAAGTCGACGGTCGAGGTCGTGCTCACGGTGCTGCACGCGGGCGGCAAGTTCGGCGGCGGCGGATACGCCGTGTCGGGCGGTCTGCACGGCGTGGGCTCGTCCGTGGTGAACGCCCTCTCGTCACGTTTCGATGTCGAGGTGAGGCGCCAGGGCTACGTGTGGCGACAGACCTATCGCGACGGCGGCGTGCCGCAGGCACCTCTGGAGCGCGGCGAAGAGAGCGACGAGACCGGCACCATCATCACGTTCTGGCCGGATGCCTCGATCTTCGACACTGTCCACTTCGACTACGACACCCTGCGCACGCGCTTCCAGCAGATGGCGTTCCTCAACAAGGGCCTGCGCATCAGCCTGAGCGACGAGCGCCCGGAGTCGGCGTACGCCGTCGACAAGGACGGCGAAGAGGCCGAGCGCCAGCCGGCCGACAGCTTCCTCTACGAGCGTGGGCTCGTCGACTACGTCGAGTACATCAACAAGGTGCGCAAGGCCGAGACGGTCAACGACATCATCGACTTCGAGTCGGAGGACACCGACCGCAAGATCGCGATGGAGATCGCGATGCAGTGGACGACGAGCTACACCGAGAACGTCTTCACGTTCGCGAACACGATCAACACGCACGAGGGCGGCACGCACGAAGAGGGCTTCCGCGCCGCGCTCACCGCACTGGTCAACCGGTACGCCCGCGCCCAGGGCCTCCTGAAGGAGAAGGACGAGAACCTCTCCGGCGAGGATGTCCGCGAGGGCCTCACGGCCGTGATCTCGGTCAAGCTCTCCGAGCCGCAGTTCGAAGGCCAGACCAAGACCAAGCTCGGCAACACCGAGGCGAAGGCGTTCGTGCAGAAGGTCGTCGGCGACCGGCTCGGCGACTGGTTCGACCGCAACCCGCAGCAGGCCAAGAACGTCGTGCGCAAGGCGATCGACGCGGCGACCGCACGGCTCGCGGCGCGCAAGGCGCGCGAGACCGCTCGCCGCAAGAGCGTGTTCGAGTCGGCGTCGATGCCCGACAAGCTGAAGGACTGCACGAGCAAGGACCCGTCGATCAGCGAGATCTTCCTCGTCGAGGGCGACTCGGCCGGTGGCTCGGCCGTTCGCGGCCGCGACCCCGAGACGCAGGCGATCCTGTCGCTGCGAGGCAAGATCCTCAACGTCGAGAAGGCCCGCCTCGACCGCGCCCTCGGCAACAACGAGATCCAGGCGATGATCTCCGCGTTCGGCACCGGCATCGGCGAGGACTTCGACGTCTCGAGGGCGCGCTACCACAAGATCGTCCTGATGGCGGATGCCGACGTCGACGGCCAGCACATCACGACGCTGCTGCTCACCCTCTTGTTCCGCTATATGCGCGGCCTGATCGAAGCCGGCTACGTGTACCTCGCGCAGCCGCCGCTGTACCGCCTGAAGTGGTCGAACGCCGATCACGAGTACGTGTACAGCGACCGCGAACGCGACGCGCTCCTGGCCGCCGGGGTCGCCGAGGGCAAGCGCATCCCGAAGGAGAACGGCATCCAGCGCTACAAGGGGCTCGGCGAGATGAACCCCAAGGAGCTGTGGGAGACCACGATGGACCCCGAGACCCGAACGCTGCTTCAGGTCACGATCGACGACGCGGCCGCCGCCGACGAGATCTTCTCCATCCTCATGGGCGAAGACGTCGAGTCGCGCCGTGGCTTCATCCAGCGGAACGCGAAGGATGTGCGCTTCCTCGACATCTGAGTCGGGTGCGGACGATACGGAACTGAGAGCGAATGACTGACGACATCACGACCGAGCCGGCTGAGGCATCCGGTCACAATCACGGCAACATCGACCAGGTCGACCTGCAGCTGGAGATGCAGCGCAGCTACCTCGACTATGCGATGAGCGTGATCGTCGGGCGCGCGCTGCCCGACGTGCGCGACGGACTCAAGCCCGTGCACCGCCGCGTGATCTACGGCATGTACGACGGCGGCTACCGCCCCGACAAGGCGTTCTCGAAGTGCGCGCGCGTCGTCGGCGAGGTCATGGGTCAATACCACCCGCACGGCGACACAGCGATCTACGACGCGCTCGTCCGCCTCGTGCAGCCGTGGTCGCTGCGCTACCCCCTCGCGGCAGGCCAGGGTAACTTCGGCTCGCCCGGCAATCAGGGCGCCGCCGCACCTCGGTACACCGAGACGAAGATGGCGCCGCTCGCGATGGAGATGGTCCGCGACATCGACGAGGACACCGTCGACTTCGAGGACAATTACGACGGCCACACGCAGGAGCCGACGGTTCTGCCGTCGCGCTTCCCGAACCTGCTTGTGAACGGCTCGGTCGGCATCGCGGTCGGCATGGCGACGAACATCCCACCGCACAACCTGCGCGAGGTCGCCGACGGTGCCCTCTGGGCGCTGGAGAATCCGGATGCCACGCGCGAAGAGCTGCTCGAGGCGCTCATGTCTCGCATCCACGGTCCGGACTTCCCGACCGCAGCGCAGATCCTCGGCACGCGCGGCATCCGCGACGCGTACCGCACCGGGCGCGGGGCGATCACGATGCGCGCCGTCGTGAATGTCGAGGAGATCCAGGGCCGTACGTGCCTCGTGGTCACCGAGCTGCCGTACCAGGTCAACCCCGACAACGTTGCGGTGAAGATCCGCGACCTCGCTCGTGACGGCCGCATCACCGGCATCGCGGACATCCGCGACGAGACGAGCGACCGCACAGGTCAGCGCCTCGTGATCGTGCTCAAGCGCGACGCGGTGGCGAAGGTCGTACTGAACAACCTGTACAAGCACACGCAGCTTCAGGAGAACTTCGGCGCGAACATGCTCGCGATCGTCGACGGCGTACCGCGCACGCTCGCGCTCGACGGGTTCGTCACGCACTGGATCGATCATCAGATCGAGGTCATCGTCCGGCGCACGCAGTTCCGCCTCCGCAAGGCGGAGGAGCGGATGCACATCCTGCGCGGCTATCTCAAGGCGCTGGACGCGCTCGACGAGGTGATCGCGCTCATCCGCCGGTCCGCCACCGTCGACGACGCGCGCGAGGGCCTCAAGAAGCTGCTCGAGATCGACGAAGTCCAGGCCGATGCGATCCTGCAGATGCAGCTGCGTCGCCTCGCCGCGCTCGAGCGCCAGAAGATCATCGACGAGGCGACAGAGCTCGAGGCGCAGATCGCCGACTTCCAGTCGATCCTCGCCGACCCGAGCCGCCAGCGCGCCATCGTCCGCGAGGAGCTGGGCGACATCGTCGAGAAGTTCGGCGACGAGCGCCGCACGCAGATCCTCCCCGGGTTCGACGGCGACATGTCGATCGAAGACCTCATCCCCGAAGAGGAGATGGTGGTCACCGTCACCCGCGAGGGGTACATCAAGCGCACCCGCAGCGACAACTACCGGTCGCAGCACCGCGGCGGCAAGGGCGTCAAGGGCGCCCAGTTGCGCGCCGACGACGTCGTCGAGCACTTCTTCGTCACGACGACCCACCACTGGCTTCTCTTCTTCACGACGAAGGGCCGCGTGTACCGGGCGAAGGCGTACGAGGTTCCCGAGGCCGGACGCGACGCGAAGGGCCAGCACGTCGCGAACCTCCTCGCGCTGCAGCCCGGCGAGGAGATCGCGCAGATCCTCGACATCCGCGACTACAACGTCGCGACGTATCTCGTTCTCGCCACGCGCGGCGGTCTCGTCAAGAAGACGCGCCTCACCGAGTACGACACGAACCGCCAGGGCGGCGTGATCGCGATCAAGCTCCGCGGCGGCGCCGGCGACGTCGGCGAGGGCGATGACTCCGCGGGCGACGATCAGGGCGGCGACGAGGTCGTGAGCGCGATGCTCGTGAACGAGGACGACGAGATCCTCCTCATCAGCCGCCACGGCATGTCGCTGCGCTTCACCGCGACCGATGAGACGCTGCGCCCCATGGGCCGTTCGACCGAGGGCGTCAAGGGGATGTCGTTCCGCGACGGCGACAGCCTGCTGTCGGCATCCGTCGTGTCGGACGATGGATACGTGTTCGTGGTGACCGAAGGCGGCTACGCCAAGCGCACCGCGGTCGCGCAGTATCGCCCGCAGGGACGCGGCGGATTGGGCATCAAGGTCGCCAAGCTGAACGAGGACCGCGGCGATCTCGCGGGCGGTCTCATCGTCAGCGAGGACGACGAGGTCTTGGTGGTTCTTGCCAGCGGCAAGGTGGTACGCTCTGCCGTGGCCGAGGTGCCCGCCAAGGGCCGTGACACGATGGGTGTCGTGTTCGCCCGCCCTGACGACGACGACCGCATCATCGCGATCGCGCGCAACGGCGAACGCGGCCTCACCGAGACGACGGATGCTCCCCCCGTAGCCGCCGACGCCGACGCGAACCCGGCCCCCGAATCCCGTGAAGGGTCCTCCCCCGAGACCCCCGAAGAGAGTCCTGACGCATGACCACTGTCGCCGACAAGCTCGCACGCAAGTCCAGCCACAAGACGACCGCCAAGCAGGTGCGCCTGCGCCTGGTCTACATCGACTTCTGGTCGGCGGTGAAGCTCTCCTTCCTCGCCGCGGTCGCCATCGCGATCGTCACGGTCGTCGCGTTCTTCCTGATGTTCCTCGTCGTCCAGACGACGGGTCTCATCTCGACGGTGGACGAGTTCTTCCAGAGCCTGTCCGACGGCGGAGTGTCGCTCACGAACTTCATCGGACTGCCGCAGGTCATGGCGTTCGCCTCGATCGTCGCGATCCTGAACCTCGTCGTCGTGACGGTGATGGGCGCCGTGATCGCGGCCATCTACAACCTCGCCGTGAAGATCACGGGCGGCCTGCTCGTCGGCTTCACGTCGAACTGAGACGGCGCCCTTCCCGATTCGTGAAATCGTCTCGGGTCGGGTAAAGTCTTGGAGGTTGCGACGCACGCGTCGCCCTCCAAACGGGGCTATAGCTCAGGCGGTTAGAGCGCTTCACTGATAATGAAGAGGTCCCAGGTTCAAGTCCTGGTAGCCCCACACAATCGCCCCGGGGCCTTAGCTCAGTTGGTAGAGCGCCTGCTTTGCAAGCAGGATGTCAGGAGTTCGAATCTCCTAGGCTCCACCAGTTGAAGAAGACGGATGCTGCGGCATCCGTCTTCTTCGTTTCAGCCGGTACCGCCGGCTCAGTCGCCGAAGCCGGGGTCGACGGTCT
This sequence comes from Microbacterium immunditiarum, assembly GCF_013409785.1. Classification (NCBI taxonomy): domain Bacteria; kingdom Bacillati; phylum Actinomycetota; class Actinomycetes; order Micrococcales; family Microbacteriaceae; genus Microbacterium; species Microbacterium immunditiarum. The sequence continues at coordinate 644,609 of NZ_JACCBV010000001.1, forward strand.
GGCCGACGAGGAAGTGCCAGCCGAGCCACCACCAGCACACGATGATCGCCAGACGCACCGTGCGGTCGGTCATCATGAGGTCGAAGAGCTCGGTGACGGTCGCATCAGGGTCGGATCGTCGCGCCGACCAGCCGCTCACGATGAGCGCGATTGCGCACGCGGCGAAGACGACGAGGCTCGTGATCACAGGTCCGGCTCCCTTCGCGACGGCGCGCGGCCCGTGGTGCCGCGGCGGATGAGGAAGACCCCGAGCGCGAGCCACACCACGACGAACGCCCCCTTGCCCAGGGGAACGTCGAGCAGCGGATTCACGATGTCGCTCAAGGCGGGGTGCGCCGCTCGTCCACCCGGGGTCGATCCGCCCAGCGTCACCTGGGCCACTTCCCACAAGCAGGCGATGAGCCACACCGCCGCCCAGCTCCACGCGAGGCGGCGGGTCGCAGAAGGCCATGCCCGCGGGCGTCGCTGCTCGGACCGGGCAGGAGCCCACGCGGCAATCGCCGCCGCGACGCCGACGCCGATCATCGCGGCGCCCGCGGCGACGGAATGCCGTGGTGCGAGCATCAGCACGACGCCCGCCGCGACCGCACCCGCCGCCACTGCGAGGGTGCGCGGTCGAACGAGCCGCTCGAGCATCACGAGCAGACCGGTGGACTCCGCGACGACCAGCGACCCCGCGACCGCGAAGACGGCCGCGTCGCCCCACTGGCCGCGGGCGAGTTGGACGACGGCGATCGCGAGGAGGATCCCCAGCCACGCGAACGCACCGCGGGTCGGGCGAGGCACATACGCACGCGCGGTTTCCGGCACATCCGTTCGATCGTCGGCGTCGCCCGGCGTGCTCATGGTCTGCCTCCCTTCTCAACCGCACTTTAGCCACGCGCCGCGGGCTCGGCTCGGCGGTCGCCGCGATTCCGGTGAGTAGGGTGAGTCGGGTGGACCTGCGTGTCGCCGCCTACGCGGTCATCACCGACGACGCCGAGCGAGTGCTGCTCGCGCACTGGAACGACTCGAACCACGCGGCGTGGACACTCCCCGGCGGTGGTCTCGATCCCGGTGAGGATCCGGCGGACGCGGTCCTGCGCGAAGTGCTCGAAGAGACGGGCTACTCCGTGCGCGTCGACGCGCTGCTCGGCATCCACTCGCGGGTGATCCCCGCGGCGCGGCGCGTCTCCGAAGGCGCACATCGGCCCCTGCACGCCCTGCGGGTCGTCTATCGCGCGACGATCGTGGCCGGCGACCTGACGTTCGAGGTCGACGGATCGACGGATCGCGCCGAGTGGTTCACGGTCCACGGCGTTCGGGGGCTCAAGCGGGTAGAGCTCGTCGACATCGCCCTCGGGATGGCGGGACTGAGCTAAGCCGCCGGCTCACCGGCGACCTGCGAGATGTCGGCGACGGTCGCGTCGAGCGCCTCGATGAGCGCGTCGGCGTCGACGAACATGCTGTAGCCGTGCGCGCCCGCACCCATCGCGATGCGCTGCCCGGTGATCCGCTCGTCGGCGTAGACCGGCCACGCGTGGGTGCTGCCGAGCGGGACGATCGTGCCCCGCTCGTACCCCGTGGCCTCGAGCGCCCGCTCCGGATCGGGAAGCTGCAGGCGATTGACGCCGACGACTGACCGCAGCTTGGGCCACGAGATCGCACGGTCGCCGGGCACCAGCGCGAACAAGTACGTGTCATCGCTGCGCTTGACCACGAGCGTCTTCACGATGCCCGCCGGAGCGATGCCCAGGATCTCGGCCGCTTCGGGCAGGCTTCGTGCAACGGGACGCTCGCGGAACTCGACATCGAGGCCGAGAGCGGATGCCGCAGCCCGCACCCGCCCGAGCGGGTCGATGTCCTCCTGACTCACGCGTCGGGAGCGCGCAGCGGGTCGTCCGCGACCCAGAGCTCGTCGTCGGCGCGGAGCGTCTGCCAGGCGGCGTAGAACACGCCCACGGCCGCGACGAGCCCGATGAGGATCGCGATGATCCCGCTCGCGCCGAGGCCGCTCTTCTTCTTGGGCGGCTCCGCCGCGAACTTCGCGGCGAGCGCCTTCGTCGCGCTCTTGCCGTACGCATCCGCCTTCTTGGCGTACTTCTTGGCGTCGAGTCCGCCGAAGCCGCGACCCGCCGCAAGGCGTGCGCGCGTGTCATTGGCGGCATCCCACACCGAGAGTCCGGCACCGACGACGGCGCCGGCGGTGGGGACGACCTTGTCTGTCAGCACAGTCTTCGAGAGCTTCATGCCCTTGTCGACATACGGGGCGGCGTAGCGGTCGTACTTCTGCTTCACCGTCGGAACGAGCTCCTCGCGGCTGTAGCTGCCGAGCTGGCGGCCGGCTTCCTTCGCCACGGAGGCCGCCTCGGCCAACAGCACCTGCTGCGACTCCCACAGGTTGTTCGCCTGGTTCTGGAGTCTGCGGAGTTCCTTCTTGCGCTTGCGGCTCTTGCTCACGGGGCCCTCCCTACGCATGGGCGTGTCGGTCTCCCATCTTGCCAGACCTGGATCGAGGCGGAAGGGCTTGCGAAGAACTCTGAGAGAATGTACGCATGCCTCAGCACACCGCCGTCGCCACGATCCACACCAACCACGGCGACATCGTCGTCAACCTTTTCGGGGACCACGCGCCCCGCACCGTGCAGAACTTCATCGGTCTCGCCGACGGATCGCAGGAGTGGACGCACCCCGCTACGGGGCAGAAGGGCGAGGGCCCGCTCTACCAGGACGTGATCTTCCACCGCATCATCCCCGGCTTCATGATCCAGGGCGGCGATCCGCTCGGCCAGGGCGTCGGCGGTCCCGGCTACACGTTCAACGACGAGATCCACCCCGAGCTCACGTTCCAGAAGCCATACCTCCTCGCGATGGCGAACGCCGGCCTGCGCCGCAACGCCATCACCGGAGCGGTCGAGGGCACGAACGGCTCGCAGTTCTTCATCACGACCGATCCGACGCCGTGGCTGCAGGGCAAGCACACGATCTTCGGCGAGGTCGCCGACGACGACTCGCGCTCGGTGGTCGACGACATCGGTCGCGTGCCCACCGCCGCGGGCGACCGCCCGGTCGAGCCGGTCGTCATCTCGTCGATCGACGTCGTCGCGGTCTGATTCGTCAGCCCTGAGACCGTTCGCGACGTCCCGTGACATCTGCTGAGCCTCGCCGCAACAGCGACGACTACTGCTACCGGCACCCCGATCGGCAGAGCTTCGTGCTGTGCCAGCGATGCCTGCGCACGATCTGCCCCGAGTGCCAGACCCCCGCGCCGGTGGGCGTGATCTGCCCCGAGTGCCTTCGTGAGCAGCAGGGTGCGCGCAGTCCCGCGCAGCGCAAGGCGGAGCGTCGCTGGGCGACGGCTCGTCCCGTGGCGGCGCCGGTCGACACACGGCCGCTCGTGACCTACGCGATCATCGCGATCACGGCTGTCGCGTACATCGTGACCCTCATCCCGGGACTCAACGCCGAGACATGGCTCGCGTTCAACAGCGCGTTCGTGCTCCCCGCGAGCGGTGTGCCCTTCCAGCCGTGGCGTCTGCTCACGGTTCTGCTCGTCCACGACGGGTTCTGGCACGTCGGGCTCAACATGCTCGCGCTGTGGATGATCGGCCGAAGCCTCGAGCCGCTCGTCGGCCGATGGCGCTTCCTCGCGCTCTACCTCATCAGCGGTCTGGGCGGATCGGTCGCCGTCGCGCTTCTCGCCCCGTTCACGTGGGTGGTCGGGGCATCCGGAGCCGTCTTCGGCCTGTTCGGCGCGCTGCTCGTGATCGGCCGACACATCGGCGCGAACATGCGGGGCATCGCGATCATCATCGGCATCAACCTCGCGCTCCCCTTCGTCTTCGCGCTCATCGGGGCGATCGGCAGCGGGTCGTTCGCGATGGCGCTGAGCGCGATCCGCATCTCGTGGCAGGCGCACCTCGGCGGCCTGATCGCCGGTGCGCTCGTCGGGTTCATCTACGCCCGCACCCGCCAGCTGCGGCAGCGCCCGCTGCAGATCGGACTGCTCGTCGGCCTCACCGTGGTGCTGCTCGCACTGCTCGTGATCCCGGCCGTCTTCTCCCTCTGATTCGTTCGCGCGCATAGTTATCCACAGGTTCATCCACACGTGGGGATGAATCACACGCGTGTAATTACCCACATGTGGACACAGCGGTGGATAAGGAAAGCACCGCCCGAAGGCGGTGCTTTCAAGAAGTCGGATGCGGCGGCTAGCGCCAGCGGGTGGTCATGAGGAAGCCGATGAAGGCGATGCCGAATCCGATCACGAGGTTCCAGCCCTCGATGCCGGGGATCGGGTAGTTGTTGCCGCTCAGGTAGAAGACCAGCACCCATACGAGTCCGATGAGCATGAGCCCGATCATGATGGGCTTGAACCATACGGGGTTGGGGGCGGCGTCGCCTTCGCCGCGTTCGACGAGGGCGTCGTCGTCTTTGCCTGCACGTGCCATGGGGCCATTCTACTGTCAGCGCGGCTCCAGCACTGATCAATAGAATCCACCTGTGGATGACGACCCACCCGTCGAGTCGGCCGACGCACAGCGTGCACGTGCGGCCGGCCGTCGCCGTGCGGGTCGATCCCGGGCATCCGCCATCGGCGTCATCGGCGAGATCCTCATCACCGTGGGCGTTGTCGTTCTGCTGTACGTGGCGTGGCAGATGTGGATCGGCGACTGGATCTTCGGCGCTGAGCGCAACGCGGCGGGGCAGGAACGATCGACGCAGTGGCAGGAGAGCTACGAGGAATCCGACCTCCCGGATCCGCTGCCGACCACAGAGCCGGATGCCGGTGAGGAACCTCCGACCTCCGAACCGATCATCCTTCCGCAACCCGCCGACGCCGAGGTCTTCGCCGTCATGCGTGTACCCCGCTTCGGACCGGACTACGCCGTCGAGATGGCGGGCGGCGTCTCCCGTGCCCGGACGCTCGACACGATCGGCATCGGCCACTACCCCGGTACCCAGATGCCGGGCGAGCCCGGGAACTTCGCGGTGGCGGCGCACCGTACGACGTGGGGCAAGCCGTTCAACCGCATCGCCGACCTGCGCGTCGGTGACGCGATCGTCGTCGAGACGCAGGAGGGCTGGTACACCTACCGCTTCCGCACGCTCGAGTACGTGAGGCCGAACGAGGTCGACGTGTTGCTGCCGGTGCCCCAGCGACCCGACATCGTGCAGGCGACGACCTCGTACCTGACCATGACGAGCTGCAGCCCCATGTTCGGACTCGCCGAGCGGATCGTGGCGTACAGCGTGTTCGAGTCGTTCACGCCGCGTGCCGCCGGCCCGCCCGCCTCGCTCACCGAAGGAGTGGCCTGATGTACGCCGCGCTGTGGCGGATCCTCCCCGGCCCGGCGTGGGTGCGGGTGCTCATCCTGCTCATCCTGCTCATCGCCGCGCTGTACGGGCTCTTCTTCTACGTCTTCCCGTGGGTGAGCCAGTTCGTGAACCCGCAGGAAGTCACCGTCGAATGACCGAGGATCCGCGGCGCGAGCGTGTGCTCGTCGTCGACAACCACGACAGCTTCGTCCACACCCTCGTGGGCTACCTGCACGAACTCGGCGCTGAGACCGACCTCATCGAGGCCGACGCCGTGCGCCCCGGCGACGCCGGCGACGCGATCGACGGGTACCGCGCGGTGCTCGTCTCGCCCGGGCCCGGCACGCCCGCCCGAGCAGGCGCCTCGATCGCCGTCGTGCGCGAGGCTGCTTCGCGAGAGGTGCCCCTGCTCGGCGTGTGCCTCGGGCATCAGGCGATCGGCGAGGCGTTCGGCGCGCGTGTCGATCACGCTCCGGAGCCCATGCACGGCATGACGTCGCTCGTGCACCACGGCGGCAACCCGCTGTATGGCGGACTCCCCGACCCCTTCGTCGCGACGCGCTATCACTCGCTCGCGATCGTGCCCGAGACCCTTCCCGATGAGCTCGAGGTCACGAGCAGCACCGACAGCGGGGTCATCATGGGCGTGCGCCACCGCGAGGCCCCGATCGAGGGTGTGCAGTTCCATCCCGAGAGCGTGCTCACCGAGGGCGGGTACCGGCTGCTCGGTAATTGGCTGGCTTCCGTCGGATTCCCGGATGCCGCCGCGCGCGGCGCCGCGCTGCATCCGCGTCGCTGAACCCTGCGCCCCTCCGGCCACCGCGGCTACCCTTCTGAGTCGCCGCCCTCGGCTCCCGTGCAGTACTGGAGGGTGATCGTCGAATGCACCGGCACGTCCCCCGGGGCGAGGGACTGCTGCGACACGATCGGCGGATCGGACGCGGGACACGTCGGATCCTCCAGCGTCTCGACCGTGAGCCTGATGTCGGGCGCCTCGAGCGCCGTGCGGGCGGCTTCGACGGTGTAGCCGCGGTAGTCGAGGATCGTGACGCGGCCGGATGCGACGACGAGGTTCACAGACGAGCCCTTCGCCACCTCGGCGCCGGTCGCGGGATCGGACGAGATCACCATCCCCTCGGCGAGGTCGGGATCGTTCCGGGTCGTGACAGTGCCGAGCGCGAGGCCGGCGGCGGTGAGCGCGTCGCTCGCGGCGTCGCGCCCGAGCCCCTCGAGCACGGGCACGGTCGTGGTCTCCTGGCCGCTCGACACGTAGACGCGAATCTCCTGGCCGACGTTGACCGAGACTTCGGCCTCGGGATCCGTCCGGATGACGATGCCTTCGGCGACGTCGGTGCTCGGCTCGTCGATTCGTCGCGCGATCAGGTCTTCGTCACTCAGTTCGACAGTGGCGCGCTCGTATGTCATGCCGGTCACGTCGGGCACGATGCGGGCCGACGCCGGCACGTCGCCTCCCGGGCGGATCGTGAGCACCCAGAAGAGCACCGAGATGAGCAGCACCGCGAGGACGGCGACGCCCGCCCAGATCCACGCGACCGGGGGTCCGGCCTGTGTGCGCTTCATCGTCGAGTCGGTGCTCAGCTGTCGGAGCGAGCGTGCCGTCTCGGCGGCCTGCCGCGGGTTGGGGCCGTACAGCTCGCTCGTGAGCGCGCCGACCTGACGGCGCGACGGATTCCGCCCGCCGATCGTCGCGTCGAGCGCCTCGCGGAACGTCGCCGCATCCTGAAAGCGCTGGAAGGGATCCTTCGCGAGCGCGCGAAGCACGACGGCGTCGAGCGCGCGCGGCACGGTGTCGTTGACCTCGGACGGCGTCGTCGGTGCCTCGCTCACGTGCTGGTACGCGACCGCCACCGGGCTCTCGCCGCGGAAGGGGGGGCGCCCCGTGAGCAGCTCGTACAGCACGACGCCCGTCGAGTAGAGGTCGGCGCGTGCGTCGACGGGCTCGCCCTTGGCCTGCTCGGGCGAGAAATACGCGGCGGTGCCGAGGATCTGGGTGGTCTCGGCGACGGTCGACGAGCTGTCGGACACCGCGCGTGCGATGCCGAAGTCCATCACCTTGACCTGGCCGGCGGGGGTCACCATGACGTTGCCGGGCTTGATGTCGCGGTGGACGACGCCCGCCCGGTGCGAGTACTCGAGTGCTTCGAGGATCCCGTCCACGTAGCGCACGGCGTCGGCCACCGGCACCGGACCCTGCGCGATGATGTCTTTCAGCAGCGACCCGGCGACGAGCTCCATCACGATGTAGGGGACGGAGCGGATGCTGCCGTCGGGCGCCGTCTCGGAATCCTCGCCGGCGTCGAAGACGCGCACGATCGTGGGGTGCGCCATGCGCGAGGCAGCCTGCGCCTCGAGACGGAACCGCGTGCGGAACGTGTTGTCGCCCGCGAGCTCGCGATCGAGGACCTTGATCGCGACCTGGCGGCCGAGCGTCAGGTCGTAGCCGCGGTACACGGTCGCCATTCCGCCTCGACCGATCTGCTCATCGACGCGGTAGCGCCCCGAAAGCACGCGCGTCTCAGCAATCACGGTCACTCCCTGGGGTCGAAACAGAGTCAGCCTAACCGACGGCGGGTCGTCCGCCGCGCGCCGGTTGTGACCTCAGCCGTCGGTCGGCTCGGGGTCGGGTTCGCCGCCCTCATCCGGCGTCGGAAGGGTGGTCGTGCTCGTGACCGGCGAGGGCGCGGACGACCGCTGCTCGCCGCCCGTGCCGCCGCTGCACGTGTACACGTACGTCGCGGTCACCGGTGCGTTCGGCTGGTTCACGACGACGACGTCGGCGCTGAGCTCGCTCGGACCGAAGTCGCGCGACGTCGAGCCGCCCTGCACGAAGGTGGCGCCCGTGATCGTCACGGTGAAGCTGCTCAGGCTGCCCGTGCCGGCGGGGCACGACGCGGTCTGCCATGCGACGGGTACCGTCGTGCCCTGCACGGGCTGCGCGCCGTCGTTGATCGTCGGGCCGGCCCCCGGGGAGGGGATGCTCGTCTGGTCGCCGAAGCAGATCACGCTGAGCGCCGACCCCTGGTCGACGTTGCCGCCCGCGGGGTCGGTCGCCTCGACGGTGTTGATCTGCGCGCCGGTCGGCGCCGCAGAGCCCGCCGCACGAGTGGGGCGGAGGCCCGCCTCGGTCGCCTTGACCAGCGCGTCGTCGCAGTTCACTCCGACGAGGGCGAGCGCGTCGATGTTGACGCGCGTGTCTTCGGTCTCGGTCGGCGTCGGTGTCGGCTCCGTCCGCGTGGGCGTCGGTGACGACGGAGTCGGCTCGGGGTCGCCGCCCTGGTTGGCGAACAGCGCCCAGATCGTGCCGCCGAGCACGAGCAGCAACAGGACGATGAGCGCGATGAGCGGCCACGTCCACGGGCTTCGCTTCTTCTTCTGCGGCTCCTCTTCGCCCTCGACGGGTACGGGTGCGGGGGAGGTCAGCAGCTGCGTCGAACCGGGATCCCCTCCGGGGGTCAGCAGCATCGTGACGTCGTCAGAGCCCGCGGCTGCGGCGGCTCCGGCGATCGCCGGAACGGCGGCGGCCGCGGCCGCGACGTCTCCGCGGCGGAGCGCTGTCGCCGCGCGCGCGACCGCAGCGGCCGAGGCCGGGCGGTCTTCGGGCTTCTTCGCGATCATCGCCATCACGAAGTTCTGCACCGGTACCGCGACCGTCGGCGGCAGCGGCGGAGGCTGCTCGTTGATCTGCGCCATCGCGATCGCCACTTGGGACTCGCCCGTGAACGGACGCTTTCCGGCCAGGCATTCGTACGCGACGATGCCCAGCGAGTAGATGTCGGTGGCGGGCGACGCCGGATGCCCCGACGCCTGCTCCGGCGAGAGGTACTGCACCGTGCCCATCACCTGGCCGGTCGCCGTGAGCGGCACCTGGTCGGCGATGCGCGCGATGCCGAAGTCGGTGATCTTGACGCGCCCGTCGGGCGTGATGAGGAGGTTGCCGGGCTTGATGTCGCGGTGCACGAGGCCCGCCGCGTGCGCGGCCTGCAGCGCGGCGGAGGTCTGGGCGACGATGTCGAGCGTCTTGTCGGTCGACAGCGATCCGTCGCGCTCGAGGATCGTCGAGAGCGCCTCGCCCGGGACGAGCTCCATCACGAGGAACGCCGAGCCGTTCTCCTCGCCGTAGTCGAACACGCTCGCGATGCCCTCGTGATTGACGAGCGCGGCGTGCCGAGCCTCGGCGCGGAAGCGCTCCAGGAAGCCCGGGTCGCCCATGTACTCGTCTTTGAGGATCTTGATGGCGACGGTGCGGCCGATGACGTGGTCGGTCGCCTCCCACACCTCGCCCATCCCGCCGATGGCGATCCGAGAATCCAGCTCGTAACGGCCGCCGAAGGTCACACCCTGCGTCGGTCTCATCTGCCCAGCACCGCCTCCATGACCCTCTTCGCGATAGGCGCCGCGATCGTGTTGCCGCTCCCCGACTGACCCTGTCCTCCGCCGTCTTCCACGACGACGGCGACAGCCACCCGCGGGTTGTCCGCAGGCGCGAACCCGGTGAACCACAACGTGTAGGGTCTGCCGGGTCCGTTCTCCGCGGTGCCGGTCTTCCCGCCCACGTCGACCCCGTCTATTCTTGCACCCGACGCCGCGCCCTCATTGACATTGGCGACCATCATGGCGATCATCTCCGCGGCCAGGTCATCTTCGAGCGCCCGCTCGAATTCGACGTCATCGAATGTCTCCTGCACCGACAGGTCCGAGCCGATGACGCGGTCGACCAGGCGGGGGCTCATGACGATCCCACGGTTCGCGATCCCGGCGGACACCATCGCCATCTGCAACGGCGTCGCCGTCACCTGACCCTGGCCGAATCCGGTGAGGGCCGTCTGCGGGTCGTCGAGCGCCCTCGGGTAGCTCGACGGCGTCGAGGCCATCGGAACGTCGAACGACGCGTTGAACCCGTACTTCTCCGCCTCTTCCCGGATCGCGTTGTCACCGAGCTCGACGGCGAGCTGCGCGAACGGGATGTTGCAGCTCAGTCGCAGGGCGTCGGCGATCGACACGGTCGCGCCACCGCCGCACGTCCCTCCGCCGGCGTTGTGCACGACGGCCGTCGACTGCGGCAGCTGGTATACAGCGAGGTTCGGGATCTGCGACTCGGGCGTGTAGTCGCCGGAGGCCAGTGCCGCGGACGCGACGACGAGTTTGAACGTCGATCCGGGCGGGTTGAGGTCGCCCCCGATCGAGCGGTCGAAGAGCGGATGCGCCGGATCGGCCTCAAGCGCTTCGTAGGCGCCCAGCGCGGCATCCGAATCGTGTTGCGCCAGCAGATTCGTGTCGAACGACGGGCTCGAGACCATCGCGAGAACCCGGCCGGTCGCCGGCTCGATCGCGATGACGGCGCCCTGCAGCGAGCCGAGCGCCTCGTACGCGGCGCGCTGCACATCGGCGTCGAGCGACAGCACGACGTTCGACCCCCGCGGGGGCTGGCCGGTGATGATGCGCTCGATGCGCGAGAGGAACTGCGAGCCGGACGTGCCGCTGAGCGCCTGGTTCATCGCCTGCTCGATGCCCGTCGACGACCCGAGCACGGGGTTGATCCACCCGGTGACGTGCGCCCACATCGGAGCGTCGGGGTACTGGCGCTGCCACGAATACACGTCGTCCGACGGCACGGAGCTCGCGATGGGGATGCCGCTCGCGATGATCGAACCGCGCTGCACCTCGTACGAGTCGTACAGCGCGCGGCGGTTCGCAGGGTTCGCCGACAGCGCGTCGGCCTCGACCACCTGGATCCAGCTGGTCGAGGCGAAGAGGGCCAGGAACATGATGAGCATGAGGATGCTCAGGCGGCGCAGTTCCTTCGTCATCCGATCACCACCCGGGGCTGCTGTCGCACGGCATCCGAGATGCGCAGCAGGAGCGCGACGATGATCCAGTTCGCCACGAGCGACGAACCGCCCGCCGCCAGGAACGGCGTCGTGAGACCCGTGAGCGGGATGAGGCGGGTGACGCCGCCCACCATGATGAACACCTGCAGCGCGAGAGTGAAGGACACGCCGGTCGCGAGCAGCTTGCCGAAGTCGTCCTGGCCGGCGAGGCCGATGCGGATGCCCCGGCTCGCGAACACCATGTAGAGGCACAGCAGCGCGAACACGCCGACGAGGCCGAGCTCCTCGCCGAGCGCGGGGAAGATGTAGTCGCTCTCGGCGACCGGGGTGAGCTCAGGGCGACCCTGCCCGAGGCCGGTGCCGATGAGGCCGCCCTGCGCGAGCCCGAAGATGCCGTTCACGAGCTGGAAGCTGCTGCCTTCCATGAGGTCGGGGTTGAACGCGTCGAGCCAATTCGTGAATCGACCGCCGACGTACGGAAGCACGCGCGACGCCAGGAACGCGCCGAGCGCGGCGAGCACGACACCGATGAGCACCCAGCTCGTCTTGCCGGTGGCGACGTACAGCATCGCGACGAACATGCCGAAGATCAGCAGGCCCGTGCCGAGGTCGCGCTGCATCACGATGATCACGAGCGACAGGAGCCAGAACACGAGGAGCGGCCCGAGCTCGCGCGCACGCGGCCACGTGATGCCGAGGAACCTCCGGCCGACCGACGTGAGACTCTCGCGCGTGCGCACGAGATAGCCGGCGAAGAAGATGCCGAGCGCGATCTTCGCGAGCTCACCGGGCTGAAAGCTGAAGAAGCCGAGCGACACCCACACGTCGGCGTTCGCGTCCGTGCCGAGACCCGGGATGATCGGCAGGACGAGCAGGACGACCCCGAGGAATCCGAAGACGTAGGTGTAGCGGAAGAGCACGCGATAATTGCGCAGCGCGATCACGACCGCGATCGCGAGGGCCAGCGCGATCGCCGCCCACACGAGCTGCCGGATCGAGTACGCCTCCCAGCCTTGGCGGTTGCGGGCCAGGTCGAGGCGATAGATCATCGCGAGGCCTATGCCGGTGAGCAAGGTCGCGATGGGCACGACGAACGGGTCGGCGTCTCGAGCCCGCAGCCGAAGCACGATGTGCAGCACGATCACCAGCACCATGAGCCCGCCGCACAGCAGCAGGAACGACACGTCGATCGCGCCCCGCGCCCCGAGCTGCACGAGGGTGATCGCGCCGCCGGTCAGGACGAAGGCGAACAGCAGCAGGAAGAGCTCGCGGTTGCGATGCGTCTGCGGCACGCGAAGGCGACGGAGCGCTCGCAGCACGGTGGTGTCGGCGTTGATCGCCTCGATCGGCGACGACGGCTGGGTCGAGGTCATCTGCTGTTCACCTCCGCTCTGTCTCGGATGCGGTCGACGATCGCCTCGGCGTCGGCGAGCGAACGCGCGGTGATCGTGTTCTCGATGGTGACACGGTCGAACAGCGTGAGGTCGTCGAGCGAGATGCCCGTGTCGATGTACGCCGTCGACAGGCTGATCGGCCCGATGTCCTGCTGGATACCGCGGTAGATGACCACGGTGTCTTCGTCGGCGCCGACGAAATAGCGCGTCTGCGTCCACTGATACGCGCCGAACAGCCCCGCCGCCAGCCCGAGGAGGACGAGCACCAGCCCGATGATCCAGCCGATGCGACGGCGCCGCGCCCGCCGGCGATCCTCTTCGATGAGCTCTTCGAGGTACTCGGGGGCGGGCTCGAAGTGCGTGGGCTCGTTCGCCGCCTGACGGACCGGATGCAGCCAGCCACCGCGGCTCGGACGAGCGGCCGGCACCTCGACGCCTTCGGGGTTCGAGGCCGACCCGACGATCGTGGGGGTGCCGGAGAAGATCGGATGCTGCCCGCCGACGTCCGCGATCACGATCGTCACGTTGTCGGGAGCGCCACCGTCGAGCGCCTGCTTCAGCAGGTTGTCGGCCGTACGACCCGGCGCCATGCCCTGCCCGAGCGCCCGCGCGGTGTGGATGTCGTCGACGACGCCCGAGAGCCCGTCCGAGCAGATGAGCCACCGGTCGCCGGGCTGCGTCGGCATGATGAACGTGTCGAGCTCGGGGTCGGCGTCCATGTCGCCGAGCACGCGCATGAGCACGGAGCGACGCGGATGGAAGCGGGCCTCTTCGGGCGTGATGCGGCCCGAGTCGACGAGCCGCTGCACGAACGTGTGGTCGGTCGTGATCTGGGTGAGGGCGCCATCGCGGTAGAGGTAGACGCGCGAGTCGCCGATGTGCGCGATGACGGCGTAGTCGTCGACCATGATGAGCGCGCTGACCGTCGTGCCCATGCCGGCGAGCTCTGGCCGGGCGCGCACGGTGTCGATGAGGTCGCCGGCCGTCTCGGTGATCGCCTCGCGCAGTGCCCGCTCGGCCTCGGCGGTCGACTCGTATGGATGGTCGAGCTCCGCCAGGCGGGTGATCGCCATGCTCGAAGCGACGTCACCGCCCGCGTGACCGCCCATGCCGTCGGCGACGACGAAGAGGTTCGAGCCCGCGTAACCGGAGTCCTGGTTGTTGGACCGCACCTTTCCGGTGTGCGAGATGGCGGCACTCGAGCCCTCGAAGACCATGCGTCGTGGTTCTCCCCGCTACTTCCGCAGCTCGAAGGTCGTCGCTCCGACCTTGATCGGGGCGCCCACGAGAACCGGAACGGGCGTGGCGACGCGGACGCCGTCATGCCACGTGCCGTTCGTCGAGTCGAGGTCCTGGATCATCCACTGGTCGCCCCACAGCACGAGGCGGGCGTGGTGGCTCGACGTGTAGTCGTCGCGGATCACGAGGCCCGACTCGCTCGAACGCCCGATCGTGAGCGGCTCGCTGCCGAGAGGAAGCTCGAGTCCCGCCTTCGGACCGCTCGTGATCACGATGCGCGACACGTTGGAAGTGGTTGCGGGGACCTTGGGCCCCGACGACGGCGTCGGCGCGGCGGGAGCCGCCGGACGGGTCGAGTTCGCCTCTGCCCGGGGGGCCGGAGCGGCGGCGGCCGCGGGCTCGGGCATCCGCCTCACCTTCACGCCGAACAGGTCCGCACGAAGTGAGTACACGACTGCGAAGACGAAGAACCACAGCAGCAGCAGGAACCCGATGCGCAGCAGCAGGAGGGTCAGCTCGCTCATTCCTGGGGGCCTCCGTCGGGCAGACCGAAGGCGCGCGTGCGGTCATCGGGCAGCGGCGGACGCGGAGGAGCGGTGGGCGACGCCTGCGCGATCACCCGGAAGACGATGTCGGTGCGGCCGATGCGGACGGTGGAGTCGGGCGGAAGCGCCGCCTCGGTCACCTTGCGGCCGTTGAGCTGCGTGCCGTTCGTCGAGTTCATGTCGCGCACCATCGCGCGCTCGCCGTCCCACAGGATCTCGACGTGCTTACGGCTCGTGCCGGGGTCGGAGATCGTGATGTCGGCGTCGCTGCCGCGCCCGATCACGGTGCGGGCTTTGATCAGCGGATGCCGCTTGCCCTCGACCTCGACCACGCCGCGCCACGACACGCGCCCCTGCGCGGTCGACGAGTCCACGCGCAGCGTGCCCGTGGCCAGCTCGTCATCGCGCACGAGCGAGATCGTGATGGGCCCCGCGAACGAGTAGCCCTGCGCCTTCGCGTGCGTCTGGACGATGCCGTCGAGCTCTTCTTCGAGCGCGGGGCCGATGGCCCGCATGTGGTCGTCGTCGGTCGGCGACAGCCTCACCGTGAACGAGTTCGGGGCGAGGATTCTGTCGCGGCTCACGACCGCGGCCTTCTTGTCGAGCTCGCTCCGCAGCGCGGAGGCGATCTCGACGGGTTGGATGCCGCTGCGGAAGGTCTTCGCGAACGCGCTGTTCACCGCGCGCTCGAGACCCTTCTCGAAGCTGTCAAGTAGTCCCACACGTCTCCTCAGGCAGGCGACCGGTGGGTACATGCTAGTTGCCCCGGCTGAATTGACCGTTAAGGGGTGTGGAAACAGGACAACGCGCCCGGGACAGGATGGATGCCGGGCGACGGCCCTGTCCTGGCGGCATCGGCCTGCATTCGGTGCGCACGACGGCGCGTGATATCCTCGGGAAGTTGAGTTCGCAGCATCCGTTGCGGCGACTCGCGCGAGTGGCGGAATAGGCAGACGCGCTGGCTTCAGGTGCCAGTGCCCGAAAGGGCGTGGGGGTTCAACTCCCCCCTCGCGCACAGTAACGGTGAAGGCCCCCGATCTGGGGGCCTTCACCGTTTCCGCATCCGTCGAGATTGCACGAACGACGATCGAATGCCGCATCCGGTCGCGATTCGCGCAATCTCGGCACACCCGAGCCAGCGCCGCGCCCGGTCAGACCCCGTCGACCGCCGGCATCAGGGCGAACACGATCTCCTCGGTCTCGCGCCCGAGCCCGGGCGCATACGCCACTTCTCGGGAGACCTCCGCGAAGCCGGCCTTGCGCAGCACCGCGATCGAGCCCGCGTTGTGCGCCGCGACCCGCGCGAAGAGGGGTCGAATGGGCTCGCGCGAGATGAGCTGACGCAGCGCCTCGGTCGCGATGCCGCGGCCCCACGCGAGGCGCGGGAGCCAGAAGCTGACCTCGCGCTCGCCCTCGATCGTGAACGCGGAGATCGACCCGGCGAAGCCGCTGTTCTCGGTGATGACGAACACCGTCGTGTCGGGCGAGGAGAGGTTCCTGCTCATCCAGGCGTCGAACGCCTCGCGGTCGTCGGGGTCAGCGGCGGTGAAGGCGGCCAACGCGACGGCGTCGGGGTCGCGCATCATCTCGAAGATGGCGTCGAGGTCGTCATCGCGCACGTCGCGCAGTTCGATATGGCCCACGTTCTACAACATAGGCGAGGGGTGCCCCGGCCGGAGAGTCGTCACTCGAGCAGGTGCAGTCGCCGAAGCGCGACCTCGGCCGCCGCCCCGTCACGGGCGGCGATGGCGTCGCGGAACCCCCGGTACAGAGCGGTGCGCGTCGGCTCATCGGCGATCGGCGGCCGCCAGCCGACGAGGTTGCGGCGCAGCGCGAACTCCGCCTCGCGCAGGACCCGCACGAAGGCCGGGTTGAGGGTGGCGTGCGTGAGCGCCGGGAAGAAGCGAGCGCTCGCGGCGAGCATGCGCGCCGGGTCGTCGCTGCGCGACGCCTCGACGATGTCGTCGGCCTGCGTCACCAGGCTCTCGAGCGTCTCGTCGTCGCACCGCGGAAGCGCGAGCAGCGCGGCATTGCCCATCAGGAGCGTGACGAACTCCTGCGTGTACTGCTGCGACGCGGCGGTCGGCGTCGAGACGCGCGTGTACCGGTTCGGTGAGACCTCGACGAGACCGATCACCTCGAGTCGCTGGAGGGCCTCCCGCACGGGCGTGCGAGACACGCCGAGACCCTGGGCGAGCTCGTGGTCGCGCAACCGCTCACCGGGAGCGAGGCGGCCATCGAGGATCGCCTCACCGAGCACCGAGTACACCTCGTCTCCGAGGGCGGTGCCGCTGTTCTGGCGAGGATCTGGGGACGCGGGCATGCCGCGACCAGTGTAGACGGACGCCGCAAGCCCTGGCTGATGTTCTGCACAGGGCGAATCCGAACTCGCTCTTCGCCCGATATATCGGTAGAGTGACGCTGTCACGCGTGGGCGTGGCCTATCCGGGGGGATCCGTCGACGCCCGGGCCTCGAGTTTCGCTCGGCCCGGGCGTACGATGGGCCGGCTTGCTCCGGGACGAGGCATCCGTTCCTCCCGATCCCCGCTCATGCAACGTTTGTGTCACCATCCGTCATGCTCTCCCCACACACCCTCACCGCTCGATAGCGTGGGCATCGGACTCGTGCAGGAGGCGCGGGCAAGCAAAGAACGGCATTTCATGAGCACGCAGGGCACCGTCAAGTGGTTCAACTCCGAGAAGGGATTCGGCTTCATCGCGCCCGATGAAGGAGGAGCTGACGTCTTCGCGCACTACAGCGCGATCCAGGCGAGCGGCTACCGCTCTCTCGAAGAGAACCAGCGCGTCGAGTTCGAGATCGCACAGGGGCCGAAGGGCCTCCAGGCAGAGAACATCCGTCCGATCTGAGTGACGGGCCGGCGTGCGGCATCCGATTCCTCGTGATGCGGATGCCGCCGCTTTTCGCTGCGCCCATCGCGCAACATCCGGCGGCAGTGGCGGCCGGGGGTCAGTCGCGGCCGCCGCGGACGAGCTCCATTCCCGCGCCCGCGAACTGACGCAGCGTTGCATCGGGGAGGAACGCCCGCGTGAGACCCGCGCCGATGCGGGTGAGGTCGCTCTCATCGCGGAACAGCAGGTATAGCGTCTCGTACCGCGGATGGAACTTCTGCTTGAAGCGGTGCAGCGACCGGAAGCCGTAGACCGGCTCGAGTGCCTCGGCGAGCTTGTCACTCAACGCCGCGATGATCCCCGCGTCGGGCGGATAGTCGTGCGCGAGGGGTGCGCCTGACAGGGACATGATCCCGGCGCCCTCGTCGGAGAAGACGCGCGCCGACGAGCCGATCAGGTACTCCATCACCGGCCCGAACCCGCCCTCGCGGCGGCGCATGAGGTCGAGCGTCCAGCCGCGGACGACCCCGCCCTCGCCGAAGATCGGCAGCCACGACAGGAATCCGTCGACGTCTCCCGTCGGCGAGATCGCGAGCGCGAGGCGCACTTCGGGGTCCTCCGCCTCGACGAGCGTTCCGAGGGTGAAGCCCATCTCGGGGAGGCCCTTGTCGCCGACCCACATCTCCGAGATCGCGCGCAGCTGCGCCTGGATGCCCCAGGGCTCGTCCGCGAGCCGGGTCATGCGGAAGGTCATCTCCTCCCGGCCCGCGCGGTTGAGGGACGAGCGCACAGAGTTCCAGCGCTTGCCGGTGAACTCGAGCCCGGGGAGATCGACGATGGTGTCATCCGCCACGACGAGGTTTCGCCACGTCGGAGGCACTGCCTCCCGCGTCGCGTCGTCGGCGCTGAAGAAGCACGGGACGAGGCCCACCGCCTCTGCGAGGCGGATGAACTCCCGGACGGACTCCGCTCGCGTCGCGGCCGGCCCGAGCGGATCGGCGAGGGCGAGGGCGACGCCGGCGCGACGCTGGTACGCGACCATGCCGTGGGTCGTTCGCGCGTAGGAGTTGCCCTCCCACGTCGTCATCCACGAGAGGGTTCCGCCGCCGTGCGCGCGGAGCAGTTCCTTCACGTCAGCGACGTCGGGTGCCGGCTGGTGTCCCAGCGCCGAGCGGCGCCGGGCGCGGAACGCGTGGCGCACGGCGATGAGGTACGCGAGCAGGAGAAGCCACATGACGCCGGCGGCCAGGGCGAGCTCGGTCTCGCCATCGATCACGACCTCGACCTGCTGCTCGCTCGAAAGCACGATCGCCACCGCGACGAGCACAGCGATCGCGATGTTGATGCCCGCGAGGATGATCGACAGGACCCACGCCCAGCGCCGCCCGCGCCGGAGGCCGTTCGCGACGAGGAGAATCACGACGGCGTCGAACGCGGCGTCGATGAAGCCTCCGCTCACCGGCTCGGTCGGACCGAAGGGCCCGTTCGTCGGGACCAGCACGACGATGACCTGGATCGCCCCGAGCGCGAGCAAGGCAACGAACGCGATGAGCCGCTGCTCGCGCATCGTCGTGCGCTGCACCCGCAGCGAGCGGTCGACGCCGAGCACGAGCAGCACCGCGAGCAGGTGCTCGAGGTCGGCGAGCGTGCCCCAGAAGAGCATCGCGATGAACACGAACGCGAGCAGCACGAGCCACGCCCGCACGCGCCACGGCTGCACGAAGAGGCCGACAGCAGCGGCGATGCACGCCATCGTCCCGCCCGAGGGCCCGACGTCGAGCGACGCGGCCTCGGCCTGCGCCCATTCCCACGGCAGCAACGCCAGCAGCCAGAGCACGAGCGCGGTGCCGAACACCGCGAACAGCTGACCGATCCAGAAGTAGCCGAGCGCCGCACGCCACCCCCGCCGCCACTCGAGGTACGCCATCCCGGCGAATCCGGTGATCGTGAACACATAGACCCACGGCTGGTTGACGAAGATCGTCCCCGTGAACGGCGTCCACCAGCGGCCGGCCTCGAGCGCGGGCAGCCCGTACGCGACGGCCTCCCACGCGGGGCTGTTCTCGAACGGCGACCACAGTCCCGCGCTCACGACCCCGGCCACGAGGATCGCGGCCACGAGCGTCAGCGTCGCGGGCAACCGCGAGAGCACGGCGGCGAGGCGGTTCGGACGGGGCGAGGCATCCGTCATGCCCCTCATTATGGTGAGGGTCCCGCCGGCGCGGGAGGCCCCGGCCGCTCGTGAGGCCCCCGCCGGCGCGGGAGGCCCCGCCCGGGTGCGGTAGCCCGCTTCGCGCGAGAATCGCCTAGGAGCGGCTGAGCCGCACGTAGTCGGCGAGGGCCTTGGCGTCTTCGGCGTCGCGCATCGCACGTCGTGCGGCGTCGAGCGCCTCGACCGGATCATGCGATTGGCGTGCGGCCGCGAGCTCCCGTTGCGCCGACAGCAGGCGGGAGCGCGCGTCGGCGCCGGCGTGTGCGTGTGCGATCGCCGCTTCTGCCTGGGCTATCGCTCCGCGTGCGGCTGCGAGCGTGCCGGGGAGGGCCGTGCGCGCGCCGCGCAGGCGCTGCTGCGCCGTGCGGGCGTCGCCCAGTGCGAGGTCGAGTCGGTCGCGCAGCCGGGCGATCGCGTCGATCGTGCGGGTGGGGCGGCGCGGGGCATCCGCTTCGAGCTTCGTCAGCTCCTGCTCGATCGCGCGCAGCTCGCGGCCGAGTCGCTCGGCATCGGGCGGCTCGAGATGATCGCGCGTGACGAACGCGAGCCGCAGCGCCGACCGCGCCGAGGCGAACTCGCCCGTGAGGGCCTGTGCGGCCTGCGTCACGAGGCGATGGTTCTCTTCGAGAATGCGCGACTCGGTCTCAGCGGTGCGCAGAGCCCGCTCGGCGCGGGCGAGATCCGGAAGCGCCGAACGGGTCGGATCGGACGCGTTCTCGGATGCCTCGGCCAGCAGCCCCTCGGCCTCGTCGACGGCCGCGACCGCCGCGCGAGCGGCTCGCGACGCTTCGCGCCACTCGTCGTCGGTGAAGCGGTGGGACAGCTCGGCGACGAGCGCCGCGGGATCGCCCATCGACGCGCGAAGCGCCTCGAGGCGGGACCGGGCGCTCGCGACCTGTGCCGACGCCGAGACGTTCGCAGCCATCCACGCGCGGTGGTCCGTGCGGGCGCGGTCGATGCCGGCCATCGCCGCGTCGGCGCGACGCTCGATGCGGGACGACATCCGGCGGATGTCGACGGGCGAGGCATCCGGTCTTGAGATCTCCTGAAACTCTTCGAACGACTCGTCGCGCACGTGCTGGGCGGTGAGCCGCGCTCGCCTCAGCGACGTCGGGGCGTCTCCGCCGTACAGCGCGCCCGACAACCCGACTTCGACGTCGAGCTCGCTCACGGCGTCGTCGAGCCGGACGAGAGCCGAACCGGCACGAGCGCGCACCTCTTCCGCCGCGGCACGGGCGCGAGGCGATCGACGCGCGCGACGAATGCCCCACGCCAGCGCCGCGATCGCGATCGCCGTGATGCCGAAGACGACGAGGGCCGGCACGAGCCAGCCCAAGAGGGCCGCGACGATCTCATCCATCGGCATCAGCCACCAGCAGGAGGTCGCGCAGCTCGGCGACCGTGTCGACCGTCGCCTGTGCGCCCTCGGACTCGTGCGGCCAGCTGAAGCCCCATCGCACGAAGACGACCGGGATGTCGTGGTCGGCCGCGCCGTCGATGTCATGGTGCCGGTCACCGATGAGCACCGCGCGGCTGGTGTCGACTCCGAGCGCGTCGAGTCGGCGCAGCGCTTCGCCGATGACCTCCGACTTCGAGCTCATCGTGCGCTCGTCGTCGCTCGCACCGACGAGCGTCGCGAAGTACGGTGCGAGCCCGAAGTGCTGCATGAGCGCATCGACCTGCCGTTCGGGCTTCGAGCTCGCGGTCGCCTGGGCCACACCGTCCGCGGAAAGCTCGCCGATGAGCTCGCCGATCCCGTCGATGAGCTTCGCGCCGGCGGTGTAACCCTCGGACTTGCCGAGAGTGCGATAGAAGGTGACGGCTTCGGATGCCTCCGCCGGCGTCATCCGGACGTTCACCTGGAACGAGTCGTACATGGGCGGACCGATCCAGTGCACGAGCTCGGCGCGCGTGGGCGTCGGCCTTCCGAAGTGCGCGAGCGTGACCGTGAGCCGGCGCAGGATCCCCTCGGAGGCGTCGACGATCGTGCCGTCGACGTCCCACAGCACACAGGTCCAGCGAGGTCGTGTCGGCATGCCTCCCAGCCTAGGCGTGACCGGCGGGTGCACGACTCGCGAGGGGCTGCTCGGCCGCGAGTGGACGACTTCGCGTCGAGCGCACGGCTTCGCCGCGTCGCCACGTCGTGCACTCGGCGGTAAGTCGTGCACTCGGCGGGAGGGAGGGAGGGAGGGAGGGAGGGAGGGAGGGGAGGGAGGGGATCAGAAGAGCCGCGGCGCCCCGGATTCGATGCCCTTCATGCCCTCGTAGTCGAGCGTGACGCAGCGGATGCCCCGATCCGCCGCGAGCACCTTCGCCTGCGGCTTGATCTCCTGCGCCGCGAACACGCCTCGGACCGGTGCGAGGTGCGGGTCGCGCCCGAGCAGCTCGAGGTAGCGCGTGAGCTGCTCGACGCCGTCGATGTCTCCGCGTCGCTTGACCTCGACGGCGATCGTTCCGCCAGCGGGGTCGCGCAGCAGCAGGTCGACCGGCCCGATCGCCGTCGGGAACTCCCGTCGCACGAGCGTGAGTCCTTCGCCGATCACGTCCACCTGCTCGGCGAGCAGCCGCTGCAGGTCTCCTTCGACGCCGTCCTTCACGAGGCCGGGGTCGACACCGAGGTCGTGCGACGAGTCGTGGAGCAGCTCGTGGATGCGCACGAGCAGTGCATCGCCGGTCTTCGAGTGAGTCACGCGCCACTGCTCGATCACGCCTTCAGCGGCGGATGCGGCATCCGGAGGCTCGATCGTCAGCGTGCAGGGCGGCGACATCCAGTTCAGCGGCTTGTAGGAGCCTCCGTCGGAGTGCACGAGCAGGCTCCCGTCGCCCTTGTGGACGAGCAGCCGATTGGCGAGCGGAAGGTGCGCCGTGAGGCGTCCGGTGTAGTCGACCGAGCAGTGGGCGATGACGAGACGCACGCGACGAGCCTACCCGGCGCCGCCGACGTGGGTTTGGGGCGCGTTCCCGGACTTCGGGGCGCACGAAATCCGCCCCGAACGCGGAAATCCGCCCCAAACCGGACGGAACCCCGACCTCAGTGGTGCCCCGCGCCGACCTTCGAACCGGGCAGCGGCTTCGCCGCGGAGGATGCGAGACCGGATGCCACGATGAGCGCCACGATGATGTAGAGCGTGTTCAGCAGGCCGATCTGCTCGCTGATGAACCCGAGCGCGGGCGGACCCGCGAGGAACGCGACGTAGCCGATCGTCGCCGCAGCGCTCACGCGCGCGGCCGCCTTCTCAGGGTCGTCCGCCGCAGCGGACATGCCGAGCGGGAAGCCGAGCGACACACCCGCACCCCACAGCGCCGCCCCCACGAAGACGAGCGGGGTGGTCGGCGCCAGGATGAACAGCAGCAGTCCGGCCGTCGCCGCGACGGCGAGCACGCGCAGCGTCGCGACGCGGCCGAAGCGGTCGACGAGCGGCCCGCCGAACACGCGCACGACGGTCATGCACACCGAGAACACCGCGAGGGCGGCGGCCCCGAGCGCCTCGTCCGCGCCGTGCCCCTCCACGACTCCGAGTGCGAGCCAGTCGTTGGCGCCGCCCTCCGCGAACGCCATGCCGAGCATCACGACGCCCAGCGCGTAGGTGCGCGGCTCCTTCCATGCCGACAGGGCGAGGTGCAGCCGGTCGCGCCACCCCGCCTTCTCGGCGGGGGTCTCGGGGTCCATGGTCGCCTCGCGCGACGGGACGTTCGCGATGCTGACGATCGCGACGACGACGATGAGCGCCGCGACGATAGCGAGGTGCGTGAGCACGTTCGCTCCCCACGCGATCGCGAGCACGCCGAGGCCGGCCCCGATGACGGTGCCGAAGCTGAAGAACGCGTGGAACAGCGGAAGGATCGTCTTGCCGACGTGCTTCTCGATCGCAGCTCCCTCGACGTTCATCATGACGTCGAGGCAGCCGTTGCCGAATCCCCACAAGATCAGTCCGATCACGACCACGGGCGCGGAGTGCAGCGCGTCGGAGCCGATGCCGATGACCGCGACGCCGACGGCGAAGACGATCATCATCACGAGCATGCCGCGCCGCGCTCCCCACCGCGCGAGCACGACGGAGCTCACCGACAGCCCGATGATCGACGCGACGCCGCCGATGAAGAGCATGAGGCCGAGCTGCGTGCGGTCGACGCCGACCGCGTCTTTGATCGCCGGCACGCGCGCCGCCCAGGTCGCGATGCTGAGACCGCTCGCGAGGAAGATCGCGAAGATCGCGGTGCGCCAGCGGACGAGCTGCGACCGGGTGAGCGTGGACTCCATGCGTGGAGTCTACCGAATCGATTCGATGCGAATGCACCGGGCAGAGTACGATCGTCGCAAGATGAGTACGCGCCGGGCAACGATCGCCGACGTCGCGCGCGAGGCAGGGGTCTCGCCGTCGACGGCCTCGGTCGTGTTCAGCGGGAAGACCCCGGTGTCGGATGCCACGCGCAAGCGCGTCCTGGCCGCGGCAGCCGCGCTCGGCTACACGGGTCCCGACCCGCGTGCGGCGTCTCTGCGACTCGGCCGGTCGGGCATCGTCGGGGTCGTGTTCGAAGAGCACCTCGGCACGGCGTTCCTCGACCCGGTGAAGACGCTCATGATGGACGGCCTCGCCGACGCGGTCGCCCCGATGGGCGCGGGACTGCTCCTCCTGCGCGATCGCGACTCGTGGAGCAGGGAGGGCGCGGCGCCGTCGCTCACGACCGCTCCGCTCGACGCCGCGGTGCTCATCGGATGCAGCGGGCTCCTGCGCGAGTCGCTCGACACCGTCCGCGCGCGGGGCATCCCGGTGGTCGTCGTCGAGGGAGATGCCGGTGAAGGCATCCCCCGCATCGAACTCGACAACCGCGAAGCTCAGCGGCAGGCGGCGAGCCATCTTCGGATGCTCGGGCACACGCGCGTGGCGACGGTGACGCTCGCGCCGCGATCCGGCTGGGCCCGCGGATGGCTCACCTCCGACGACGAGGGAGACATCACGATCGAGGTGACGCGCGACCGGTTGGCGGGCGTGCGGGACGTGTATCCGGATGCCCCGGCGTTCGCCGCCGCGGGCAGCTTCATCGATGAGGGACTCGCCGCAGGTCGCCAGGTGTTCGCGGATGCGGCGACCCGGCCGACGGCGGTCGTCGCGCAGAGCGACCTGCTCGCCGCGGGGGTCATCCGGGCGGCGGAGGAGGCGGGTCTGCGGATCCCGGAGGACGTGAGCGTCACCGGGTTCGACGGGATCGTCGTCGACGGGCTCGCGCCGTACGAGCTCACCACGCTCGTGCAGCCCGCGACCGAGAAGGGCCGGGCGGCGGGCGCTGCGGTCGCGGCGATGCTCCGCGGCGAGCCCGCCGCGTCGATCCGGTTCACGTGCGAGTTCCACGAGGGGAACACGACAGGGCCCGCGCCGGACGAACTCGGTCGCTGAGCGAGCGCAGCGAGACGAAGCGCCCGCCGTACCGCACTTCGTCTCGCCGCTTCGCTCCTCGCGCGGGGTTCGATTCCGCTCCTCCCCAGTCATCAGTCGTTTCGACGCACACGTAGAATGACTTCGACACCCCGACCGCCCCGCGCAGCTCTTCCGGTCGCGCCGCGATGTCTCACGAGGAGGCCCTGATGCTGGCCTTTCTCGCGGCGTTCGCCCTCATCCCCCTCGCGATGCCCTGGCTGGCGGCCCGCATCGGAGCCCGGGCGTTCTTCGTGTCGGCGCTCGTCCCGGCGGCCGCGTTCGTGCACGCCGCGGCGCTGACGCCGACGGTCATGGCCGGTGACATTCCGTTCGAGGCATATCGCTGGATCCGGCCGCTCGGCATCGAGCTGTCGATGCGCATGGACACGCTCGGCTGGGTGATGGCGCTCATCGTGACGGGCGTCGGCGCCCTCGTGATGCTCTACTGCCGCTGGTACTTCCGCGACAAGACCGACAACCTCGGGCAGTTCTCCGCCGTCCTCCTCGCGTTCGCGGGAGCGATGTACGGACTGGTGCTGACCGACGACCTCGTCGTTCTCGTGATGTTCTGGGAGGTCACGAGCGTCCTGTCGTACCTGCTCATCGGCTACTACAACCGGCGGGCCGCGAGCCGACGAGCCGCCCTGCAGGCGCTGCTCGTGACGACGCTCGGCGGCCTGGTCATGCTGATCGGCGTCGTGCTGCTCGTGGTCGACGCGGGCACGTCGAGCCTGTCGACGATCCTCGCCGAGGCGCCGACCGGGCCCGTAGTCGACGCGGCACTCGTGCTGATCCTCGTCGGCGCGCTGAGCAAGTCCGCGATCTTCCCCTTCCACTTCTGGCTGCCCGGCGCGATGGCGGCCCCCACGCCGGTGAGCGCCTACCTGCACGCGGCCGCCATGGTGAAAGCGGGCATCTACCTCATCGCGCGGTTCGCGCCGGTGTTCGCCGTCTCCCCCGTGTGGCGGCCGGTCGTCATCTCGCTCGGCATCTTCACGATGCTGCTCGGCGGAATACAGGCGCTCCGCGAAGCCGACCTCAAGCGCATCCTCGCGTTCGGAACGGTGAGCCAGCTCGGTCTTCTCACGGTCGTGCTCGGCTACGGCATCCGCGATGTCGCCCTCGCCGGCCTCGCCCTGCTCGTCGCGCACGCCTTGTTCAAGTCCGCGCTGTTCCTCGTGGTCGGCGTGATCGACCGCCAGCTCTCGACCCGTGACATCGGCGAGCTCAGCGGGGTGGGGCGCCAGGCGCCCGTCATGGCGACCTTCTCGTTCCTGGCGGTCGCGTCGATGGCGGGCATCATCCCGACGATCGGGTTCGTCGCGAAAGAGGGAGCGCTCGCGTCGCTGCTCTACGAGGCCGGGAACGGTGCGGTGTGGGGCCTCGTCGCCGTCGTCGGCATCGCGCTCGGGTCCGCGCTGACGGCCGCGTACGGCATCCGCTTCCTGTGGGGCGCGTTCTGGACGAAGAAGGATGCCGCGGGCGATCCGCTGCCTGAGACCGAGTGGCCCGATCCACCGATCGGCTTCCTCGCCGCCCCCGTTCTGCTGTCGGCGCTCGGAGTCGTCGCGGGGCTTACGGCCACGCTCGTCGACCAGGTGCTCGCCCCGTACGCCGACACGGCGCCCGAGTCCTCGACGGGGGTCGTGGTACCGGAGCATCCGGCTCACCTCGCCCTCTGGCACGGACTCGAGCCCGCCCTGTGGATCTCGCTCGCGACCCTCGTCGTGGGCGCGGGGATCTTCTGGGTCACGGTTGCGACCCGGTGGACGAAGCGGATGCTGCCCTTCACCGCACCCGACGTGTACAACCTCGTCCTTCGCGGGATCGCGCGCGCGTCCGTCATCACGACGAGCCTCACCCAGCGGGGCTCGCTCCCCGTCTACGTGGGCACGATCTTCGTCGTGTTCATCGCTGCGGAGGGAACCGCCCTCTTCGCCGGAGCCGACTGGCGCGCGGCGCTCGACGCGTATCAGACGCCCGTGCAGCTCGCGGTCGCCCCGGTGATGATCACGGCGGGGCTCATCGCGGTGCGCGCGCGCAAGCGGTACACGGGAGTCGTGCTCGTATCGGTCACGGGCATGGGCATGGTCGTGCTCTTCGCGACGAGCGGCGCGCCCGACCTCGCCCTCACGCAGATCCTCGTCGAGACGGTGACGCTCGTCGCGTTCGCCCTCGTGCTGCGGCGGCTCCCGTCCCGGCTGGGCGAGCACAACGCGTCGGTCGCGCCGATCGCACGAGCGGTGCTCGGCGCGATGGTCGGAGCCATGATGGCGGTGGTCGCGGTCGTGGCGACCGCGTCACGCGTCGCGGAGCCGATCTCGGACGCGTTTCCGGAGCTCGCGTACGAACTGGGCCACGGACGCAACGTCGTCAACGTCGCCCTCGTCGACCTGCGCGGATGGGACACGATGGGCGAGCTCTCGGTGCTCATCCTGGCGGCGACCGGTGTCGCATCGCTCGTGTTCGTCACCCACCGTGCCGACACGCTCTCGTTCACGGCGTCCCTTCCCAAGGGC
Source organism: Microbacterium immunditiarum (assembly GCF_013409785.1). Lineage (NCBI taxonomy): Bacteria > Bacillati > Actinomycetota > Actinomycetes > Micrococcales > Microbacteriaceae > Microbacterium > Microbacterium immunditiarum. The sequence continues at coordinate 671,932 of NZ_JACCBV010000001.1, forward strand.
GCGGCACGCTCGTTCCGCCCCCTCGTCGAGACGTCCGATGGCCTGCAGCAGCGGGGCGACGTGCGCGGCAGCGGCCGGATGGCGTGGCTCGTCGGCGGACAGCGGATCCGGCCCGAGAACCGCTCGCTCATGCTCGAGGTCATCGTTCGGGTCCTCTTCCACACGATCATCGTCGTGTCGCTGTACGTGCTGTTCGCGGGGCACAATCTTCCCGGCGGGGGCTTTGCCGGCGGACTCGTCGCGGGCATGGCCCTCGTCATGCGGTACGTCGCCGGCGGCCGCTACGAGCTCGGGGCCGCCGCGCCCACCGACGCCGGTCGTCTCCTCGGAGCGGGCATGACGATCGCGGTCGGGTGCGCGATCGTGCCCCTGTTCTTCGGCGCGGCACCGCTCACGAGCGCGTTCTTCGAGATCGAGGTGCCCGTCCTCGGGCACTTGGAGTTCGTCACGTCCACGATCTTCGACATCGGCGTCTACCTCGTCGTCATCGGGCTCGTGCTCGACGTGCTACGCAGCCTCGGCGCCGAGGTCGACCGCCAGGCCGGCGAGACACGCTCGACGGAGGTCGCCGCATGAGCGTGTCCCTGGTCCTCATCATCGTCATGGCGGTGCTGTTCGCGTGCGGTGTCTACGCGATGCTCGAGCGCAGCCTCACGCGTGTGCTCATCGGATTCCTGCTCCTCGGCAACGCGGCGAACCTGCTGCTGCTGATCGTCGCCGGTCAGCCGGGCATAGCCCCGTTCTTCGGCGCGGGACCGACCGATGAGATGACGGACCCGCTCCCGCAGGCCCTCACCCTCACAGCCATCGTCATCACGTTCGCGGTCTCGGCCTTCCTCCTCGCGCTGATCTACCGCTCGTGGCAGCTCGGCCAGGCCGACACCGTCGAGGACGATGCCGAAGACGTCGCCGTGCGCGGCCGGGGCGCCGAGGAGGCGATGGACGAGGAGACCGAGATCGAAGACACCGACGACGACGCCACGACGGACTTCGTCGGGGTCGACACCTCGCCGATCGTCGTCCTCCAGAGCCGCGATGTCTCCGGCATCCGCGACGACGCGCCGGTCGACAAGCCGGTCAGGCCGAACCCGCCGAAGCGGGGTGATGACGAGTGAACGCCCTCGTCCCGCTGCTCGTCACCCTTCCGCTCCTGGGCGCCGCGGTCGCACTCATCGCCGGTCGTCACCGCCGCACGCAGGTCGTCGTCTCGATCGTGACGCTCACGCTGGTGTGCGCGATCGCGGCCGTGCTGCTCTACGCGGTCGACGTGGGCAACCAGCCCATCGCGGTGTCGGTCGGAGGCTGGCCGATCCCCTTCGGCATCGTGCTCTACGTCGACCGGCTCGCAGCATTGCTGGTCGTCGTCTCGAGCATCGTGCTGCTCGCGGTCCTCTTGTTCTCGGTCGGCCAGGGCGCCGCCGACGGCGACGACGAGACACCGGTGTCGATCTTCCACCCGTCGTACCTGATCCTGTCGGCGGGCATCTTCAACGCGTTCATCGCGGGCGACCTGTTCAACCTGTACGTCGGGTTCGAGATCCTGCTGGTCGCGTCGTACGTGCTCATCACGCTGGGCGGCACCGAGTCCCGCATCCGAACCGGCGTCGTCTACATCGTCGTGTCGCTTGTCTCGTCGGTGCTGTTCCTCGCCGCCATCGCGATGATCTACGGCGCGCTCGGCACGGTGAACATGGTTCAGCTGTCGCAGCGGATCGGAGAGCTTCCGCAAGAGACGCAGCTCGTCCTGCACCTCATGCTGCTGCTCGCCTTCAGCATCAAGGCGGCCGTGTTCCCGCTGTCGTTCTGGCTGCCCGACTCGTACCCGACCGCGCCCGCGCCCGTCACCGCGGTGTTCGCGGGCTTGCTGACGAAGGTCGGCGTCTACGCGATCATCCGCACCGAGACGCAGCTCTTCCTCTACAACGACGTCAACACGGTCCTCCTGATCGCGGCGCTGCTCACGATGATCGTCGGCGTGCTCGGCGCCGTCGCGCAGGCGGAGCTGAAACGGATCCTGTCGTTCACGCTCGTGAGCCACATCGGCTACATGATCTTCGGGCTGGCGATAGCGACACCGGATGCGATCGGCGCGACGATCTATTACATGGTCCACCACATCGTGGTGCAGACGACGCTGTTCCTCGCGGTCGGGCTGGTGGAGCGCCGCGCGGGCAGTACGTCGATCCTGCGCGTGAAGGGCCTGATGCGTGCGGCGCCGGTGATCGCCGTGCTCTACTTCATCCCTGCGGTGAACCTGGGCGGGCTGCCCCCGTTCTCGGGCTTCATCGGCAAGTTCGCCCTGTTCGACGCCGCCGTCGAGGTCGGCACTCCGCTCATGATGGTGCTCATCGTCGCGGGGATCGTCACGAGCCTGCTGACGCTGTACGCCCTCATGCGAGCGTGGAACCTCTCGTTCTGGCGCGAAGAGGACGACTCGGCCGAGACCGAGGCCCGCATCGAGTACCTCGGCGCGGCGCCCGCCGCCGGCATCCAGACCGAGCGCCGTGTGATCCCGCGCATCATGACCGCCGCGACCGCGGGCATGGTCGCCGCGACGGTCGCCCTCACCGTGTTCGCCGGACCGCTGTACGACGTGTGCGCCCGCATCGGCGCCGCCCTGCTCGAACCCATCACGCTTGTCCAGGTGGAGGAGGACGTGCAGCCATGACGACGATGCCGGATGCCACGACCCCCGCCCGCGCGAAGGGCCTGCTCACCCAGATGTGGCGGCAACTGCCGTTCTTCCTGTGGCTCATCGCGCTGTGGATGCTGCTGTGGGGCCAGATCACGGTCCTCTCGTTCGTGACGGGCCTCATCGCGGCGCTGTTCGTCACGCGCGTGTTCCGCCTGCCGCCTGTCGAGCTCTCCGGACGCGTCAACCTCTGGTACGGGCTCGTGTTCGTCGTCACTTTCCTCGCCGCGGTGGTGCGCGGTGCGCTGTCGGTCTCCTGGCTCGTGCTCGATCCGCGCCGGCAGCCCGGGACGGCGATCATCGCCGTCCCGATGCGCACCGACGACGACCTCATCCAGACTCACACGGGCGTGACCGCCTCCCTCATCCCCGGATCGCTCGTCGTCGAGGCGGACCGCGACCGGCGCATCCTCTACCTGCACGTGATCGGTGTGCGCACGAAGGCCGACGTCGAGGCTCAGCGCGCGGGGGTGCAGCGCTGGGAGGAGCGCATCGTGCGAGCCGTCGGCTCCCGAGCGCAGTTCGAGAGATTGCGCGCCAACCCGACGGAAGGTCGACCCGCATGAGCGTCCTCCTGATCGTCGTCTACGTCGTGTTCGCGGTGGCCGCGCTCCTGACTCTGTGGCGGATCGTCGTGGGCCCTTCGATCCTGGATCGGGCCGTGGCATCCGATGTCCTCCTCACCGAGCTGATGTGCGTGCTCGGCGCCGAGATGGCGATCAACCACCACACGCGCACGCTGCCGGTGCTGCTGATCATCGCGGCCGTCGGCGTGTTCGGCTCTATCTCGATCGCGCGGTTCGTCGCGAGGAGGGACACGACCGAACGATGAACGCCGTGCTGACATCCGCCGCCGTCGACACCACGATGGCGCCCGACGCCTGGATCGACCTCGTCGCGCTCGTGCTGATCCTGGGCGGGGCGCTGCTCTGCCTCACCGCGGCGATCGGCGTGCTCCGATTCCGCGACGTGGCGACGCGACTGCACGCGGCGACCAAGCCGCAGGTGCTCGGCCTGATCCTCATCTGCCTCGCGATCGCGCTGGCGCTGCGTTCGTGGGAGACGGTGGCCTTCCTCGTGCCGGTCGTCCTGATACAGCTGGCGACCGCGCCGCTGTCGGCGCACATGGTGGGCCGCCAGGCCTACCGCAACGGCTCGCTCGACGAGCGGTCGCTCCTGGTCGACGAGCTCGCCGAGTCCCGGCAGACGCCGCCCGCCGCGGGCGGCTGATACCCGCTGGCGCCGCCCACCGCCCGTGCCGGCCGGCGAGACCGTCGAGATTGCGCAAAACGCTGCCCGCGGTGGCATCCGGCGGTGATTCGTGCGATCTCGGCGCCGTGGCCCGTCCCCCGGGACCTCAGCCGCCTCGGGACCCACCCCGCCCGCAAGCCCCGCCGAGACTGCGCTTTCGACGGCCGCCGGCGCTGCCAAGGGGTCGTTTGCGCGATCTCGGCGATGGGTGGTGACTCCTGCACAGGGCGGCGCGCTGCGAGGAGCTTCCCCAGCGGCCGGGCCGCTGACCGCGTCAGGCCAGCGCGCCGATGAGCATCGACTGGTGATCGAGCTTCCACCGTGGATGGACGGCGCCGCCTTCACCGTCGCCGAGGGCCGCGAGGCCGGATTGACGGATGCCGCGATGCGGCGCGCTGCGTTCGAGCGACCGTTCCACGGGGTGCGGGTCATCGGCGTCACGGGGCGCACGGGCGATCCGCTCGTCGACCGGTGTCGTGATCTGCGGGTGGTCCTCTCGAGTGGTGCGCTCTTCAGCCATGCGACTGCGGCGCGGCTGTGGCGGATGCCGTTGCCGTCGTGGCTCGACGAGGACGTGCACGTTCTCACCCCGGAGGCGGCACCTGTTCGACGCCCCGGCGTCATCGGATGGACTCGTGCAGGAGCGCCGCAGAGCGCCGAGCTGGAGTGCGGGCTGCCGGTGACGACACCTGCAGACACCTGGGCTTCACTCGCGACGATGGCTCGGGCCAAAGGAGGAAGTGTCACACGCGAGTGGCTGGTCGCGATCGGTGACTTCCTGATCTCGGGTCGCCGCACGCGGTACGGCCGTGAACCCGCGCTCGCTTCGATCGAGGACCTCGCCGACGCCGTGGCGCGGCACGGATCCCGCCGAGGTGCCGTGAAGCTGGCGTGGGCGCTCGCGCGGGTGCGCGCGCCCGTGGATTCGCCGCCCGAGACGTTCCTGCGACTCGGGCTGGTCGCCGCCCGCCTGCCCGAGCCCGAGGTGCAGCCCGCGATTCGGACGGCGGCGGGCGAGCGGCATCCGGATCTCGCCTACGTCGGCGCTCGCCTCCTGATCGAGTACCTCGGAGACGTGCATCGCGCGGATCCGCGGACTTGGCGCTCCGATCTCACCCGAGTCCAGCTGTTCGAGGACGCCGGCTACCGGGTGATGCTCGCCGGAGCCGATGAACTCACACTCGAAGGCCTTCCGGCTTTCGCCGCGCGCGTGCGCCGGGCGCTCCGTGGCCGAAGGTAAACCCGCCGAGATCGCACGAACTGTGGTCGGGAAGCGCATCCGGCCGCAATTCGCGCAATCTCGGCCAGGGTGGGTGGGCGCGGGCCGGGCCGGACCGGCGAAGGTCCCGCCGAGATCGCGCGAACTGCGGTCGTTTGGGGGGCTGGTGTCCGCGTTCAAGCGCAATCTCGGCGGGAGGTCGGGGCTTCTCCTTCGCAGCCTCAGCGCCCTGGCAGGAGCGTGAGGACGTTGGTCGTCGCGGCGTCGACGGCGTCGGGCGAGTACGCCCACGGGGTCGTTTCGGCCTTCTGCCATGTCTCGGTCTGGTCGATGTAGTTGGGGTGGAACGCGTGGCCGCTCGTGCCGGTCAGGTGGTTCCAGCTGGACGCGTCGAAGTCCGACAGGTCGACGATCATGCGCATCGACGGCACAGTGACGGTTTGGAAGCCCTCGCCGATGACCCAGCCGGTCGCGTTCGGGACCGACGAGCCACCACTCACCGGGAACGGCCCGCGGTTGAACAGCCACTCGATCGGCGCGATGCCGGACGATCCGAAGGTGTCGTTACGCAGGGTGAGCGCGTGCAGCGAGCCCCAATTCCACTTCGCGGGGTTGTCGCCCTGCAGTTCGACGAGCCGGTCGTACGCGGCCTCGGCGACGTGTGTGAGCATCTCGTGCTGGCTCGACACGCGCAGCGACGCGTTCGTCCACCACTCGGAGGTCTCGTCGTCCAGCAGCCGGTCGACGACGACGAACAGGCGGCTCTGGTCGGTCACCGGCGCCGGGTTCTCGCGCCCGCGCACGAAGAGGCTCTGCACAAGCTCGTCCCACAGGACGTTCGCATACGCCGCGGCCGCGGAGGCGGCCTCGTTCTGCGCGTCCCACTCGCGCAGGAGCTGGAGTGCGGCATCCGTCTTCGCGTCGCCCGTGTCGAGCTCCATGAACTCGGCGGTCAGGCGCTTGCCCATGAAGAAGTCGTCGTCGGCCTGGATGGCCTGCATGTCCGCGGCGGTGAGCTCGCCGTTGGCGACCTGGCGCTGGATCATCTCGGTGATGCGCGCGGCGCGGAATCCGTGGTCCCAGTCCCGCGTGAGGAAGTGCGGGTACTCGTCGGGAACGATCGCGTTGTTCGCCGTGACGATGAAGCCCTGGTCGGGGTTGTAGGCGACCGGGAGCTCCTCGAACGGGATGAAGCCCTGCCAGTCGTACGCCGAATCCCAGCCCGGCTGGGGCATCGTGCCGTCGCCGGCTCCGCGCATGGGCAGCTTGCCCGGGGTCTGGTAGCCGATGTTGCCGTCGATGTCGGCATAGATGAGGTTCTGCGCGGGCACGTCGAAGTGCGATGCGGCCAGCCGGAAGTCCGCGAAGCCGCGGGCGCGGTTCATCGTGAAGATCGCGGATGCCGTTGTGCCCGGGGTGAGGGCCGTCCACTTCAGGCTCACCGCGTACTCGCCGGCCGGCGGGTTGACCGGCTCGGTGATCACGCCATTCGTGCCGACGTACGGGTCTGCGCCCACCGCGGTGAAGTCGTCGGTCAGACCCGACACGATCGGGCCGTTGACGGTGTTGCGGATCGTCAGCTCGACGTCCTCCCCGCCCGCGACGCGGATCGTCTCGGTGCGCTCTTCGAGCGGCACGAGAGCGCCGTCACGCCAGTACGCATCGCCCTCGATCTTCTCGAGGTAGAGGTCGGTCACGTCGGTCGTCAGGTTCGTGAAGCCCCACGCGACCCGGTCGTTGTGGCCGATCACCACCCCCGGAACACCTGAGAAGCCGAAACCCGCGACGTCGAAGGGGCACTCGTCGGTGAGCTCGGCGCAGCGCAGACCCACCTGGTGCCACACGCTCGGCAGCGACGCGCCGAGGTGGGGGTCGTTCGCGAGCAGGGGCAGCCCGCTCTCGGTCAGATCGCCCGACACGACCCACGAGTTCGAGCCGATGCCCTCGCCGACCGGGCCGACGAGGTCGCTCACGGACTCGATGAGACCCGTGACCTCGTGCCAGTCGAACGCGGCGGCGGCGCCGGCCGCTTCGACAGAGGCCGACGCGTCAGCCGAGACGGATGCCCCGCGCGACACCTCACCCGCTGCGTCGCCGCCTTCGCCCTCGGCTTCAGCCTCGGCATCCGCGGTCTCCGGGTTGATCGGCGACGGCACCTCCGAGGGCGCCGGGGCGTTCTCCGAGATCTCGGGCACGATGACCGGATTGCGGTCGAACGGGTACGACGGGTAGAGCCCCGCCATCTGCGCCTCGGTGAGCTCGCTCGCGACGATCGCGCGCTCGGTCTCCTCCTCGATGTTGGACCGGAGGTCCCAGGCCATCGCCTTGAGCCACGCCACGGAGTCCGCCGCCGTCCACGGCTCGATCTTGTAGTCGGAGTTCTGCAGGCCGAGCACCGCGTACTCGAACGATGCATCCGGGCCCTTGTGGCCCGCGAGGTAGGCGTTCACGCCGTCGGCGTACGCCTCGTAGTAGGCGCGCGTCGTCTCGTCGAGCAGCTCGACCTCCTGCTCGGCGATCTGATGCCATCCGAGCGTGCGCAGGAACATGTCGGTGCCGAGCTGTGACTCACCGAACAGCTCCGACAGGCGGCCGTTCGTGACGTGTCGGCGGAAGTCCATCTCCCAGAAGCGGTCCTGCGCGTGGACGAAGCCCTGCGTGAAGAAGAGGTCGTGCGTGTCGGCGGCGGTGATGACGGGGACGCCGAGCTCATCGCGCTGGACGGTGACCTCGCCGTTGAGTCCGGACAGGACGAGCTCGCCGTCGAGCTGCGGGAAGGAGCGCTGGATCGTCCAGACGATCGCGCCGACGGCGATGAGGGCGATCACGACGATGCCCGCGACGATGCTGTAGAGCGTGATGCCGACCTTGCGGCCGACCGACCGCTTGTGGGGCTTCGGCTGTTCGGCGGTCTCGATGAACGCCGGATGGTCCGTTTCGGATTCGGTCTGTGTCTTCAGCATCGAAGTTCTTTCGCGGGTCGGCGAGGAACGGTACGCGGTGTCGTGCACCGCGAACCCCGGTGTCGTGCGTTCGGGTCGCACGCACCGTCGGGGAATCCTAACGCGCCCAGCCCAGCGGCGCAGGACAATGACCGGTGAACGGGTGCCGGAATGTGGTCTCGATGCGCCGCTGCGCGGCTGCTCGACCCGCGGCAGACTGCGGAATACGGGGGCGTCAGTCGGTGCCGAGGTCGAACGCGGATGCCTCGTTCGCGGCATCCGTCGCCTCTGCGAGCTCTTCGCGCTCGGCGCTGTAGGCTTCGGCGTGCTCGGTGATCTCGCCTGCCTCGCCCGGGTGCAGGCGCCCGACGAGCTCGCCCGTCGCGCCGCCGATGATTCCGGCGGAGGCGTAGTACTCGAGGCGCGAGCGCGAGTCGGCGATGTCGAGGTTGCGCATCGTGAGCTGGCCGATGCGGTCCGTGGGGCCGAACGCCGCGTCGCCGACGCGCTCCATCGAGAGCTTCTCGGGGTGGTACGAGAGGCCGGGGCCGGTGGTGTCGAGGATCGTGTAGTCCTCGCCGCGGCGCAGCCGCAGGGTGACGGTGCCCGTGATGGTCGAGCCCACCCACTTCTGGATCGACTCGCGCAGCATGAGCGACTGCGGCTCGAGCCAGCGGCCTTCGTACATGAGGCGTCCGAGGCGGCGGCCCTGCTCGTGGTAGGTCGCGAGCGTGTCTTCGTTGAGGATGCCGTTGACCAGGCGCTCGTACGCGATGAACAGGAGCGCCATGCCCGGCGCCTCGTAGATGCCGCGCGACTTGGCCTCGATGATGCGGTTCTCGATCTGGTCGCTCATGCCGAGGCCGTGGCGACCGCCGATGCGGTTCGCCTCGTGCACGAGTGCGACGCCGTCGGAGTGCTCGACCCCGTTGAGCGCGACCGGGCGGCCGGCCTCGAAGGTCACCGTGACGTCTTCGGCCTCGATCTGGACCGACGGGTCCCAGAAGCGCACGCCCATGATGGGCTCGACCGTCTCGAGCGACACGTCGAGGTGCTCGAGGGTCTTCGCCTCGTGCGTGGCGCCCCAGATGTTGGCATCCGTCGAGTACGCCTTCTCCGCCGAGTCGCGGTACGGGAATCCGTGCGCGACCAGCCATTCGCTCATCTCTTTGCGGCCGCCGAGCTCGCGCACGAAGTCGGCGTCGAGCCACGGCTTGTAGATGCGCAGCGCGGGGTTGGCGAGCAGGCCGTAGCGGTAGAACCGCTCGATGTCGTTGCCCTTGTAGGTGGAGCCGTCGCCCCAGATGTCGACGCCGTCCGCCTTCATCGCGCGGACGAGCAGCGTGCCCGTCACGGCGCGGCCGATCGGCGTCGTGTTGAAGTACGTGCGGCCTGCGGAGCGGATGTGGAACGCACCGCACGCGAGCGCTCCGAAGCCCTCTTCGACGAGCGCGGGCTTGCAGTCGACGAGCCGCGACACCTCGGCGCCGTAGGTGAGCGCGCGCTCGGGGATCGACTCGATGTCGTCTTCGTCGGGCTGTCCGAGGTCGCCCGTGTACGTGCAGGGGATCGCGCCCTTGTCGCGCATCCACGCCACCGCGACGGAGGTGTCCAGTCCGCCCGAGAAGGCGATGCCGACGCGCTCGCTGATGGGCAGGGACTGGAGCACTTTGGACATGGATTCCAGTCTAGTTGCGCCGTGCCTGGCGCCCATGGGCCACCCTCGGCCAGAGTGATGCCATGACGATTCACGTGAACGCGGACAACTTCGTCCGCGCCGAGAACGATCGCATGTTCCACGACATCCAGCGCGATGCCGGCGGTGTCAGCATGTTCCGCCACAACCGGCAGCCGGCGTCGATCGACGAGCAGACGGTCATCCGCCTGAACCGAGACACCCTCTACAGCTTCGCGGTCGTCGACCTCAGCGGTGGCGCGACGCTGACATTGCCGGATGCCGGCACCCGCTACCTCTCGGCCATGATCGTCGACCGCGACCACCACGTGCGGGCGGTGCTGCACGGCGCCGGTCGCTACGATCTCGCGGCGCTCGCGCCGGACTCCGACTACGCGCTCGTCGCGGTGCGCACGCTCGTCGACCCGCGCGACCCCGAGGACATCGCGGCGGTCGCCGCGGTGCAGGACGAGATCGGAGTGGAGGCGGCATCCGCCCGGCCCTTCGAACTGCCCGACTACGACATCGCCTCGATGGACGCCACCCGCGCGGCGCTGCTTCAACTCGCCGCCGGACTCCGCGGGTTCGACCGCATGTTCGGCGGGGCCGGCGAGGTCGATCCGGTGCGCCACCTCATCGGCACGGCGGCCGGCTGGGGAGGGTTGCCGTCGAGCGAGGCGTCGTATGTCGGCTTCGATCCGCAGCGGCCCGTCGGGCGCTACGACCTCACGCTGCGCGACGTGCCGGTCGACGCGTTCTGGTCGATCTCGGTGTACAACGCAGAGGGCTTCTTCGAGAAGAACGACGAGGGCCGCTATACCGTGAACAGCATCACAGGAGTTCCCGATGCCGACGGTGCGATCACCGTGCGATTCCGGCCGCCGGGCGACGCCGGCGAGCCGAACGCGATACCCGTCCCCGAGGGCTGGAACTACCTCTTGAGGCTCTACCGCCCGCGGGCCGAGTTCTTCGACGGAGCGTGGAGACTGCCCGAGCTGGTGGACGCTCCTGACCACTGATCGCGACGAAAACTGAAAGTTTCCTGAGAGAGCGACGCGGCTGTATGTCCCCCAAATGGGGGACAAGCTAGTCTGGCATTCGTCACGCCGGCACTGGGGGCCGAAGACGTGACGCTGGGGGGTTCAAGGGCTGGGGTCCAAGGCCTTCCGATCTTGGGAAAACCTCGGGCGCGCCTGACTGCAGCGGGCGCGCCTGAGGGTACCGGGATCACCGCCTACGGGGCCACCGCCGGTTCCTGCTCGGGTGCGGCTGCGGCATCCGTCTCGCCCACGCCTGTTCGCCGGCGCCACCACACGACGAGCGCGCCGATGCCGAGGATGACTGCCGCGATCGCGACGACGTAGACGGCGACGCCGGGGTACCCCGGGATGGGCTCGAGGGCCGTGTTGTTCGGGTTGAGAAACGGGTACGGATACCAGTACGGATCGCCCGTGACGGGGTTCACCGTGAGGGGACCACGGGCCAGCGTGTACACCGCCCACAGGATCGGGAACGCGGCGACGATCCAGACGGTCGACCACGGCACACGGCGCCGGGGGGGTCCGACGAAGACATCGACCAGGAGGAAGACCGGTCCGATCAGGTGCAGGATCTCGTTCGACCACGGGATCGGCTCGCTCCCCTGCGGCAGCTCGATGTTGCGCAGCAGCGTGTTGTAGACGACCCCCGTGACGACCATGTACGTGCTCACGCACGTGAGCGCGACCGCGAGGGGTGCCGGCTCGGCATCCGCCTTTCGTCCTCGCCTCCAGTACCAGACCACGGCCCACAACAGCACGCCCGCTGCGGCGGTGTTCGAGAGGATCGTGAAGAAGCTGAAGAAGTTCACGATCGTGACCGAGACGTCGCGCCCGAGCTCGGCGGCCGTGCCGACCGACTTCGCGAGCTGGGCGACGACCGCCGCGATGATCGCCAGCGCCATCACGGCGCGAGCGGCCGACCAGACGGACGCCATCGTCGTGCTTCGCATGCGCTCACCTTAGCGGCGCAATGACTGCTGACCGGGGGATTTCGCGGATGCCGCGCCGTCGCGCCGCGGCACCGATGGCTCCCGGGGACCCGATGGGCGGGGCATCCGGGGCGCGTCGATAGGATGGGGTGTAACCGTCCGCAAGCGGGGGAGAGCCCATGCCAGGCATCGTGATCGTCGGAGTGCAGTGGGGAGACGAGGGCAAGGGCAAAGCCACTGACCTGCTCGGCGATCGCACCGACTGGGTCGTCAAGTTCAACGGCGGCAACAACGCGGGCCACACCGTCGTGATCGGCGATGAGAAGTACGCGCTGCACCTGCTTCCGTCGGGCATCCTCTCGCCGGGCGTGAACGCCGTCATCGGCAACGGCGTCGTCGTCGACCTCGAGGTGCTCTTCGCCGAACTCGAGGCGCTGCACGCCCGCGGCGTCGACACCTCCCGCCTGCGCGTGAGCGCGAACGCGCACATCATCACGCAGTACCACCGGACGCTCGACAAGGTGACCGAGCGCTTCCTCGGCAAGCGTCAGATCGGAACGACGGGTCGAGGCATCGGGCCGGCGTACGCCGACAAGATCAACCGCGTCGGCATCCGCGTGCAGGACCTGTTCGACGAGAACATCCTGCGCCAGAAGGTCGAGGGCGCCCTCGACCAGAAGAACCACCTCCTGCTCAAGGTCTACAACCGCCGCGCGATCACGGTCGACGAGGTCGTCGAAGACCTGCTGTCGTACGTCGAGCGCCTGCGTCCGCTCGTCGCCGACACGTCCCTGCTCCTCAACGACGCGCTCGACAGCGGCGACGTCGTGGTGTTCGAGGGCGGGCAGGCGACGATGCTCGACGTCGACCACGGCACGTACCCGTTCGTGACGTCGTCGTCGGCGACCGCGGGCGGCGCCGCGACGGGCTCGGGCGTCGGCCCCAACCGCCTCGATCGCATCGTCGGGATCGTGAAGGCGTACACCACGCGCGTCGGGTCGGGCCCCTTCCCCACCGAGCTGCACGACGAGAAGGGCGACTGGCTGCGCTCGCGCGGCTTCGAGTTCGGCACGACGACCGGCCGTCCGCGCCGCGTCGGCTGGTACGACGCGCCCCTCACGCGCTACGCGACGCGCATCAACGGCATCACCGACCTCGTGCTCACGAAGCTCGACATCCTCACCGGGCTCGAGCAGATCCCCGTGTGCGTCGCCTACCACGTCGAGGGCGAGCGGTTCGACGACGTCCCGGTCAGCCAGTCCGACTTCCACCACGCGAAGCCGATCTACGAGTACTTCCCGGGCTGGAGCGAAGACATCAGCACCGCGCGCTCGTTCGACGACCTGCCTCAGGCCGCGCGCGACTACGTGCTCGCGCTCGAGGAGATGAGCGGAACCCGCATCTCCGTCATCGGCGTCGGCGCCGCACGCGACGCGGTGGTCGTGCGGCACGACCTCATCGACTGATCGGGGCGCTCGTGTCGGTGCACCGCGAGCCCGTTTCCCTTCGCCCGGATCAGGACATCCGGTGTGCGCAGGAGGTTCCGGCCGGGATCGTCCTGTCCTCGCCGGATGTCCTGATCTCGGCGAGGGTTCGGAAGGGGAGCGCGTGAGGTTCTGGCTCGGCGGGTACACGCCCGAGATGGAGGGCTCCGCGCGCGGCATCGGCGGTCTGCTTGCGGGCGCTCCGGACGACCCTCTCGCGGGCGGTCCGCTCGCGTACACGGGCGGTGTCGTGCGCGCGCGCCGCGAGGACGAGATTCCGGATGCCGCAGCAGCCGACCCTTCGATCGCGCGCGACCCCGCGGCGATGGGCTCGCCGTCGTGGCTGGCGGCGCATCCGCGACTCGATGTCGTGTACGCCGCGCTCGAAGGCTCCGCGCAGGTCGTCGCCCTGCGCCGTGCGGGCGACTCCGAGCTGGAGTACCTCGGCGCGCCCGTTCCGGTGGGAGACACCGTGTGCCACGTCGCGGTCGCGCCGGACGCGTCGTCGCTCGTCGCCTCCGCGTGGGGCGACGGCAAGGTCGTGCGGGTCGCGCTCGATGCCGCGGGGCGGCCTGGGCGGCCGGTGACGGCGGCCGCGGCATCCGACCCCTACGGCGACGACTCCGACGAGGCATCCGCGGCGACATTCGCGTCGGCCGGTGCCATCGACCTCGCGGCGGCCGCCCGCGCGCTGCGCGAGGCTGCGGGTGAGGAGTATGCGCACTTCGTGCCCGACCACGACGCCGCGCCCGCGCCCGAGCCCGGGACCGATGCCGCGGAGGAGCCCGCGCGCACCTCGCGCGCGCACGCGGCGGCGTTCCTGCCGGATGGCCGCATCGCGACGACCGACCTCGGGTTCGACCTCGTGCGCATCTGGCGCGACACCGCCACCGGGTTGCGCCTCGACCACGAGGTCGTCCTGCCGAAGGGATGCGGTCCGCGGCATATGGTCGTGCACCCGAGCGGGCACCTCCACGTCGTGACCGAGTTCTCGGGCGAGGTCTTCACGCTCGGGCGCGATCGCGAGGGTCGGTGGCGCGTGCTCGCGGGCACCGCCGCATCGCCGGCGGCCGGCCTCGGCGACACCGGTGCCGAGCTCGCGATGTCGCGCGACGGGCAGTTCCTCTACGCCGGTCTGCGCGGCTCGAACACGATCGCGACGCTGCGCGTGCGCGGCGCGGGCGAGACGGTGGAGCCGGTGGCCCTCGCCGACTCGGGGGTCGACTGGCCCCGCCATCACCTCTTGGTCCGCGACACCCTGCTGGTCGCGGGCCAGCGCTCCAACGAGGTCGTGTCGCTCACGCTCGACGAGCGCACCGGAGCTCCCGGGCGCGTGCGGCACCGCGCGGAGGTGCCGTCGCCGTCCTGCATCCTTCCGGCGCGTTGACCACGGGCGCACCGGGGGCGCCGGCGGCAGCCCGCTACTCCTTCGCGTCCTGCCTCGGAATGAGCACCTGCTTGATGATGAGCAGGATCGACGCCGTCACCGGGATCGCGACGAGAGCGCCGAGCAGGCCGAGCAGCGTGCCGCCGACGAGTGCGCCGATGACGACGAGCGCCCCCGGCACCGAGATCGTCTTGTTCATCACGCGTGGGGTGAGCAGGTATGCCTCGATCTGCATGTACACGAGGTAGATGGCGGCGAAGATGAGCGCCGGCACCCATCCCGTGAAGAGCGCGACCGTCGTGGCGATGACCCAGTACAGCACCGAGCCGATGAGCGGTATCAGCGTGATCGCGAAGGCGAGCACCGCCATGAGCGCCGGGAACGGCAGTCCGAGTGCGAGGTGCAGGATGAACGCCACGACCGAGTTGCAGAAGGCGAGGATCACCATCCCCATGAGGTAGCCGCCGATGGAATCGGTGATCTCCTCGGTCATGCTCGCGACCTTCGCGCGGTTGCGGGCCGGCGCGAATCGATTGAACGACTCCTTGATGACCGGCAGCGACGCGAGGAAGTACAGGCTCAGCACCAGCACGATGATGAGACCCGAGATCGTGGTGGCGACTCCCACGCCGATCCGGAGAATGCCTCCGCCGATCGCGGCGATGTTCGCGGGATTCGTCAGGAAGCCCTCGACCTCGCTGAGAATCGTGCCGATCTGATCGCCGACATTCGCCTGCAGCCACGCGTACAGGTCGGATGACTCGAAGTCGTCCACCATTTCGGGGATGGAGCCGATGAACTGTGCGATCTGCGTGACGACAGCAGGCACGATCAGCCACAGGGCGACGATCATGACGACGGCGAACGCCGCATAGACGATGACGATGGCCCATGGCCGCTTCACATTGCGCCGCTCGAACCAGCGCACGATCGGGTCGAGTCCGAGAGCGGCGAACAGGGCGAAGACGATGTAGATGATGATCGTCGACAGGTTCGAGACCGCGACGCCGAGCACGAACGCGAACAGACCGCCCAGCGTGATGAAGAAGCCGAGGGCGACCGGATGGTTGATGTGCGCCAATCGCGCGGGAGGTGACGCCTGGGGTGGTGGAGCGTCGAAGATCGAGACGGCGGGGTCGGCAACCGCCGCATCTGTGCCGGCAGCCGGATCGGCTGCGACGGATTCAGGACCAGGGCTCGCCGTGCCGTCGCTCATGCGAACACTCTAGGACCGCGCGCCCTCACCGCGCCGGAACCCGAGGGCACCGGTATCGTCGGAGGTCGAGGAGGACGCCATGACAGACGACGCCGACCCGACGGGCACTCTGCTGCGACTGCGGGCCAGTATCGACAACATCGACGCCGCCCTCATCTATCTCCTCGCGGAGCGGTTCCGCTGCACGAAGCAGGTCGGCGAGCTCAAGGCCGAGCACGGGCTCCCGCCCTCCGACCCCGCGCGGGAGGAGCAGCAGATCGCCCGTCTGCGCCGTCTGGCCGAAGACGCCGACCTCGACCCCGAGTTCGCGCAGAAGTGGTTCACGTTCGTCGTGGCCGAGGTGATCCGTCACCACACCGCCGTCGCCAACGGCCGCTGAAACCGGCGGCGGAAAGAGCGGATGCCCCGACCCGCGTTGGGGCCGAGGCATCCGTTTCCCCGGGCGAAGCCCGATTCCCGAGGCGTCTCAGGGCACCGCACGCCGCAGCGTGAGGAACGAGATCGCCGCGAGCACCGCGCCGAGGAGCAGCCCCCACAGACCGAGGCCGAGCGCGCCCTGGGCGCCGATCCAGCCGAACACCTGCCCCCACGCCTCGAGCAGTCCGGTGAGGAACATCCCGAGCACCAGGAGGGCCGCGATCCCCGCGAGGACGGCTGTGAGCACGACCGATCCGAACCGCTTGTAGATCGTCGCCGCCCAGAATCCGACGACGAAGAACAGCATCGTGACCGCGAAGAAGAACAGGGCGGCGCCGAGCGGGCCCGCCTCCCAGATCCATGGCAGGTAGAAGAAGTAGCCGTTCATGCCCCACCCGCCGGTGGCGTTCTCGATGACACCGCCGATCACGAACACCGCGGAGAGGATCGCTCCGGTCATCGCGGCGGCGAGCAGCGTTCCGAGGTAGAACTCGCGCCGCGTTACGCTCATCGCCTGCGAGAACGGAAACGTGAGCGTGAGCGACTGCACGCCCACGACCGCGAAGTACCACAGGGGGGCTTGGGCGCCGCCGCCGTACAGCGGGCTGTCGGCGCCGGCGTTGCGGATGATGGCGTAGATCGCGAGGGTGATCAGCAATGAACCGCCGAGCACCATGAGAGGCACCCAGATGTAGGTCTGGCGGTTGATCAGCTGCATGCGGACGACGTTGACGGTGCGGTTCATCGCAGAGCTCCTTCGTCGAGGTCGGCGTCGGTGGAGGAGGCCGCAGAGGCGGATGCGGCGGCGCCGGCCGCCGTGCCCGAGACGTGCTGCGTCAAGCGCACGATGAGCTGCTGCAGCGACACCGGGGCGAGGTCGAGTCCGGCCGCGGCGAGGCGCCCCCGCTCGGCGGCCGTGAGCGTGCCGAGGACGGTCACGCTGGAGACGTGCCCGAGGCTCTCGCGGTGGATCACCTCGCGTCCGGCGACGAATGCCTCGACTGCGGCGGAGTCGCCGACGATGTTCGTGGCGCGGTCGCGCACGGCATCCGTGTCTTCATCCATGATGATGCGCCCGCGATCGATCACGAGCACCTTCTCGATGAGGTTCGAGACCTCGTCGATCAGGTGGCTCGAGAGGATCACCGTGCGGGGGTGCTCGGCGTAGTCCTCGAGCAGGCGATCGTAGAAGATCTGGCGCGCGACGGCGTCGAGTCCGAGGTACGGCTCGTCGAAGAACGTGATCTCGGCGCGCGACGCGAGCCCGATGATGACCCCGACGGCCGAGAGCTGACCGCGCGAGAGCTTCTTGATGCGGCGCTTGACGGGCAGCTGGAAGTCGTCGATGAGGCGCTCGGCGAACTCCTGGTCCCAGTTCGGGAAGAAGAGTCGAGCCGTGTCGAACGCGTGGCGCGGCATCGCGTCGTCGGGGTACTTCTGGCTCTCGCGCACGAAGCACATGCGGCTGAGCACGCGTGCGTTCTCGTACGGATGCTCGCCGAACACGCGCAGGTCGCCGCGTGTCGGGAAGTTCTGCGCCGTGAGGATCGACATCACGGTGGTCTTTCCGGCGCCGTTGCGCCCGAGCAGGCCGTAGATGGTGTCTTTCTCGATCGAGAAGCTCACGTCGTCGACCGCGAGCGTGTCGCGGTAGCGCTTCGTGAGACTCGTCACCTCGATCACGGAGGTCATCGGATCGTCCCTTCGGTGGTGGTCTGGTTCGGTTTCGAGGGCAGTTCGGCGTCGCGTTCGCGGATGAGGCGCGCGACGTCATCGGGCGTGAAGCCCAGCCTCCGCGCCTCGGTCATCAGCGGCTCGATGAAGTTGTCGGCGAACGCCGTCCGTCGCTCGGCGAGCAGCATCTCGCGCGCTCCAGTCGCGACGAACATGCCGATGCCGCGGCGCTTGTAGAGCACGCCCCGGTCGACGAGCATGGCGATCCCCTTCGCTGCGGTTGCGGGATTGATGCGATGGAAGGCGGCGAGCTCATTCGTCGATGGAGCCTGCGACTCTTCGGCCAGGCTGCCGTCGACGATGGCGTCTCCGACGCTCTCCGCGATCTGCACGTAGAGCGGTCGCCCCTCTTCGATCACACGTGCTCCCTGGTTCGGTGGTGCATTACTCGACTAAGTAACCATACAACCCCGTTGCGTGTCAACTGCGAGCCGGGGTGACATCCTGAGAGCGGCGAGAGGAGGGCCGGATGCGGCGACCCGTCTCATTCGTGCTCGGCGGTGGCGGCATCCGCGGCGCCGTCGAGATCGGCATGCTGCGGGCGCTGCTGGAGCGGGGAATCCGTCCCGACCATGTCGTCGGCACCTCGATCGGTGCGATCAACGGCGCCCTCGTCGCGGCAGACCCTACCCCGGCGGTGGTCGAGGCGCTCATGGCCGCATGGACTTCGCCCGAGGCGGGCGCCGTGTACGGGGAGTCGCTGTTCACGCAGTTCCGCCGGTTCCTGCGCACGAAGACGCACCTGAACTCGCCGGCGCCGCTGCGCGAGATCCTCGAGCGCGCCCTCGGCGAGGACACGACGTTCGAGGGGCTGCCCGTCCCGCTGCAGGTCGTCGCCGCGAGCATCGAGCGGGCGGCCGAGCACGTGTTCGACTCGGGACCGCTCATCCCGGCGATCCTCGCCTCGTCCGCGGTGCCGGGCCTGCTGCCGGCCGTCGAGATCGACGGCGAGCACTACGTCGACGGCGGCATCGTGAACTCGATCCCGATCGAGCAGGCGGTGCGCGCGGGTGCGCGGACCGTGTTCGTGCTCCAAGTGGGTCGCGTCGAGGCGCCGCTCACCGCACCGAAGACCGCGCTCGACACGGCGCGCGTCGCGTTCGAGATCGCGCGGCGCCACCGGTACGCGCGCGATCTCGCCTCGCTCCCGGAGGGCGTGGAACTGCACCTGCTGCCGTCGGGCGGACCGCTCGACGGGGACGACTCGCTCATGGCATACCGGCGCATGACGACCGTGCGACGGCGCATCGACCAGGCGTTCGAGGCGAGTCGCGCGTACCTCGACGAGCTCGACGCTCGCGGTCGCGCGGCCGCCGGCGAAGGGCGCGCGTGATGCGCGTGCCGCCGAAGTGGGTGCGACGAGTGGTGATCGCTCCCTTGGTGGTGATCCTGGGGCTCGTGCTGCTCGTGCTCATCCCGGTCGGCTGGCTGATCTTCTTCGCGCTGCTGTCGCTCATCCCCCGCCATATGCGCGCTCCGCGGATCGTGTGGCTCGTGTTCGTCTACGTCGTGTGGGACGCGGCACTGCTCGTGTGCCTGTTGGCGCTGTGGCTCGCGTCGGGGTTCGGCTGGAAGCTGCGATCGCCCGCCTTCGTGCGCGCGCACTATCGCCTCGCCGCCTTCTTCCTGCGCGTGCTGTTCTGGATCTTCGAGGCGGTCCTGCGCCTGCACGTCGTGACGGCAGGGTCGGATGCCGCGGACACCGCGCTCGCCCACGACGAGTTCGTCGAGCTCTTCGACCACGACCTGCCGCTCGTCGTGGCGAGCCGCCACGGAGGGCCGGGCGATTCGTTCATCGTCGTGCACACGATGCTGAACGGAGTGGGGCGGATGCCGCGCATCGTGCTCAAGGACACGCTCCAATGGGACCCGGCGATCGACGTTCTGCTCAACCGGATTCCCACTCGGTTCATCGTGCCGTCGGGCTTCGCGAAGGTCGCGATCGGCGGCGGCCGCGCCGTGGAGGCGCAGATCGGGGCGCTCGCCGAGGGGCTGGCGGGCGACGACGCGCTCGTCATCTTCCCCGAGGGCGGTCAGGCCACCCCGCTCCGGCGGATCAGCCGCATCGAGCGGCTGCGCAAGGCGGGCCGCACCGACATGGCGGTCCGCGCCGAAGCGCTGCGCCACGTCATGCCGCCGCAGCCCGGCGGTGTGCACGCGGCGCTCACGGCGGCGCCGGACTCGGACGTGGTGCTCATCGCGCATACGGGTCTCGAGCGGCTCTCGTCGATGCACGACCTCTGGCGCGAGCTTCCGATGGAGAAGCGCATCAGGATGCGCGCGTGGCGCATCCCACGCGCGGACATCCCGGCCGAGCCGGATGCCCAGGCGGAGTGGCTCTTCGGGTGGTTCGAGCGCCTCGACGCGTGGATCGACGCGCACGACGACGCACCGCGGGCGGACTGACGGTCAGGACGACGGGCGCTCGCCGCGACCCGGCTCGGGCGCCTGCCGCGGCGACGGAGACGGCGTGGGAGACGATCGGCGCGAGGGCACCGGCCATGGGGCGGCGTCGCCGACCGGGTGGGGCTGGGCCGTGGCATCCGAGTCTGTCTCGGAAGATGATGCGGCAGGCGACGCGGATGCCGCGCCCTTCGCACCGGCGGACCCCGGCGCTCCCGGACCCAGCTCGAGCATGACCTTCTTCTCGAGCACCTCGATCGCCTCGTCGGACAGCAGGATGAGCCCGTCGAGCTCCTCTCGCACGCGGCGGTAGGCGAGCTGCCGCTCGGCTGGTGTCGCCGCCTGATCGACCGCGACCGTCAGGAGCTGCTTGGCCGTGTCGAGGCGCTTGCGCTCGCCCGCCGAGAACGACGAGTCGCGCAGTCGGCGGGCGTCGCGCTCGGCGACATCGAACGCGACCTCGTAATCGGTCACGGCGTTGCGGTACTCGGCGAGCTGCTCGGGCGTGATGCGGGCCTTCGACGACGCCGGTCGCAGACCGTCGGCCACGCGCTTCGCGCGCAGGAACGCCGCCGTCAGCGGCTGGCGCCCGTCGCTCATCGCCGGGAACGCGATGAGCTTCGCGATGTCGAGCTCGTACTCGAGCCAGCGGGCGGTCGTGGCGTCGTGCTCCGCGAAGAGGCGGTCGAGCTCGGCCGACATCGAGTCGGCGGAGGGCTTGGGTGGGGCGCTCGCCCGCGCAGCGGCGCCCACGGCCGGGATCGGGACCGCGCCCGTTCCGGCGCGCGCGGCGGCCTGCGCGGCCTTCAGCTCAGCCTTGGCCTTGAGCACCTCGAGACGCCGCCTGTGCCGGCGGCGGGCACCGCGCTCCCACGCACTGCCGATTCCACCCAGCACGAACATGGTGGGGAAGATCAGCCACCAGTACTGCCGGAGGAAGTCGAATAACGGCTCCACCCTGTCATGCTACTGAGGTCGGCCGGGGGCGTCGCGGTCGGGCCCCCGGCGGATCTGCGCCCGTGGGGCTCCGAAGACCCCCGCCTGCCGTTCGGCCGCCTCGAGCGCGGCGGCCAGCGCGTGCACCGCCGCGCGGTACTCGACGTACTGCTGCGGCGTGACGCGCTCGCGCTGCGACGGCCGCAGGCGCCCGGCTTCGCGCTGGGCGCGGAAGAACGCGAGAGTCGCCGGATGCCGCGAGTCCAGCATCTGGGGAAACGCCAGTGCGAGCGCGGGATCCGTCTCGTAGTCCATCCACCGCGCGTTGATGCCGTCGTGCGCCGAGGTCAGCCGGTCGATGGGCAGCGGATCCGAGCGCGACCCTGCGCTGTACTGCGCCTGGACGGCCTTGATGCGCGTGCGGGTGGCGCGCAGGGTGAGCGATGCCGCCCTCTCGGCGCGCTTCGCCTCGCTCAGCTGTCGCCGGGCCTCGATCGCCGCGGACGTGGTCGGGAGCACGGCGCCGAGCAGCGGGGAAGGCTCCTCGGCTCGCGCGGCGATCGCGTTCGATCGCGCGTGACGGAGTCGGGCCTTCGCGTCGACGAGCGCGAGGTACGCCTGCCTCTCCTCGTGGCGAGCGGCGTCGAGCTCGAGGCGACGCGCGCGCCGGCTGCGGGTCGTCACCCCGGCGTAGACCGCGCCGCCGAGGGCCGCCGCGGTCGGAGCGGCCCACCACCAGTCGGCGAGGAAGAGGAGGATCGGCTCCACCCAGCCATGCTAAGCCCGGGCTTCAGCCGAACAGCAGCGAGATGACGGTCGCGCCGCCGCCGACCAGGATCAGCGAGATGATCACGACCCACGCGACGATGCGCGTGCGCCGCTGTCGGGTGTCTGCGAATCCCGTGTACTCGTCATCGGCAGCCATCTCAGTCGTCTCCGTTCGCTCTCTCGGTCGAGGAATCGGCGGGTCAGCCGATGATGGGCCCGAACGCCGCGGGAAGCGTCGAGCGCGACAGGTCGCGCAGCTCGTCCAGCGGCACCGTGAACAGCCCCTGCACCTCGAGCGCCGGAGCGTCGCCGTCGCCGGGGGCATCCGTCACGCCGATGCGCAGCACCGGGTAGCCGCGTCCTTCGCACAGCCCGCGGAACTTCACGTCGTCCTCGCGGGGAACGGTCACGATGACGCGCCCGGTCGACTCCGAGAAGAGGGCGGATGCCGCGTCCACCCCGTCGCGCTCCATGATCTCGTCCAGCCACACCCGCGCGCCGACGCCGAACCGCATCACGCCCTCGGCGAGCGCCTGCGCGAGGCCGCCCGACGACAGGTCGTGCGCGCTCGAGATGAGCGACTGCTGCGACGCCGCGTGGAGCAGCTCGGCGAGCTTGCGCTCCTGCGCGAGGTCGACGCGCGGAGGACGACCGCCGAGGTGGTCGTGGATCGTGCCGGCCCACTGCGAGCCGCTGAGCTCGGTCGCGGTGACGCCGAGCAGGTAGACGTTCTCGCCCGGGTCCTGCCAGCCCGACGGCACGCGATGCGCGACGTCGTCGATGATGCCGAGCACGCCGACGACGGGCGTCGGGAAGATCGGCTGGTCGCCGGTCTGGTTGTAGAAGCTGACGTTGCCGCCCGTGACGGGGATGCCGAGCTCGAGGCATCCGTCGCTCAGTCCCTCGACCGCGCGCGAGAACTGCCACATGACCTCGGGGTTCTCGGGGCTGCCGAAGTTGAGGCAGTCGGTGACCGCCGTTGGAACGGCGCCCGTCACAGCGACGTTGCGGTACGCCTCGGCGAGGGCGTGCTTGGCGCCCTCGTACGGGTCGAGCTGGCAGTAGCGGCCGTTGCAGTCGGTCGAGATCGCGAAGCCGAGCCCGGACTGCTCGTCGACGCGGACCATGCCGGCGTCGTCGGGGAACGCGAGGGCGGTGTTGCCGAGGACGTACCGGTCGTACTGGTTCGTGACCCACGACGTGTCGGCGAGGTTCGGGCTCGCGACGAGCTTCGTGAATTGCTCCCGCAGCACGGCGGGGTCTGCGCTGCGGGGCAGGGCGGCCGCCGAGTCGTCCTGCAGGGCGTCGATCCACGTCGGGTAGGCGACGGGGCGCTCGTACACCGGGCCGTCGACCGCGACAGTCGAGGGGTCGACGTCGACGATCTGCTCGCCGTGCCAGAAGATCTGCAGGCGGCCGTCGCCCGTGACCTCGCCGAGGACGCTCGTCTCGACGTCCCACTTCGACGTCACGGCGAGGAACGCGTCGAGCTTGTCGGGGGCGACGATCGCCATCATGCGCTCCTGGCTCTCGCTCATGAGGATCTCCTCGGGCGTGAGCGTGGGGTCGCGCAGCAGGACCTTCTCGAGGTCGACGCGCATGCCCGAGCCGCCGTTCGCCGCGAGCTCGCTCGTCGCGCACGAGATGCCGGCGGCGCCCAGGTCCTGGATGGCCTCGACGAGCTCGCCCTTGTAGAGCTCGAGGCAGCATTCGATGAGCACCTTCTCGGCGAACGGGTCGCCGACCTGCACGGCCGGGCGCTTGGTCGGGCCGCCGGAGGAGAACGTGTCGGATGCCAGGATCGAGGCCCCGCCGATGCCGTCGCCGCCCGTGCGGGCGCCGAACAGCACGACCTTGTTGCCCGCGCCCGAGGCGTTCGCGAGCTTGAGGTCCTCATGGCGCAGGACGCCGACCGCGAGCGCGTTCACGAGCGGGTTGCCCTGGTACACGGCGTCGAAGACCGTCTCGCCGCCGATGTTGGGCAGGCCGAGGCAGTTGCCGTAGAACGAGATGCCGGAGACGACCCCGTGCACGACGCGCGCCGTGTCGGGGTGGTCGATCGCACCGAAGCGCAGCTGGTCCATGACTGCGACGGGGCGGGCGCCCATCGAGATGATGTCGCGCACGATGCCGCCGACGCCCGTCGCGGCGCCCTGGAACGGCTCGATGTACGACGGGTGGTTGTGCGACTCGACCTTGAAGGTGACCGCCCAGCCTTCGCCGATGTCGACGACGCCGGCGTTCTGGCCCATGCCGACCATGAGCCGTTCCTTCATCTGGTCGGAGACCTTCTGCCCGAACTGGCGCAGGTAGATCTTGCTCGACTTGTACGAGCAGTGCTCGCTCCACATGACGGAGTACATCGCCAGCTCGCCCGAGGTGGGCCGGCGGCCGAGGATCTCGCGGATGCGCTCGTACTCGTCGGGCTTGAGACCCAGGGCGGCGTACGGCTGCTCGCGCTCGGGGGTGCCGGCGGCGTTCTCGACGGTGTCGAC
Source organism: Microbacterium immunditiarum (assembly GCF_013409785.1). Classification (NCBI taxonomy): domain Bacteria; kingdom Bacillati; phylum Actinomycetota; class Actinomycetes; order Micrococcales; family Microbacteriaceae; genus Microbacterium; species Microbacterium immunditiarum. The sequence goes on from NZ_JACCBV010000001.1 coordinate 696,520, forward strand.
GACAGGGCGAGCGGATGCCTCGGCCGAAGCCGTCGAAGAGGGAGTGGTCATGCGGCTGAGCTCCAGGAATCGCGGGCGCCGGACGGCATCCATCCTAGCCGTGGCCCCTGGGAGCCGAACCGCCCGCCGTGGACGCCTGTCAGCGCACGACCGGCTCGCCGATGAGGCGCTCCGGAGTCACGTCGCCCGAGTCGAGCACGCTCGTGTAGTAATCGATCTTGAAGTTGAGCCGGTCAAGGTGCTCGCGGTCCTCGGCCATGCGCTTGACGAGCGTCTCGCGAGACCGGGTGAGCACCTCGACGCGCTGCGCGATCGTGTGGTCGCCAGCGTTGGTCAGTGCGACGAAGTCCTTCATGTCGCGGATGGGCATGCCCGTCGCGCGCAGCAGCTGCAGGAACCGGATCCAGCCGATGTCGTCCTCGGTGTAGCGGCGGTGGCCGCTCGGGGCCTTCGCGATCGCGGGGAGCAGCCCTTCGCGCTCGTAGTACCGCAGCGTGTGCTTCGAGACCCCGGTCAGCTCGGCCGCCTCTTCGATCGTGTGGTCGCTCACGGCCTCCACGGTACGCCCGGAATCGACTCTGCGGCAGGTGTTGACTTTGAGCGCACTCTAACTTCTACGGTCGTCCGCATGACAGAGAACACCACCCTCACGGGCCGCCGCGCGTTCGCCTTCGGGCCGTCAGCGACCCCTCTCGTGCCGATGGCCGTCGGCGCGATGCTCATGGGCACGAGCACGCCCGAACCGGAGGCTCGGCGCATCCTCGACCACTTCGCCGGGACCGTCGTGCCGCGCTACGCGGGCTCGGACGGAACTCCCGCCCGGGGCATGATCGACACCGCCGACTGCTACTGCTGGTGGCTGGCGCCCGGTGAGACGGGAGGCCACAGCGAGGCGCTCCTCGGCCGCTGGTTCGCCGACACGGATGCCCGTGACTCGGTGTACCTCGCGACGAAGGCGACCGGCATGCTTCGCGACTACGACGGCGTGTGGAACGCCGACGGCACCCCGAACTGGGACCTTGCCCGCACGAGGTACATCGGAGCTGATCCCGACGTGCTGCGCGGGGCGCTCGCCGCATCTCTGGAGCGCCTCGGCATCGAGCACATCGACCTGTACTACAACCACGTCGACGATCGCTCGACACTGCTCGCCGATGCGGTCGGCACCTTCGCCGGGTTCGTCGCCGACGGCCGGGTCGGCGCATACGGGTGGTCGAACGTCGCGACGTGGCGCCTCGCACAGATCGCGGCGGTCGCCGAGGCGAACGGCTGGCCGCAGCCGATCGCGCTGCAGCAGCAGCACAGTTACCTGCGCCGGCGCGCGGGGCTCGACCACCAGAGCATCGTCGACTCCGAGCAGCTCGACTACCTGCGCGAGTCGCCCGGCCTCCAGCTCGTGGCGTACTCTCCCGTGCTCAAGGGCCTCTACAGCGACCGCTCGAAGCGCTCGCTCGACTACTGGGCGATGGACCCGTACGCCGGACCCGACGCCGACGCGCGTCTCGCGGCGGTCGACCGCGTGGCCGCGGCATCCGGTGCCACCGGCAACCAGGTCGTGCTCGCGTGGCTCATGGCCGCGGACTCCCCACGAGTCCTCCCTCTCATCGGCGCGCGCACGTTCGACCAGTACCTCGAATGCATCGAGGCGCTCGACGTCGAGCTGACGGCCGAGCAGCTCGAGGAGCTCGACTCCGCGGGGGCGTGACCGCGCACCGTGGAGATCCGCCCCAACGCCGAGTTTTCGCCCCAAACCTTCGACGTGGGCGTTGCCGGGGAAACTGTTCGTACAGGGGTTGACGGATGCCGCATCCGCTCGTAATCTACAACCAAATGGTTGTACGTAATGAGTTGAGCGATGAAGAGATCGACCGGATCTTCCAAGCCCTCGCGACCGCGACGCGGCGTGACATCCTGCGGCGCACGATCGAGGACGAGCTGTCGGTCTCGTCGCTGGCGCGTGACTACGACATGTCGTTCGCGGCGGTGCAGAAGCACGTCGCCGTGCTCGAAGCCGCGGGCCTGGTCATCAAGCGGGCCGAGGGTCGCGAGCGTCTCGTCCGGGCGGATCCGACGATGATCGCCCGCGCCCGCGCGCTGCTCGCGCGCTACGAGGAGCTGTGGCGATCGCGCATCGCCCGGCTCGACGCCCTGCTCGCCGAGCAGGCCGGAACCGAACCCCCGCACGACGACGCGAGAGACCCTCGCACGAGAGAAGGAGAGTGACATGCCCGTCACCGCCGTCACCACCGACCCCGAAGCACTCACGATGACGGTCACGGCGGACTTCGCCGCGCCCGTCGACCGGCTGTGGAACGCGTTCACCGATCCGCGCCAGCTCGAGCGTTTCTGGGGTCCTCCCGGCTGGCCGGCCACGTTCACGCAGTTCGACTTCCAGGCCGGCGGATTCGTGAGGTACCACATGACCAGCCCGCGGGGTGAGTCCTCCACAGGCATGTGGGAAGTCCTCTCGATCGACGAGCCGCGCAGCTTCGAGGTGCTCGACTCCTTCGCCGACGAAGCGGGCAACCCGATCGCGGACATGCCCGCGTCGCGCATGGTCTTCACCTTCACCGAGACGGCCGAGGGCTCGCGCCTGACGAACGTCACGCACTTCACCTCGGCAGAGGCTCTCGAACAGGTTGTCGAGATGGGCGCCGTCGAGGGCGCGACGATGGCCATGAACCAGCTCGACCGGGTGCTCGAAGGTCTGCGGGCGTACGCGCAGGGCAAGGGTGTGCAGACCGAGATCCTCGACGACCAGCACGTGCGCATCACGCGGCTCATCGAGGGTCCGATCGACCTCGTGTGGCGCGCCCACACCGAGCCCGAGCTGCTCGAGAAGTGGATGCTCGGCCCCGAGGGCTGGCGCATGTCGGCGTGCGAGGTCGACCTCTCCGTCGGCGGGCGCTACCGCTACGCGTGGGAGCCCGTCGGCGACACGGAGGGCCAGGCGTTCGGATTCGACGGCGAGCACCTGCTCATCGACTCCCCTCGCCGCATCGTGACGACCGAGCACATGACCGGCACGGACTACCCGTCGACCCTCAACGATCTCAACCTCTACGAGGAGGACGGCGCCACTCTCGTCACGCTGCTCATCGAGTATCCCGACGCGCAGACGCGCGACGCGGTGCTCGCGACCGGCATGACCGAGGGGATGGAGTCGAGCTACCAGCGGCTCGAGGGCGTGCTCGCGACGGTCTGACGCACGAGACACGACGGATGCCGCGGCCCCGTGGTCGCGGCATCCGCGTCTCTCGGGGCGACGTGGTGAAACCGCCGGGCCGAATCGGCGCAAACCCGGTCCTTCGCAACCCCTCGGCCGCATCCGTCCCGGCGCTTTCACGCAGCGCCGACCTCCCCCGCCCGACCGGCCTGTCGCGGCGCGGCCCACCTCGCCCCGCCGAGATTGCCCGAATCGCCGTTCCGGCCCTTGCGCGAACGTCATTCGCGCAATCTCGGCACCCGTGGACCCCTAACGTGGGGACGTGAACACCGACTTCCCGCGCGACCTCGTCTTCACCGCGGCACTGTTCGGCGTCGCGGCCTTCGTGTGGGCGGGGTGGGCGCAGGAGTCCCCGCCGAGATCCGTGTGGTGGCGCGTGCTGCTCGGCGCGATGGGCCTCGCCGGGGTGGCGCTCGCGGCGCTCACGATCCCGACGCTCATCGCGAACTGGGGCTCGCCGTCGGCGCTGCGGCCGGGCACCGGGGCGTTCATCACCTACATCGTCGTCTTCTGGGTCGAGTTCCTCCTGGCAGGGGTCCTGGCCTTCTTCGCGATCCGCGCCGGGCTCAGCGATCTCGTGGCGCCGCTCATCCTCGCGATCGTGGGCATCCACTTCTTCGCGCTCGCGCCCGTCCTCGGGCAGCCGGTGCTGTTCATCCCGGCGGTGCTGCTGACGCTCATCGCGGTCGGGACGGCGGTGCTCCCGGCATCCGATGTCGCCCACAGCTTCTGGTGCGGGGTGCTCGGGGCGCCCGTGTTCCTCGCCGTCGGGGCGTGGTGCGGGGTGGTGGGCACCGCCGCCCTGCGCACGGGCTGAAGACACGGCGCGGGCCGCGCGTCAGTCGTCGAGTGTGCCGAACAGGCCCCGGCCCTTGTCCATGAGCGCCTCGTACGCCTCGCCGTAGGTCGTCGGGATCCGGGCGCCGGGATCGAACCGCGCCGTGAGCAGGCCGAGCAACCCGCGCGCGGGCGCTGTGAGCGGACGCCGCTTGTGCTTCTCGTGCGACGCCGACTCCTCGGTCTTCTCGGGGTTCGGCGGCGCGTACAGCGACTGCGGCTGCGGCCACGAGTAAGGCTGACGCGGAACCGTCGTGTTGATCGCGTTGAAGATCGGGTTCGCCGTCTCATCGCGCACGGTGAGCGGGCTCAGCCCGTGCAGGCGGCACAGCGTGTTGATGACCGACCCGTGGTGCATCTCGTCGTGGATGACCGTTCCGGAGGCGGTGTACGCGCTCACGACGACGGCCGGCACGCGCACGCCGAGGCGGTTGAACTCGAAGCCCATCTCGCCGGGACCGGAGTTGTCGGGCGGCACCGCGTCGGGTGGTGCGACGTGGTCGTATGTGCCGCCGTGCTCGTCGAACGTGATCACGAGCGCGGTGTTCATCGCGTTCGAGCCCTGAGCCGACGACGCCGTGCGGATCGCGTCGTAGACGTCCTGCACGAGCTTGTCACCCGCACGCACATCGGACTCGGAGCTGTTGGACACGCGCATCGTCGTGCCGTCGGGCAGCTGCACCTCGCCTTCGCGCTCTTGGCCCCACGGCGGGTGCATGTCGTTGTGGTTGTAGACCATGCGCGGCTCGATGAACGCGTAGTCGGGCAGGTTCCCGGATGCCGCGTCGGCGTAGAACTGCTCCATCACGCGGAAGTTCGTCTGCCAGTACGGCTCGAGCACGGGCGCGTGCAGCATGCCCGTGAGCGACACGAGCTGGGTCGCGTCGTAGTACACGCGCCACGTGAGCCCCGCGTCGTCGAGCCGGTTGAAGATCGTGGCCGCGGCCGGCGCGTCGATCCACTTGTAGTAGTCGTCGCCCGTGTGGTTGACCACGTACCCGTGCGACGTCGACGCGTGGAAGAACGACCGGTTGCAGAAGGTCTGCGACGGCACGCCCGCAAACCACCGGTCGTACACGGCGAACTCCCGCGCGAGCGTCGACAGCACGGGCAGCATCTCGGGGGCGAAGCCGCCCATGGCGACGCGGTACTCCTCGGGCTTGGGCTCGCGCTTCTTCGTGAGGCGGAAGTTGACGATGTAGTCCGTCACGAAGCCGCTGTTGGTCGGCTCCTGCCCGGGCGAGGGCGCGTTGTACGGATGCCGGTGGCCGTACCTCTCGACGTGGGCGTTCGACTGCGGGGCGATGATGTCGAAGAGCTGCGTGTTGACGTGCGGGTACGTTTCGCCGGGATCCGGCTGCGGCTGCTGCATCACCGTGTCGGTCGGACCGTCGTAGACGTACGCGGGGATGTCGGTCCCGTCCGGGCCCTTGTTCGAGTAGCTGCCCTGGTTGATGCCGTCGAAGTCGTCCGTCGTCTTCTCGGCGGCGGAGTACAGGCGGCCGACGATGTTGTCGAAGCTGCGGTTCTCGAACATCACGACGACGATGTGGTCGAACCCCGGAACATGTCGCGGCGGGAGCGGCGTGAACTCGGGCGGGTGCGTCGTCGCGGCCGCGGTGACGGCGGCGCCGGCGGATGCCCCGATCGCCAGCCCCGCGGCGCCGAGGCCCGCGCGGCGGAAGAACTCGCGGCGCGACGGCAGCTCGGGCGCGTCGGCGGGCGCGGCGTCATCCGGCGCGGCATCCGCCCCGTCGTCGCGCTCGTCGTTCGTCGTCCGTGCCACCGAGACCCCCACCTCGACTTGGCCCGATTGTAGGGGCAGTCGATGGGCTAGTCTCCCGCCATGGCACCGCGACTCCGGTTCGACCGAGGCGCGCGCTACGGCGCAGCCATCGTCGGGATGCTCGCGACGACGTACCTCGCGTCGGCGACGGACTTCTCGGCGATCGTGCAGTCCGAGTCGTACGCCGGCACGATCCGCACCGACGTGCCGCTCGTGAACATCGTGCAGTTCCTGCTCATCGTGGGTGGAATGGTGGCGTCCTTGGCCCTGCTGCCCACGCCGGGGATGCGCCGCGTGGGCGGCGTGACGCTCGTGTGCGTGACGCTGTTCCTGTGGGCGACGCTCGGGCTCGAGCGGGGCGTCGGCAACATCCACGAGCCCGACGCGCTGTGGGCGTTCGTGCTGGATCAGGGCTTCGTCACGCTGCTCGCCGCCGTGGGCGGGTGGGTCATCGCCCGCGGGCGGCATCCGCTCTCGTGGATCGTCGTGATCGTCGCGATCGTGCCGCCGATCGTCGGTCCGGCGCTCATCGAGGCGGACTTCACCACTGGCGGGTACGCGCTCGTGATCCAGGCGATCGTCGTGTTCGGCGGTCTCGCCGCGGTGTGGGCGGCGGCGTGGATCGACCGGCTTCTCGAGAGGCGTCAGGCCGGGTCGTCGAGCACGAGCCGATAGCCCATGCCGGCCTCGGTCAGCAGGCGCCGGTGGTGAGCATCGGGCACGGGCTCCCCGTCTGTGGCGAGCACGGTGCCGTCGGATGCCACGAGCCGGGCCCCCGTCATGCCGAACGCCTCGCGCGCCTTCGTGACGACGTCACGTCTTGGCGAGCGCGTCCTCGAACGCGACCCACGCGAGCATCGCGCACTTCACGCGTGCGGTGTACTTCGAGACGCCCGACAGGGCGGCGGCGTCGCCGAAGGTCTCCTCGTCGAGCGGGGTCTCGCCGCGCGAGCGCAACGCGGAGCGGAACCCGTCGATGAGCGCCGTCGCCTCCGTGCGCGCGAGCCCGCCCTCCTCCTCGACGAGCGCCGCGAGCATCGAGGCGGATGCCTGCGAGATGGAGCATCCGGCGCCGTCCCACGTCACGCTGATCACACGGTCGCCCTCGACGCGCACGCCGAGCGTGAGCTCGTCGCCGCAGACGGGGTTCAGCTGGTGGCTGGTGGCCGAGGCATCCGTCGCCAGCCCCCTGCCGTGCGGGCGCTTGGAGTGGTCCAGGATCAGCTCCTGGTAGAGCGACTCGAGACCGCTCATGATGCGACTCCGAAGAACGAGCGGATACCCGACACCGCGTCGAGGAACGCGTCGACCTCGTCGGCGGTGTTGTAGAGGGCGGCGGATGCCCGGACCGTCGCCGTCACCCCGAAACGGCGGTGCAGCGGCTGGGCGCAGTGGTGGCCGACGCGCACCGCGATGCCGCGCGAGTCGAGGAACTGCCCCGCGTCGTGCGCGTGGACTCCCTCGACCTCGAAAGCCCACAGCGCGACGCGCTCCACGTGACCGGCCCCTGAGCCCGACGCAGGGTCGCCGAGGAGCCGGATGCCCGGGATCGATCGCAGACCCTCGCCCATGCGCTCGCCGAGCGCGGTCTCGTGCGCGTGCACGGCATCCATGCCGACCGAATCGAGGTACCGCACGGCGGCCGCCAGGCCGATGGCCTGCGACACCGGCTGCGTTCCCGCTTCGAAGCGCTGCGGCGGCGGGAGGTACTTCGCCTCGTCGAGTGTGACGGTCGTGATCATCGACCCTCCGGTGAGGAACGGCGGCAGCGCCTCGAGCACGTCGCTTCGTCCGTAGAGCGCGCCGACGCCGTACGGCCCGAGCATCTTGTGCCCCGAGAACACCGCGAGGTCGACGCCGAGCGCGGGAAGGTCGAGCGGCAGATGCGGCGCCGACTGGCACGCGTCGAGCACGGTGACCGCCCCGGCGCTCCGCGCGAGGGCGACGAACTCGGCGACGGGGTTCACGATGCCGAGAACGTTCGAGACGTGGGGGAACGCGACGACGCTGGTGCGGTCCGAGATGACGGATGCCGCGGCATCCGTGTCGATTGTCCCGTCGTCGCGCACGGGAATGTGCTTCAGCGCGGCGCCGGTGCGCGCGGCGAGCTCCTGCCACGGGATGAGGTTCGCGTGGTGCTCGGACTCGGTGATGACGAGCTCATCCCCCGGGGCGAGGGCGAAGCGCGCGCTCGCCGGGGCGCCGCGCCCGGCCGTCGCGTTGCCGATCGCGTACGCGACGAGGTTGATGCCGGCGGTCGCGCCGCTCGTCCACACGAGCTGCTCGGGCTGTGCGCCCACGAACCCGGCGACTGCCGCGCGGGCATCCTCGAAGAGCTCGGTCGCCTCGGCGGCGAGCGTGTGGGCCCCGCGGTGCACGGCGGCGTTCGCCCGGGTGAGGAAGTCCACCTCGGCGTCGATCACCGCACGCGGCTTCTGGCTCGTCGCGGCCGAGTCGAGATACACGAGTCGCTGCCCGTGGATGGTCTCATCGAGCAGCGGGAAGTCGGCGCGCACGGCTGCGGCGTCGAGCGTCGAGGTCATCGTTCCAGGCTACGCCGGGGCGGGGCATCCGGCTCTGCCCGGGTGTTCCGATCGCCGAGTGCACGACTTGCCGCCGAGCGCACGCCCTGGCCGCGCACGCGACCCGTGCACTCGGCGCGCCGCCGTGCACTCGCGAGGACGGCGAAGCGCCTCACGGCCGCTCCAGACTCGAGCGCGACGCGAGGACAACGGGCCGCGTGGGCGCCCCGCCGTAGACTCGCTGCGTGGACGACAGGGTCGGCCTCGGACTCGTGGCGATGCTGATCGGAGTGCTGATCGGAGTCGCACTCCTCGTGCCGTTCGTCGCCCTCAGCTACCGGCGTCGGGGCAGGCTCGGGGCCGGGCGAGCGAGCCTGTGGTTCGCGGCGCTCGTCTACTTCTTCGCGATCTGGACCTACACTCTGCTGCCGCTCCCAGACCCGGACGCCGTGACGTGTGCCGGCGCGAACCTCGACCCGTTCGCGTTCGTCGACGACATCGGGCGCGCCGTCGGGCCCACAGGCCCCGTGCTCACCGACCCTGCGCTGCTGCAGCTCCTGCTCAACGTCGTGCTCTTCGTGCCGCTCGGCTTCTTCGTGCGCGTGCTGGGCGGACGCGGCATCGTCGTCGCGGGGCTCGTCGGGCTCGGCGTATCCGCGTTCATCGAGACGACCCAGCTCACCGGCGTGTGGGGCCTTTACCCGTGCGCCTATCGCGTGTTCGACGTCGACGACCTGCTCACGAACACGGTCGGCGCGCTCCTCGGATCCGTCGTGGGACTCATCGTGCCCAAGAGCCGGCGCGGCATGTCGCGCCTGCCCGACGCCGATCTGCCGCGGCCAGTCACACGCCGTCGGCGGCTGCTGGGGATGCTGTGCGACGTCCTCGGCGCCGCCCTGACGTCCTGGGCGTCCGCAGTGATCGTGCAGGCGGCGCTCTACGCGCTCGGCGCGCACGAGGAGGTCGCCGACGGAACCGCCGCGGGCGTCGTGGGCGACGTGACCGCGATCGTCATCTGGTTCCTCGTCATCATGACGACCGGCCGTTCCGTGGGCGACTTCGCGGTGCTGCTGCGGTTCGAGGGCACGACCTACCCCGTGTGGCTCGCGCGGCTGCTCCGCTTCGCGGGTGGAATCGGGGGGTACCTCGTCCTCGTCGCCCTGCCCGGCGCATGGGGGCTTGTCGGAGGGATCTTCGCCGCGCTGTCTCTCGTCCTCATGCTCACGACCGACGATCGCGGCGGCCTCCCGGGGATCGTGTCAGGACAGAAGCTCGTCGACGCGCGCGTGCGAGAGCTGCTCGAGTACGGGTGACGGATGCCGCGGCATCCGCGCCGCTACTTCGCCTCGGCCGGCTCGCCCTCCGGGGCCCCCAGGAACTCCCGCGCCGCGACCACCAGCGCGTCGACGCCCCGCTCGATCGTCGGGTGCAGCACGGGTGCGAAGAACGGCGAGTGGTTGGTGGGGATCGCGCTCTCAAGCGTGCCGGATGCCTTCGCCTCCGCGAACTTCTCGGGGTCGATGCCGCCCCAGAACCAGTACACGAGCGGAACGCCCGCCTCGCGAGCGAACCACGAGACGTCCTCGCTGCCGGTGAACATGCCCGGGTCGACGACGGTCCCCTCGCCGAACGCGCCGTTGAAGGCGTGCGTGAGCCGCGTCGTCGCGACGGGGTCGTTGATCGTCGGGGGAAGCGTGTGGTCGGTGACGATGGTCGGCGGGACCTCCGCACCGGATGCCGCGGCCTCGGCCCGCACGATGCGCTCGACCTTCTCGAGCACGCGCTCGCGGGCCGCGTCGTCAGGGTAGCGCAGGCTGAGCTCGAGCGTCGCCTCGGCGGGGATGATGTTGTTCTTGAGGCCCGCGTGGATCGAGCCGACCGTCACGACGGCGACGTCGCGCGGGTCGATCTCGCGCGACACGATCGTCTGCAGCCGCATGACGGTCGCCGCGGCCATCACGACGGGGTCGATCGTCGAGTGCGGGCGCGATCCGTGGCCGCCGCGGCCGAAGAGCGTGACGGTGAGCCCGTCGGAGGCCGCCATCTGCGTGCCCGGGCGCACGCCGATCGTGCCCGCCGGCAACGGGGTGATGTGCTGGCCGAGGACGATGTCGGGCTTGGGGAACCGGTCGAGCACGCCGTCGGCGATCATCGACTGCGCGCCGGCCCCGTGCTCCTCCGCGGGCTGGAACACGGCGACGACCGTCCCAGCCCATTCGTCCTTCGTCGCGACGAGCCGCTCGAGCGCGCCGAGCATCGCGGTCACGTGCATGTCGTGTCCGCACGCGTGCATGACCGGGACATCCGTGCCGGAGGCGTCGACGCCGCGCGCGGTGCTCGCGTACTCGAGGCCCGTCCGCTCCTCGACGGGCAGGGCGTCCATGTCGGCGCGCAGCCACACGACGGGTCGGTCGGTCCCTGAGCCTGTCGAAGGGTTGCGGATCACCGCCGCGACGCCCGTCTTGCCGATGCCCTCCTCGAACTCGATCCCGAGATCGGTGAGGTGCTGGGTGACGATCCCCGCGGTGCGCGTCTCTTGAAACGAGAGCTCCGGGTGCCGGTGCAGGTCGATGTACAGCGCCTCGAGGTCTATCGTCATGCGGACGAGCCTAGCCGGGAGGCTCTTTCCGGCGCCGAGTGCACGACTTCCCGTCGAGTGCACGGACTGGGCGCGTCGCGAAGCCGTGCCCTGGACGCGAAGCCGTGCACTCGCGAACGTGGAGCGGGGAAGGGGGCCGGTGCTCAGCCCTCGCGCTCGGACGGGCGCGAAGTCGAGCCGCGCACGATGAGCTCGAACGGAAGCCGGCCGGGCTCGTGGATCGGGGGCGCCTCGTCCTTCGTCTCCAGCGCCTCGAGGATCGCCTCGGCGGCCCGCTCCCCCTGCCCGAGCGGGAACTGGTCGATCGTGGTCAGGCGGAAGAACTCGCCGAGCTCGTGCCCGTCGATGCCGATGACCGAAAGGTCCTCGGGCACGCGATAGCCGAGCTCGCGCGCGGCGAGGATGGCCCCGATGGCCATCTCATCGGATGCCGCGAAGATCGCCGTCGGGCGCTCGCCGGGTCGCCCGAGCAGCTGCTTCGCCGCGCGGAACCCGCCCTCGATCGTGAAGTCGGCGGGCTCGTACAGCGCGGGGTGCGCCGGGATCCCGGCATCCGCCAGCGCCTGCTCGAAGCCCTGGCGCCGACGCGTCGGGATGTGGAAGTCGATGTCGAACTCGGGGCTCGCGCCGATGTGCGCGATGTCGCGGTGTCCGAGCGCGATGAGGTGCTCGGTCGCGAGCCGCGCGACGGCGATGTCGTCGACCGTGAGGGTCGTGAGGCGGGGGTTGGGCCCGCCGATCGCGATCACGGGAAGGTCGAGCTCGCGCAGGCGCTCCGTCTCGTCGTCGCCGAGCTCGATCGAGATCGCGACGACCCCGTCGACGCGCTGCCGCCGCAGGAACGTCTCGAAGATCACGCGCCGCTGCTCGCGGTCGGCCGTGAGGCTGTAGAGCGTGATGTCGTAGCCCCGCCGCATGAGCGTGTTCGCGATGCCGCTCAGCACCGTCGAGAAGAACCACCGGTCGAGGAACGGCACGAGCACGCCGATGTTGCGCGTGCGGCCCGACGCGAGGCTCGACGCGGACGACGACACGACGTAGCCGAGGCTCTTCGCGGCCGACTCGACCCGGGCGCGGGTCGTCGGCGAAACCTGGCCGCGGCCGCTCAGGGCGCGCGAGACCGTCGCGGTCGACACACCCGCCAGGCGGGCGACCTCATCGATGCTGACCATGCGCGCTCCTTCGCGGCGTTCCCCAGACGGCCGGCTCCGTCGATCCTGCCGGATCAGCCCTCCGCGAGCCACACCGCCGTGTCGGTCGGAAGCAGATTGCCGTCGAGGGGACCACTCGCGACCACGACCGTACCCGCGGGCAGCTCGACAGGCTCCTCGCCGAAGTTCACGACGACCGTGACGTCGCCGTTGCGGAATGAGACGACCTCCGGGTCGGAATCGATCCACTCGAGCCGGCCCGCACCGAGCCCGTGCGCACGGCGCGCGGCGAGCAGGCTCTTGTAGAGCTCGAGCGTCGAACCCGCCACGCCGTTCTGCGCGTCGCGCGCGAGCGTCGCCCACTCGGCCGGCTGCGGCAGCCACGAGGCACCCGTCGCGCTGAAGCCGTAGGCGGGGGCAGCCGACGTCCACGGGATCGGCACGCGGCATCCGTCACGTCCGTATCGCTCGCCGTTCGTGCGGAACCACGTCGGGTCCTGCCGAGCCTCGCCGGGGATGTCGATGACCTCGGGAAGGCCGAGCTCCTCGCCCTGGTAGAGGTAGGCCGAGCCGGGCAGCGCGAGCATGAGCGTCGTCGCGGCGCGGGCGCGGCGCAGACCGACCTCGGGGATCGGCTTGCCGGGCGAGTCCGGTCCGATGCCGTGGCCCTGCGGGTTCTCGGCGGTGAGCGCGAGGCGCGACGCGTGGCGCACGACGTCGTGGTTCGAGAGCACCCACGTGCTCGGAGCGCCCACGGCGGAGTAAGCGGCGAGGGACTCGTCGATCACGCGGCGCTGGGCCTCGGGGTCCCACTTCGTCTCGAGGTAGTTGAAGTTGAACGCCTGGTGCATCTCATCGGGACGCACCCACAGCGCGGTCTTCTCGGCGTCGGGCAGCCACGCCTCCGCGCACAGCGCGCGGTCTCCGTCGTACTCGGCGACGAGGCGGTGCCAGTCGCGGTAGATCTCGTGCACGCCCTCCTGCCCCCAGTACGGCACGTCGGCCTCTTCGCCGCCCATCGCGTCGGCGTTCTCGGGGTGGTGGTAGTCGGGCAGGCCCTCGGCCTTGATCAAGCCGTGCGCGACGTCGACGCGGAAGCCGTCGACCCCGCGGTCGAGCCAGAAGCGCAGGATGCGGCGGAACTCCTCGCGCACCTCCTCGTTCGTCCAGTCGAAGTCGGGCTGTGACGGGTCGAACAGGTGCAGGTACCACTGCCCCGGAGTGCCGTCGGGCTCGGTGACGCGCGTCCACGCCGGACCGCCGAACACCGAGTCCCAGTTGTTCGGCGGCAGCTCGCCGTTCTCGCCCTTGCCGTCGCGGAACATGTACCGCGCGCGCTCGCGGCTGCCGGAGGCGGCCTTGAGCGCCTGCTGGAACCACACGTGCTGATCGGACGAGTGGTTGGGGACGAGGTCGACGATGAGGCGGATGCCCCGCGCATGCGCCTGCGCGAGCATCTCGTCGAAGTCGTCGAGGCTTCCGAACAGCGGGTCGACGTCGCAGTAGTCGGAGACGTCGTACCCCGCGTCCTTCTGCGGCGACCGCTGGAACGGGCTCAGCCAGATCGCGTCGACACCGAGGTCGCGGAGGTCGTCGAGGTGCGCGGTGATGCCGGCGAGGTCGCCGATGCCGTCGCCCGAGAGGTCGGCGAACGACCGCGGGTAGATCTGGTAGATGACGGCCGTGCGCCACCATTCGGAACCCGGAAGAGCCGGCAGCTGCGCCGCGTCGGGCCGGGTCGTGGCATCCGTCTTCGTCGAAGTCATGCGGTACACCATACTGCAAGCGCTTACATTCTCAGACTCCGAGTTCGCTCATCGGCCGCCGGGGCGGCGCCCCGGGGTGCGCGACTATCGTGGGCGGGTGCCCTCCGCCGAATCGCTCGCCCGCGCCGAATCGCTCATCCGCACGATTCCGGACTACCCCGAGCCGGGCGTGCTCTTCCGCGACATCACGCCGCTGCTCGCGGACCGCGACGCGCTGCGGGCGACGATCGACGCGATGATCGAGCCGTTCGAGGGACGGTTCGACGTCGTCGCGGGGGTCGAGGCGCGCGGGTTCATCCTCGCGGGCGCCGCCGCGATCGCCGCCGGAGTGGGTCTCGTGCCGATCCGCAAGGCGGGCAAGCTGCCGCGGCCGGCGGCATCCGTCTCCTACGAGCTCGAGTACGGCACCGCGACGATCGAGTGCCACGACGACATCGCGCCGGGCACGCGCGTGCTGCTCATCGACGACGTGCTGGCGACCGGGGGCACGCTCGTCGCGGCACACGAGCTCGTCGCGCGGCTCGGTGCCGAAGTCGTCGGCACCACGGTGCTCATGGAGCTCGAAGCGCTCGGCGGGCGTGCGCTCGTCGGCGACGTGCACGCCGTGTTCACGGCCTGACGCCCCCGCGGCGAAGGGGCGCGTCAGCCGCCGATCACGACGTTGAGCGGGGGCTCGCCCGCGAGCATCCGGTCGATCTGCCTGCGCACCAGACGCGCCATGCGGGGCCGCATCGCGCTGGACGCACCGCCGACGTGCGGCACGATGAGCGCACCCGGAAGGGACCACAGCGGATGCCCCTCCGGCAGCGGCTCGGGCTCGGTCACGTCGAGCGCCGCCCGGATCCGCCCGCGGCGCACGTGGTCGACGAGCGCGCCGGCGTCGATGAGCGACCCGCGACCGACGTTCACCACGAGCGCGCCGTCGGGCAGCGCCGACAGGAACCCGTCGTCGACGATGTGCCTCGTCTCGTCGCCGCCCGGAAGCGTCAGGATCACGATCTCGGCGTGCGGCAGCAGCGCGGGCAGCTCGTCGACGCCGTGCACGGCGACCCCGTCCTCGTCGCGCGCCCGCGACGCGACCGCCGTCACGTGCACCTCGAACGGCGCGAGACGGACCGCGACCGCCTTGCCGATGCCGCCGTAGCCGAGGAGCAGCACGCGGCGGTCGGCGAGGCTCTCGGCGACCTCCGGAGCCCACCTGCCCTCGGCCTGCGATCGCAAGAACGACGGGATGTGCCGCTGCGCCGCCAGCGTCAGCGCGAGCGCGAGCTCCGACGTCGACGTCTCGTGCACGCTCGACGCATTCGCGAAGACGAGCCCGCGGGGCAGCCGCTGCTCGATGCCGTCGAACCCGATCGACTGCCCCTGCACGAGCCCCACGTCGACGGCCTCGAGGTGGTGCAGCGTGCGGCCGACGCTCATGTACGGAGGCACCACGATGTCGAGGCGCTCGCGCGGCGCGGCATCCGACATGTCCCACACGATCACGTCGACTCCCTCGGGCAGGTCGCCGAGCGAAGCGGCGAAGTCGGCGGTCGGGACGGTGACGGTCAGACGGATGCCACGGCTCACGCCCTCCACGCTAGCCGCGCCGCCCCGGGCGTCGGCGCGGCTGCCCACTCCGCGGAAAGCTCCGGGCGTATCGTCGGAGCCGTACCGCAACGAGGCGAGGAGGATCCATGATTCCCGAGATCAACTACTGGGCTGTGCTGCTGGCTACGCTCTCGGCCATGGTCGTGGGTTCGATCTGGTACACGCCGAAGGTGTTCGGGGCTCGGTGGATGAGACTCGCGAAGGTCACCCCCGCCCAGACGAACGTGGGCGCGTGGGTGCCGATCGTCGTCGCGATCGTGCTGTCGTTCCTGCTCGCGTGGGTGCTCGCGGGAGCGGTCACGATCGCGTGGCAGTTCTATGGAGGCGGGTACTTCTGGGCGGCGATCGTGACGTCCGTGACGCTGTGGGCGGGTTTCACCGCGGGACGGATCATCGTGCACGACGTCTTCGAGGGACGGCCGTCGAACCTCACGGTGCTCAATATCGCGCACGAGCTCGTCACGGTGCTCGTGATGGCCATCATCATCGGGGTGTGGCCCCCGGCCGGGACGGTCTGACGCGGGCTCAGGCCGCCACAGCGACCACGGCGGAGATCGCCGAGCGGAAGAAGCTCAGCCCGTCGACGCCGGAGCGCATCGCGGCGGCCGTGTCGGGACCGAAGCCGGGCTCGACCGCGTGCTCGGGGTGCGGCATGAGGCCGACGACGTTGCCGCGCTCATTCGTGAGGCCGGCGATGTCGTCGAGCGAGCCGTTCGGATTGACGCCCTCGTAGCGGAACGCGACGAGGCCTTCGCCGTTGATGCGGGCGAGGGTCTCGGCATCCGCGATGTACCCGCCGTCGCCGTTCTTGAGCGGGATCACGATCTCCTGGCCCTGCTCGAATTCGCTCGTCCATGCGGTGGACGCGTTCTCGACGCGGAGGATCTGGTCGCGGCAGATGAACTGCTGGTGGGAGTTGCGGATGAGCCCACCCGGAAGAAGGTGCGCCTCGACGAGCATCTGGAAGCCGTTGCAGACGCCGAGCACGGGCATGCCCTTGGCGGCGGCATCCTTCACCTCGGCCATGATCGGGGCGTGCGCCGCGATGGCACCGGCGCGCAGGTAGTCGCCGTAGCTGAAGCCGCCCGGAAGCACGAGCGCGTCGACGCCCTCCAGGTCGTGCGAGCCGTGCCACAGCGCGACCGGCTCGGCGCCGGCGATGCGGATCGCGCGCTGCGCGTCGCGGTCGTCGAGCGACCCCGGGAACGTGATGACCCCGATGCGGGCGGTCATTCGACGACCTCGATGCCGACGACGTCTTCGATGACGGAGTTCGAGAGGATCTCATCCGCGATGCGGCGCGCGGCCGCGAGCGTGTCCTCGCCGACCTCGCCGTCCACGGTGAGCTCGAAGCGCTTGCCGATGCGGACGCCGTTGAACTCCGAGACGCCCAGCCGCTGGAGGGCGCCGGCGACGGCCTTCCCCTGCGGGTCGAGCAGCTCGGCCTTGGGCATGACGTCGACGACGATGGTGGGCATGTGGTCCTCCGAGCGGCCGGGGCCGCCAGCTATCGGTCGTTGAGCGACGAGCGCAGCGAGGAGTCGAGACGCCGGATGTCGCGGGAGGGGTCGCTCCCAGTCTAGGCGACCGCGCGGTGGGCTCCCTCCTGCGTGACGCGAGGGCGCGACATCCGCTCCGCGCCCTCGACCGACGCGGTCGTGGCTTGACCGTGACGAAACCGTGACCAAGTCGTGGGAGCGCTCCCTTGACTTTCGTGGGAGCGTTCTCATACGGTCATGGTGTCTGCTGGGAACGCTCCCACGCGACGCACCCGGGTTCCGGCGCTGCCGGTACCGATCACCTGCAACACACCCTGACAACACAAAGGAGTGACAGTGAACTCACGTGCCTTCCGCCGGGGCGCTGTGGCGGTTGCGGCCATCTCGGCCTCCGCCATCGTGCTGGCCGGCTGCGCGGGGAGCGGCGGCGGAACGCCGTCCTCCGACGACAACGGCGAGGTCACCCTGACCCTCGCGACCTTCAACGACTTCGGCTACACGGACGAGCTCCTCGCCGAGTTCACCGAGGAGACGGGCATCGAGGTCGTGCACAACAAGGCGGCCACCTCGAACGACGCTCGCGCCAACTTCTTCCAGAAGCTCGGCAAGTCGGGTCTCGCCGACGTCGAGGCGGTCGAGATCGACTGGTTCGCCGAGATGATGCAGTACGCGGACCTGCTCGCGCCCGCCGGCGACGACGTCAAGGGCCGCTGGCTCGACTGGAAGGAAGCCGCCGCGACGGACGCGGACGGCAACCTCGTCGCCTACGGCACCGACGTCGGCCCGCAGGGCATCTGCTACCGCGCCGACCTGTTCGAGGCCGCCGGCCTGCCGACCGACCGTGAGGCCGTCGGCGAGCTGTTCCCGACGTGGGACGCGTTCTTCGACGTCGCCGACCAGTACAAGGAGGCGACAGGCAAGCCGTTCATCGACTCGGCCAACGCGGTGCTCCAGGGCATCATGAACCAGATCGAGTACACCTACGAGGAGCCGGACGGCAACATCATCGCGACCGACAACCCCGACGTGCGGGAGTCGTACGACACGGTCGTCGACCGTGCCGTCCCGGTCGCGGCCTACGCCGGCCAGTGGAGCGAGGACTGGTTCGCGTCGCTCGCGAGCGGCGAGTTCGCCACCATGCTGTGCCCGGGCTGGATGCTCGGCGTCATCTCGGGCAACGCGCCCGACACGACCGGCTGGGACATCGCCGATGCCTTCCCGGGCGGCGGCGGCAACTGGGGCGGCTCGTACCTGGTCGTGCCCGCCAACGGCGAGAACGTCGAGGCGGCGTCGCAGCTCGCGGCGTGGCTGACCTCGCCCGAGACGCAGATGAAGGCGTTCGCCAACGCGGGCACCTTCCCGAGCCAGGTCGAGGCGCTCGAGAGCTCTGAGCTGGCGGCGGCGACGAACGAGTACTTCAACAACGCGCCCACGGGTGAGATCCTCACCAACCGCGCGAACGCGATCACGGTCGCGCCGTTCAAGGGCCCGAAGTACTTCCAGTACCACGACGCCCTTCAGAACGCTGTGACCCGAGTCTTCGACGGCCTCGAAGACAAGGAGACCAGCTGGGACAACTGGGTGACCGAGGTTTCGGCCTTCTGACACCCGACGGGGTGCGGGCGGCCGACCCCGCCCGCACCCCGCTCCTGCACCAGACCCGAGAAGGACGAACGTGACCACCACCGCATCGCGGCCGGAGACGCGCGCGCAGACTCCGGAAGAACCTCGTCAGCCCCGCGTGATCTCGTTCTCGCACCGGCTGAGCAAGTGGGATCTGAAGATCTCCCCCTATCTGTACATCTCGCCGTTCTTCATCATGTTCGCGATCGTCGGCCTGTTCCCGATCGCCTACACGGCCGTGATCTCGTTCATGGACTGGGATCTGGTGCGCAACTCGGGCACCTTCATCGGCTTCGACCAGTACATCTGGATCCTCACGCAGCCTCACTTCTGGACGGCGCTGCGCAACACCTTCAGCATCTTCCTGCTGTCGAGCATTCCGCAGCTGATCCTCGCGATCTTCATTGCCGCGGTGCTCGACCGCAACATCCGCGCCAAGACCTTCTGGCGAATGAGCGTCCTGCTCCCCTTCGTCGTCGCTCCCGTCGCGGTCGGCCTCATCTTCACAGCGATCTTCGCCGACAACTTCGGACTCGTGAACACGTGGCTCGGAAACCTGGGCCTGCCGGGCATTCAGTGGCACAAGGACCCGTTCTGGAGTCACGTCGCGATCGCGACCATGGTCAACTACCGCTGGACCGGCTACAACGCGCTGATCCTGCTCGCCGCGATGCAGGCCGTGAACCGCGACTACTACGAGGCGGCGACCGTCGACGGCGCCGGCCCGGTGCGGCAGTTCTTCAGCATCACGATGCCGTCGCTGCGTCCGACGCTCATCTTCGTCATCATCACGTCGACGATCGGCGGCCTGCAGATCTTCGACGAGCCGCGCGTGTTCGACCAGTTCGGCCGAGGCGGCGCGGGCCAGCAGTGGCTCACGATCACGCTGTACCTGTACGACATCGGCTGGGGTCAGTGGAACTTCGGCCGCGCGGCGGCGATGGCCTGGATCCTGTTCGTCATCATCCTGCTCATCGGCCTCGTCAACCTGCTCATCACCCGCTCGCTCGTTCGAGACGAGGGTCTGCGCCGTGAGCTGACCAAGCGACAGGAGAAGGAGCTTGCGAGACAGGCGAAGAAGGACCTGAAGGAGGCCGTGTGATGAGCACGCTCGGAACGCCCACGCCTCTCGCCGTGGTCGAGGAGAACATCCCCAACGAGAAGCAGCGCCGTCGCGGCGCGCGCACGATCCGCATCCGCGGCTCGCGCCCCGGCTGGATCGTCTATGCACTGCTGACCGTCGTCTTCGCCACGGGCGCGTTCCCGCTGTGGTGGTCGTTCGTCATCGGCTCGGGCGACGCGTCGTCGCTGCGGCGGCCGTTCACGTGGATCCCCGGCGGCAACTTCTGGACGAACGCGGCATCCGTCGTGACCAACCCGGCCGTCAACTTCTGGCCGGCGCTGTGGAACTCGATCTACAGCTCGTTCCTCATCGCCGCCGCGGTCGTCATCACGTCGACGCTCGCCGGGTGGGCGTTCGCGAAGCTGAAGTTCCACGGCGGCGCGGCCCTCCTCGTGTTCGTCGTCGCGACGATGGCCGTTCCTCAGCAGCTCGGCGTCGTGCCGCTGTACATCCTGTTCGCCGAGCTCGGCTGGACCGGCCAGATCGGGGCGATCATCATTCCCGCCCTCACGAGCGCGTTCGGCGTGTTCTGGATGACGCAGTATCTGCGACAGGCCGTGCCCGACGAGCTCATCGAGGCGGCGCGTGTCGACGGCGCGTCGATGCTGCGGACGTTCTGGACGGTCGGCGTCACCGCGGCGCGACCCGCCGCAGCGATGCTGTTCCTCTTCACGTTCGTGGGCGCGTGGAACAACTTCTTCTGGCCGTTCATCGTGCTGGACCGGCAGAACCCGACGCTTCCCGTCGCGCTCTCGCTGCTCCAGTCCAACTACTTCGTCGACTACTCGATCGTGCTCGCCGGGGTGATCCTCGCCACGATTCCGCTCCTGCTGCTGTTCATCTTCGCCGGAAAGCAGCTGGTCAGCGGCATCATGGCAGGTGCTGTCAAGGGCTGAATCGCAGAGCGCACTCACCGATACTGAGGACACACATGACCATCGAGTTCCAGGAAGACTCCGCTCCCATGACCGAGACCGAGCGACGCGCGTTCCCCGACGGCTTCCTCTTCGGCGCGGCGACCGCGGCGTTCCAGATCGAGGGGGCGGCGTTCGAGGACGGCCGACGGGCTTCGATCTGGGACGCTTTCTGCCGGGTGCCGGGCGCCGTGATCAACGGCGACAACGGCGACGTCGCGTGCGACCACTATCACCTCTACCGCGACGACGTCGCGCTCATGAAGCGCATGGGGCTGCAGACGTACCGATTCTCGACGTCGTGGTCGCGCGTGCGCCCGGACGGCGGACCCATCAACCCGGCCGGCCTGGACTTCTACAAGCGTCTCGTCGACGAGCTGCTCGACGCGGACATCCTCCCGTGGCTCACGCTCTACCACTGGGATCTGCCCCAGGCGCTCCAGGACCGCGGCGGCTGGACCGTGCGCGAGACGGCGGACCTGTTCACGGAGTACGCGCTCGACATGCACGACGCGCTCGGCGACCGCGTGAAGGTGTGGACGACGCTGAACGAGCCGTGGTGCTCGTCGTTCCTCAGCTACACCGCGGGCATCCACGCGCCCGGTCATTACAGCGTGACCGAAGGCGTGCTCGCGGCGCACCACCTGCTGCTGGGCCACGGCCAGGTCATCCGCGAGCTCCGCGCGCGCGACGCGTCGCTCGACCTGGGGGTCACCCTCAATCTCACGGTCGCAGACCCGGTCGACCCGAGCGATCCCGCCGACCTCGACGCCGCGCGACGGATCGACGGGCAGTTCAACCGGTGGTTCCTCGACCCGATCTTCCGGGGCGAGTACCCGGCCGACGTCGTCGACGACATCCGCGCCGTGCACCCCGAGGCGATCGCCGCCCTCGATGAGGCGACGAGGCCGGGTGACCTCGAGACGATCTCGACGCCCATCGCGACGCTCGGCGTGAACTACTACCACGGCGAGTACGTCAGCGGTCACCCGGCGACCGACGAGGTCACGGGCGGTGACGCGCCGACCGATCGCCGCGCCGAGTCCCCGTTCCCCGCCGCCGCCGAGGTCCACTGGCACGATCGCGGCCTGCCGCGCACGCCGATGCACTGGGAGGTGCAGCCGGAGGGGCTGACCCGCCTGCTCGCCCGCGTCCACGAGGAGTACTCCGCGTCGGCCGGTGTCGCGCTGTATGTCACAGAGAACGGCGCCGCCTACGACGACGTCGTGGTCGAGCGCGACGGCGAGAAGTTGGTCCCCGACACCGAGCGCACCGAGTTCGTGCGGTCGCACCTGGCCGCGACGCTCGACGCCATCGACCGGGGCGTCGACGTGAGGGGATACTTCTACTGGTCGCTGCTCGACAACTTCGAGTGGGCATGGGGGTACGAGAAGCGCTTCGGCATCGTGCGCGTGGACTACGACACGCAGGAACGCACGGTGAAGGAGAGTGGCCGGCTGTACAGCCGCATCATCGCCCAGCGCGCCCTCGAGGCGCAGAGCACGGCAGACTGAGTCCTCTGGGTCTTCCGAGCACGAAGGGCGGGGTTCGATGAGCACCGAGATCGCGCGCGGGCCCGTCACGATCGAGGAGGTCGCGGCGGCCGCCGGCGTCTCGCGCTCGACCGTGTCGCGGGTCGTCAACGGTTCGACTGCGGTGAGTCCGGCTGCCCTTGAGGCAGTGCGCCGCGCGATCGCAGAACTGAACTACGTGCCCAACCGCGCCGCCCGCTCCCTCGCGAGCCGCCAGACGCACGCGATCGCGCTCGTGGTCCCGGAAGACACGACGCGGTTCTTCGGAGACCCGTTCTTCGCGGCGATCGTGTCGGGCATCAACGCGCGCCTGAGCCGCTCGGACTACGTGCTGAACCTCTTCATCGCGAGCGACGACCCCGGCGACAAGACCACGAGCTACGTGCGCAGCGGCGCGGTCGACGGCGCGATCATCGTGTCGCACCACACGAGCGACTCGTTCATCGACCGCATCGTGAGCAGCGTGCCCGTCGTGTACGGCGGTCGGCCCGTGCGCGAGCGCGCGAACGACCACTACGTGGACGTGGACAACACCGCGGGCGGCCGCCACGCGACGGAGTACCTCATCGGCAAGGGCTACACGCGCATCGCGACGATCACCGGGCCGCTCACGATGCCCGCAGGCATCGACCGGCTCGAGGGGTTCCGCGCCGCGCTCGCCGCCGCCGGCCTCGACGAGGTCGCGGTCGAGGACGGCGACTTCACCGCCGACGGCGGCGCGGAGGCGATGCAGCGCATCCTCGACTCAGGAGAGCGCCCCGACGCGATCTTCATCGCCAGCGACCTCATGGCCCGCGGAGCGCTCGAGATCCTGCACCGCGCCGGCGTCCGCGTGCCCGAAGACATCGCGATCATCGGCTTCGACGACTCCCCCGTCGCGACGAGCGTGACGCCGACGCTCACGACCGTGCGCCAGCCGTCGTTCGAGCAGGGCAAGCGCATGGCGAGCGCGCTGCTCGAGCTGCTCTCGGGCGGCAACCCGCCTCACGCGCAGGTGCTCGCGACCGAGCTCATCGTGCGCGAGTCGGCCTGACGCACCACCGGGTTCGTACGGGATCAGCGGCCCGGCGCGGTCGCGAGGATCGCGTTGTTCCACGGGTCGTCGAACGCGAGCGTGCGCCCGTCGTCGCGGACCGGGAACCCGTGGTGCTTCAGCCGCTCCTCGAGCGCGCCGAGCGTGTCGGCGTCGGGCAGGTCGAGGTCGACGCGGCCGAGGCCGAGGCCGGGCATGCGGGGGCCGGCACCGCGCGAGTTCCACACGTTCATCGCCATGTGGTGGTGGTAGCCGCCGGCGCTCACGAAGATCGCCTGATTGCCGAGCGACGCCGTCTCGTCGAAGCCGAGAGCGTCGACGTAGAACGCGCGCGCGGTCGCGACATCGCCGACCGAGAGATGGACATGACCGACGGATGCCGCGTCCCCGGCGGTCGCGCCGAGCACGGCCTCTTCCGTGAGGTGCTCGTCCAGGAACGCGATCGGGTCGAGGAACAGGGTCGCCATCTCGACCTGCCCGTGGATCCAGGACCACTCGGTGCGGTCGCGGTCCCAGTACAGCTCGATGCCGTTCCCCTCCGGGTCGGTGAAATAGAAGGCCTGGCTCACGAGGTGGTCCGCCGACCCCGCGAACGTGCCCGGCGCGTGACGCGCGACCGAGTAGAGCGCCGCCGCGAGCGCCGCCTGCGTCTCGAAGAGGATCGCCGTGTGGTACAGACCCGCCGAGCCCGGAGTGGCGTGGCGAAGTCCCGGCTCGTGCTTCAGCACGACGATCGGGCGGCCCGCACGACCAAGCGTCACCGTGTCACCGTCAGCGGCGAGCACCTGCAGCGTCACGACGTCGCGGTAGTAGCGCGTCATGCCGTCGAGGTCGCCCACGAGGAGTGTCACCGGGCCCATCGCCGTGTCGGCGGCGAGGCGGTCGGAAGTCGCGAGCCTCTTATGCATGTGAATGGATAACGCGGGGCATCCGGTGTTTCATTCCCGCCCCGGTGAAATCATGCTCGCCGAGTGCACGACATCGCGTCGAGCGCACGACCTGCCGACGCGGCGAAGTCGTGCACTCGACGGCATGCCGTGCACTCGGCGAAAGGGCGCAAGAGGGTGGCGGTTACCTCACCTCTTGCGGGTCGCCGCCGAGCTGCCCGACGGCGGGGATCGGGCCGCCGTCGTCGGCGCCGGTCTTGCGCCAGCGGGCGATGAGGTTGCCGAGGTGGTAGATCACCAGCGCCGCGGCCGACCCCAGCACGATCGCGCCGAGCTGGAAGTCGCCCCACTGCATCGTGAACCCGGCGATCGCCATCACGAGCGCGACGGCGGCCGTGTACTGGTTGACGGGCCGCGAGAAGTCCACGCGGTTGTCGACCCAGATCTTGATGCCGATGATGCCGATGAGGCCGTACAGCGCGGTCGTCACGCCGCCGAGCACGCCCGGGGGGATCGTGTTGAAGATCGCGCCGATCTTGGGCGACATCGCCAGCAGGATCGCCACCGCGCCCGCGACCCAGTACGCGGCGGTCGAGTACACGCGGGTCGCCGCCATCACACCGATGTTCTCGCCGTACGTGGTCGTACCCGAGCCGCCGAAGAAGCCTGCGATCGTCGTCGCGGCGCCGTCGGCGATGAGAGCGCGGCCCGTGTGGCGGTTGACGGAGGGGTCCGTCATCGTCGCGACGGCGCGAACGTGCCCGACATTCTCTGCGATGAGCACGAGCACGACCGGCAGGAACATCGCGATGACCGCCCACGTGCCGGGCGACGCGAAGTCGGCGATGTGGAACTCGGGCAGGCCGATCCACGCGGCGGCCTCGACGGGGGCGTAGTCGATCTCGCCGAGGATCACCGCGACGATGTACCCGACGACGACGCCGAGGAAGATCGAGATGCGCCCGAGGAATCCGCGGAACAGCACGCTGAACAGGATGACGGCGATGAGCGTGACGGATGCCGTGACCGGCGCCTGCTCGAAGTTCGTCCACGCGACCGGGGCGAGGTTGAAGCCGATGAGCGCGACGATCGTGCCCGCGACGACCGGGGGCATGAGCTTGTCGACCCAGCCGATGCCCGCGAATTGCACGACGAAGCCGACGATCGCGAGGAGGATGCCGACCGCCACGATGCCGGCGAGCGCCGAGCCCATCCCGGCCGTCGCGGTCGCCGCCGTGACCGGTGCGATGAAGGCGAACGACGAGCCGAGGTAGCTGGGCAGCTTGTTGCGCGTGACGAGCAGGAACAGCAGCGTGCCGATGCCCGAGAACAGGAGTGTCGTCGACACGGGGAAGCCGGTGAGCACGGGCACGAGGAAGGTCGCTCCGAACATCGCGACGACGTGCTGCGCGCCGATTGCGACGGTCGCGCCCCAGTTGAGGCGCTCTTCGGGCTTGACGACCTTTCCGGGTTCGACCGTCCGGCCGTTGCCGTGCAGGGTCCAGATAGGCATATCGCTCCTTAGCGGGGAGATCGGGTGAGTGCTGAGGAAACGATATCTGGGAGTTCGCTGAGAGCGATCACGCGGGCGGCGTGTGCGGCATCCGCGTCGTGACGCCGCGCGTCGAGACGCTCAGCCGGTGAGCCGCTCGAGCAGCTCGCGGTACCGCGCGGCCGTGCGCTCGACGATCTCGTGGGGCAGCCGCGGCGGCTCGCCCTCGCGCGGCGCCGGCCAGTTGGCGGCGAGCCAGTCGCGCACGATCTGCTTGTCGAAGCTCGCCATGCGCTCCTCGGGGGTCGTGCCCGATTCCCACGCGGAGGCGTCCCAGTACCGAGACGAGTCGCTCGTGAGCACCTCGTCGGCGAGGGTCAGGACGCCGTTCTCGTCGAGGCCGAACTCGAACTTCGTGTCGGCGAGGATCAGCCCGCGCGCCTCGGCCGTGCGCGCCGCGCGGCGGTAGATCTCGAGCGACAGGTCGCGCAGCTCTTCGGCGCGCTGGGCGCCGACGATCTCGACCGTGCGCTCGAACGAGATGTTCTCGTCGTGCTCGCCCATCGGCGCCTTGAACGCGGGCGTGAAGATCGGCTCGGGCAGCCGGTCGCCGTTCGACAGGCCTTCGGGCAGGCGGATGCCGCACACCGTCCCCTCCGCGAGGTACTCGGCCCATCCCGAACCGGTCAGGTATCCGCGCACGACGCACTCGATCGGCTGCATGTCGAGGCTCCGCACGACCATCGCTCGCCCGATGACCTCGTCGGGGATGAGCGAGACCACATCGTCGGGGGTGTTCGGCACGCCGTCCGGGCCTCGCGTGAGCAGGCGCGAGGGCTCGAGGTGGTTCGGGATCGAGCGGCCGCCGTCGGCGCCCGCGAGCTGGTCGAACCACCACAGGCTGAGGGTCGTCAGCAGCACGCCTTTGTCGGGGATGCCGGGCGACAGCACGTGGTCGAACGCGCTCACGCGGTCGCTCGCGACCACCAGCATCCGCTCGGCACGCCCCCCTTCGGGGGTGTCGGCGGGCACGTAGAGGTCGCGCACCTTGCCCGAGTACACGTGGCGCCAGCCGTCGAGCTCGAGCGGGGTGGGAGGGGCATCCGTCACCGGCCCATTATCGCGGCTCGCTCCGGCCGCTCCTACTCCGCGGCCTCCCACGCGGGCGCGTACGACGGCTGGTAGAGCATCACGGGCGGGATGCCCGGAACCTCGAGCTCCACGCCGCGCCCGTACTCGCGCTCCCACACCTCGCCCTCGAAGGTCGCGCCGCGCGAAGCGAGGTCGGTCATCGTCGCGTCGAGGTCGTCGCACATGAGCGACAGCTCGTGGCGCTGGTCGTACAGCTCGTCGCGGCCCTCCCACGTGCGCGGATGCACGCCTCCTTCGGTGGGCCCCTGCGAGAAGATGAGCCACCCGGGGGAGGTCTCGATGAACGACCAGCCCACGACGTCACGGAAGAACGCGCGGGTGGCCGGAGGGTCGTCGCTGTAGACGAGCGTGTGGATGCCTGTGATCATCCCGCAAAGGTAGTCGCGGCGAGGCGTCAGTGCTCGACGACCCGCTCCGCGATGTCGGTGCGGTACTGCCCGCCCTCGAGTTCGAGCTCGGCGATCGCGCGGTACGCCCGCTGCCGCGCTTGCGCGAACGTCGTGCCGAGCGCGACGACGTTGAGCACGCGCCCGCCCGACGCGACGAGCCCGGCCTCGGTCTCGGTCGTCGCAGCGTGCGCGAGGTGCACGCCCTCGACGGACGCCGCTGCGTCGAGCCCGCCGATGAGCCGGCCCGTGACCGGCGCTTCGGGGTAGCCCTCGCTCGCGAGGACGACGGTGACGGCGGTCGCCTCCGCGAAAGCGGGGCGCGGGTGGTCTTCGAGGTGACCGGATGCCGCGGCCAGCAGCAGCTCGGACAGGGGGTCGACGAGGCGCGGCAGCACCACCTGGGTCTCAGGGTCGCCGAAGCGCGCGTTGAACTCGATGACCTTGACGCCGGCATCCGTCACGATGAGTCCCGCGTACAGCAGCCCGATGAACGGCGTGCCCTCCTCGTCGAGCTGGCGGATCACCGGCTCGGCGATCTCGCGCGTCACGAGGTCGACGAACTCCTGCTCGCTTCCGAAGCGGCCGTCGAGCCACGGCAGCGGTGAGTACGCGCCCATGCCCCCGGTGTTCGGGCCGTGGTCGCCGTCGCGCAGGCGCTTGTAGTCCTGCGCGGGGCTGAGCGGCAGCACGTGGTCGCCGTCGCACAGGAAGAAGAGCGACACCTCGGGGCCGTCGAGGTACTCCTCGACGAGCACTGCCCCGGTCGGGAGGTACGCGGCGGCGTGGGCGAGCGCAGGGTCCCGGTCGCTCGTGACGATGACGCCCTTGCCCGCCGCGAGACCGTCGGCCTTGACGACATACGGGGCGCCGAGCTCGTGGAAGGCGGCCTCGACCTGGGCGAGGCTCGTCGCGCGCACGGCGCGGCCCGTGGGAACGCCCGCGGCGTCCATGATCCGCTTCGCGAACGCCTTCGATCCCTCGAGCTGTGCGGCCGCCCTGCCCGGGCCGAAGACCGGGATGCCGCGCTCGCGAACCGCGTCGGCGACGCCCGCCACGAGCGGGGCTTCCGGGCCCACGACGACGAGGTCGATCGCGTTGTCGAGGGCGAACTGCGTCACGCCGGCAGGGTCGTTCGCATCGAGGGCCACGAGCGCCGCGTCCTGCGCGATGCCGGCGTTCCCCAGAGCGGCGAAGATCTCGTGATCCGCCTCTTCCGAGCGGAGGGCGAGGATGATGGCGTGCTCGCGCGCGCCCGAGCCGAGGACCAGGATTCTCACCTGGCCCAGCCTAGCCCCGCGCAGGCGGCGCGCCCCGGGGGACGTGCGGGCGGGCGCGGCGTGAAAACGGCGGGACGGATCGGGAGGTTCCGGCCGCCGAGCCCGCGTGGGAGGGGATTGAGCCCGGAGCTTCGACGCGTAGCGTGGGGGCATGGCCCGCAGGATCTCGACCGAGGACGGCCGCGACGCGCTGGCCGCGGTCGCGAGCGGCGACCCCGGCCGCACCGACCTCGCGACCGCCGTGCGCTACCTGCTGCAGCTGCTCGCCGAGAAGGCCCCGGGCAACTCGGTCGAGGTGCGCGTGCCGCCGTTCGCGGCCGTGCAGGTGCTCGAGGGTCCCCGCCACACGCGCGGCACCCCGCCGAACGTCGTCGAGACCGATCCCGCCACCTGGATCGCGGTCGCGACGGGTCAGGAGGAGTGGACGGATGCCGTCTCCGCCGGCCGGATCGTCGCATCGGGCGTCCGGGCGGATCTCTCTCCGCTCCTCCCGCTGCGTGCGTGAGCGGCGCAGGATATCGGATCGGATGGCCACCCGTTGGGAGCAATCCCACAAGGTGGCGTATTATCCCTTCAACCCGTCAGCGCCGAAGGTATGACACCCGTTACGCTTTCACATCTCCCCGGATGCACGGCCGGTGGCGGGAGGCGAGACTGGGCGCTACCCCCGGGCCCCGGCCGTTCTCGGTCACAAGTCATCGCCGGAAGGGATATATGGCCGAGCCGTCGAGCGATCGCACCGCAAAGCGGAGGTGGTGGCAGGGCATCCGACCGCGCCTGATCGGCGTACTGCTGATCCCGATGATCGCCGCACTCGTGCTGGGTGTGCTGCGCGTCGAGTCGGCTGTCGCGGCGAGCACCGAGGCAGCGCGCGCAGAGAGCCTCGCGAATGCCCTCCCCGCCAGCTTCGCTCTCGGGATCCAGCTCACGAGAGAGCGCGAGGCGGCGAACGCCGCGATCCCGGACGCGACCAAGGAGCGCATCCGATCTGAGACCGACGAGGGGATCGACGCCTGGCGGCAGGTCGCCGCCGACGTCGACGACTCGCAGGACCCGGCGCTGGCGCAGGACCTGGATACGGCCAGGAGCGCGCTGAGCGACATCGACGAGCTGCGCGAGCAGATCCTCGAGCCGGACACACGGTCGGACGCGGTCACG
Organism: Microbacterium immunditiarum; assembly: GCF_013409785.1. Classification (NCBI taxonomy): domain Bacteria; kingdom Bacillati; phylum Actinomycetota; class Actinomycetes; order Micrococcales; family Microbacteriaceae; genus Microbacterium; species Microbacterium immunditiarum. Next base: position 726,079 of record NZ_JACCBV010000001.1, read on the forward strand.
GCGTACACCGACCTGCTCAACCTGCTGTTCGGGCTGTCTTCCCAGCTTCCGGCGCTCGAGGACCCGTCCATCTATGAGCAGACCAGTGCGCTCGCGAACGTGCGGACCGCTTCCGAGGTGCTCGGTGTCGTGCGCGTGGTGATCAGCCAGGCGCTCATGACCGGAGAGATCAGCCCACGGGGACTGATGCAGCTGGCCAGCGCCCAGGGGGTCTGGGACCAGGCGAGCGCAGACTTCGTCGCGGGGTCCTCGCCGGCAGCGGCGGAGCTGTTCGAGGAACTCACCGACCGTGGACCCGACAGCAGGCTGAACCCTCTGCGTGTGATGGACCAGGTGGTGCAGGACGGCGGGCTGGATGGAGTCTCCATCACCCTGTCCGCATGGCTGCAGCTCTACGCGGGGTACATCGCGGAGCTCGAGGAGGTCATCGTACTGGCTGCCGACGATCTGGCCGCAGACGTCGCCGACGTGCGGCAGGCCGCCCAGCAGTCCGCGCTTCTGACCGCGGGCATCGTCGGTGCGGTCCTCCTGATCGCCCTCGTGGTGACGCTGCTCGCGACCCGGTCGATCCTCCGGCCGCTGGTCCGGCTGCGCGGCGCCGCGCTCGAGATCGCCGGCAAGACGCTGCCGGACCGCGTCAAGCAGGTCGAGAACGCGGACGGTCCGATCGACACCTCGGTGGAGCCGATCGGTGTCGAGCAGCGAGACGAGATCGGCGACGTGTCGGAGGCGTTCGACGCGGTCCACGCAGAGGCGGTCCGACTCGCCGGTGAGCAGGCGCAGATGCGGGCGAACGTCAACCGCATGTTCGTCAACCTGTCGCGGCGCAGCCAGAACCTGGTCGAGCGGCAGCTGCGTCTGATCGAGCAGCTCGAGGCAGGCGAACAGGACCCGGCGCAGCTGGCCAACCTGTTCCAGCTGGACAACCTCGCCACGCGCATGCGGCGCAACGACGAGAGCCTGCTCGTCCTCGCCGGCGGTGACACCCCGCAGGCCGCGCGCGGCAACGTGCCGGTTCTCGACGTGCTGCGTGCCGCCACCTCGGAGATCGAGCAGTTCGCCCGGGTCGAGATCGAGTCGGCGGAGGAGGGCGAGCTTCGCGGCTCCGTCGCCGGCGACCTGGTCCACCTCCTCGCCGAGCTGATCGAGAACGCCACCAACTTCTCGCCGCCGGACTCGCCGGTCGTCATCCGCACACTCCCGCGCAAGCCGGATGAGCCGCTGGTCGTCGACATCGTCGACCTCGGCCTCGGGATGACCCCGGACGAGCTGCTCGCCGCCAACGCCAAGCTGAAGAGCACCAGCGGTCTGGACGCCGACGTCGCGCGGATGATGGGCCTGGTCGTGACGGCCCGACTCGCGGATCGCCACGGCATGACCGTCTCACTGCGGTCGGGCACCCCGCGCGGCATCGTCGCCCGCGTCAGGATTCCGGCGAGTGCCCTCGCGACGGGCCAGACCAAGCCGCTGCCGGTCGTCGCAGCCCTCCCCCCGCGCCAGCCGGTGGCGGTCCGGACGCCCGCCGGCGCTCCGTCGAGCACGATGCCCGCAGAGCGGACCGAGTCGGCGCCGGTGGCCGAGGCCCGCGCGGAGGCTCGCCCCGCAGAGCCGGCGATCGCGACGGTGGGCAGCGACAGCCCGCCGCCGTCGTTCGCGCACGACGACGCCGGCGACACGCCCATCTTCGCCGCGCTCCGGTCCGCTTGGTTCACTCGTGGCCAGCCGCTGGGCACACTCCGGGCGGTCCAGTCGGACGAGCCGGCGGCCTCGCAGAGCTGGTCCTCGCCCGGCGACGACGGCTGGAAGCGTGCGGCTGAGGTCTTCCAGCGACCAGAGGAGCCAGAACTCGTGACCGCAGGCGGACTTCCCAAGCGCGTCCCCGGGCAGAATCTCGTTCCCGGCGCGGCTCCGGCGGTGAGCCAGCCCGCACCGCAGGCGCAGCCCACGGTGGATCCGCGGCGGAGCGGCGCCCTGTCCAGCTTCCAGCGCGGCGTGAGCCGCGCGCGCGCCGACGCGCCGGAGCCGGAGCTGGAGCCGGATGACGCCATGCCGACCCCGACACCCCGCTACTTCCGATCCCAGAGAGGGGAAGACGAGTGACGACTGCTCCTGCGAACCTCGACTGGCTGGTCGACAGCCTGACCCAGCGCACCGCCGACGTCGCGCACGCCATCCTGGTGTCCGCGGACGGCCTGCCGATGGCCCGCTCCGCGGCGTTCCCGCCCGACCGTGCCGACCAGCTTGCGGCGATCACCTCGGGCCTCACCAGCCTCACGCAGGGTGCCGCGCGTGCTCTCGGGGCCGGTCAGGTTCACCAGATGGTCGTCGAGATGGACGGCGGCTACCTGGTGGTGATGTCCGTCGGTGAGGGCTCGAGCCTCGCGGCTCTGGCCGCCCCACAGTGCGACTTGGGTCAGGTGGGCTACCAGATGCAGCTGCTCATCGCCCGCGTCGCGACCGCGCTCACGCCCGAGATCCGCACGGCTCAGTCCGGCACCTGACAGGGCAGGATGAATCAGGAGTGATCGTGAGCACCGTCGACCCCCCGCCGCCGCCGACGCTGGTCAGGCCGTACGCCCTGACCCGCGGCCGCACCGCGCCCTCCCGCGTGTACCCGCTGGAGGCACTGGTCCACACCGACCTTCGGATGCTCGACGGCCACGCGCTCTCCCCTGAGGAGCGGTCGATCGCCGAGCTGTGCCGCGAGAGCCGCTCGGTGGCCGAGGTTGCGGCGCTCGTGCGGATCCCGCTGGGCGTGGCGCGGGTGCTCATCGGCGACCTCGTCGACCGGGGTGTCGTGAGGGTGCACACGCAGACAGAACCAGAGTCCGCCCCCGGCGCCGCGCTCCTCGAGCGCGTGCTGAGCGGGCTGCGCAAGCTGTAAGGAGGACAGACACCGTGAGCCCCGACACCAGTCAGGCGACCCTTTCGGCGAAGATCGTCATCGCCGGAGGATTCGGCGTGGGCAAGACGACCCTCGTCGGCTCGGTTTCCGAGATCGAGCCGCTCACCACCGAAGCGGTGATGACATCGGCGAGTGTCGGGGTCGACGACCTGTCCGCGGTGCCCGACAAGACGACGACCACGGTCGCGATGGACTTCGGGCGCATCTCGCTGGACGCCGACCTGATTCTCTACCTGTTCGGCACCCCGGGTCAGGACCGGTTCTGGTTCATGTGGGACGACCTCACCCAGGGTGCGATCGGCGCCGTAGTGCTGATCGACACGCGCCGCCTGGCGGATTCGTTCGGAGCGATCGACTACTTCGAAGCGCGCGGAGTGCCGTTCATCGTGGCCCACAACGTGTTCGGCGCGGAGTATCGCTACACGTCCGAGCAGATCCGCGAGGCCCTGTCTCTCCGACCCGACGTGCCGATCGTGGCGTGCGACGCCCGCGACCGGGCGTCCACCAAGGCGACCCTCATCACCCTCGTGGAGCACGTGCTCTCGATGATCGCCGCGTGACGCGGCCGGCGTTGCCGCCGGCGTATCACCACGGGCGCGCCGACGCCGGATGCGGCATGACGCCGACCGGCTGCCCGCGCCCCGTGCGTGAGTGAGACAATGGAGGCATGGCCGATCAGGCTCCGAGCCCCCTCCCCGACGACTCCGACGACCGAGAGTCGCCGCTGACTCCCCCGACCGCTCCCGAGGCCCCGCGGCAGCACGCCGAGCTCATCGAAGACGAGGTCGAGCGCGCGACGGTCCGCCGCACGCCGAAGTATCCGGTGTTCCTCGTGGTCGGTGCCGCGCTCGGTCTCATCGTGGCGATGATCCTTACCTTCACGTTCAGCGGCACCTCTGAGGAGAGCCCGACGACCGGTCTCGTGTACTCGCAGGGCCAGGTCTTCGGTTTCCTGCTCCTCATCTGCATCCCGGTGGGCCTCGCCCTGGGCGGCATCACCGCGCTCGTCCTCGATCGCGTGTTCGCACGGCGGGCGCACGCGGTGACGGTCGACCACGAGCGGATCCACACGCTCGACTGAGCGACGCCCGAGCGCCGTGGCGGCGTTCGGGATCAGGCGAGCTCGGCGATGATCGGGTGGATCGCCGCATCGAACGCGACGACGTCGCCCCGCAAGCCGTCGGTCACCGCGATCGTGAGCGACCCGATCCACCACACTCCGCGCTGCGCGAGCGGGAGCACCTGCACGTTGAGCTCGAACGAGTGCGCGCGACGGCCGACCTGGCGCTCGTGCTCGGCGATCGCGCTCGCGTAGGCGCGGTACGACACCCCGGGCTTCGACGCCGCGTCCTTCGCGTAGCGACTGTGCGCCGACTGCGAGAACGCGAGCGCTTCGGCCGCGTGCGGCATGATCGCGTTGCGCAGCTCGTCGAAGCCCTCGATCGGCAGGGCCACCAGCGTGTCGAAGCCGTCGACGAGATCGAGGGGCACGGGCGACGGATGCGCTTGCGGCTCGACCGTCATCGCCCAGTACTCTCGCCACTGGCGCTCGAGGATGCTCTGGGCCGCGTCGGATCGGTCGTTCACGCGCGGAGGGATGCCCCGCAGGTGCGGCAGCTCGTCGGGCGAGCGGATGCCGAGGACCTGCCGGAGATAGAGCGCGAGCAGGACCGGCTGACCCGCGTCTTCACGGATCACCCATTCCGGTGCACCGGCGCCGCCCATGCCGCCATTGTAGGGCGGCCCCCCGACAAGGGGACTCGCTTCGCGGGGCTGGACGCGCGGCTCCTGCGCTGGACGCGCGGCTCCTGCGCTGGGCGTAGGAGATGATCCCGACGTAGGACCGATCTCGCGGCATCCGTCCTACGCCGCGCTCATCTCCTACGCTCGCAACGAAAGCGGAGAAGGGCGGAGAAGGGCGCGGCGCCGACCGCGCCGCCCACCGGGATCGCCGGGCATCCGCTCAGGCAGCCGCCGGTAGGCTGGAGGCCGTGGCCTCCCCCTCCCGCGACGCCCCCGCGAATCCCTACACCGAAGCCGGCGTCGACACCGCTGCGGGCGATCTCGCAGTGGAGTTGATGAAGTCGGCCGTCCGCCGTACCCACGGGCCTGAAGTGCTCGGAGGAGTGGGCGGTTTCGCCGGGCTCTTCGACGCGACGGCGTTCAAGGCGTACGACAAGCCCCTGCTCGCGACGAGCACCGACGGCGTCGGCACGAAGGTCGCGATCGCGCAGGCGATCGACAAGCACGACACGATCGGCCTCGACCTCGTGGGCATGGTCGTCGACGACATCGTCGTAGTGGGCGCGAAGCCGCTGTTCATGACGGACTACATCGCGTGCGGGAAGGTGGTTCCCGAGCGCATCGCCGACATCGTGCGCGGCATCGCGGCCGGGTGCGCCGAGACCGGCACCGCGCTCGTCGGCGGCGAGACGGCCGAGCATCCCGGACTCCTCGGTCCCGACGACTACGACGTGGCCGGCGCCGCGACCGGCGTCGTCGACGCGAACCACGTGCTCGGCGCCGAGCGCGTGCGGACAGGCGACGTCGTCCTCGCGCTCGCGAGCAGCGGACTCCACTCGAACGGCTACTCGCTCGTGCGCCACATCGTCTCTCGCGCCGGCGTGCAGTACGGCGACCGCGCGCCCGACCTCGGCTCGCACGGCACAACATGGGGCGAGGCACTCCTCGAGCCGACGCGCCTGTACACCGCTCCCCTGCTGCGGCTCATCGCCGACCACGGCGACCGCGTCCACGCGCTGAGCCACATCACGGGCGGCGGCATCGCCGCGAACGTGGCGCGCGTCCTTCCGCGCGGCACGTGGGTCGACGTCGACCGCTCGACGTGGTCGCCTCCGCCGGTGTTCCGCGTGCTCGCCGACCTCGGCGGACTCGACCTGACCTCGACCGAGGGCACGTGGAACCTCGGCATCGGCTTCGTGGCGGTCGTGTCGGCAGACAAGGCGGATGCCGCGGCATCCGCCCTCGCCCAAGACGGCATCGCGGCCTGGCAGGTCGGCGTCGTGAACGAAGGTCCGCTCCCCGAGGGCGGTGCGGCCTTCGAGCAGGGCGCGAAGGGCGTCGACGGCGGAGCCGTGCGCCTCGTCGGAACGTACGCGGACGACGCCGCGGCATAACGAGCAAACGGAGCATCACCACCCCATGTGCGGCATCGTCGGAATGGTCGGCCAGGCGCCGGTCAACCAGGAGATCTACGACGCCCTGCTGCTGCTGCAGCACCGAGGCCAGGACTCCACAGGCATCTCGACCGCCGAGCACAACGGCGTGTTCCACCTCGCCAAGGCGCGCGGCATGGTGCGCGAGGCGTTCCGCACGCGCGACATGCGATCGCTGCTCGGCAACATCGGGCTCGGCCACTGTCGCTACGCCACGAAGGGCACGGCGTCGAGCGAGGAAGAGGCGCAGCCGTTCTACGTGAACGCGCCGTACGGCATCGTGCTCGTGCACAACGGCAACCTCACGAACACGCGCGAGCTCACCGAGGAGCTGTTCCACAAGGACCGCCGCCACCTCAACACGAGCTCCGACACCGAGCTGCTCGTCAACGTGCTCGCGAACGAGCTGCAGGCGTCGATCTCGGGGCTGCAGCTCGACGCCGACCAGATCTTCCAGGCGGTCGCTCGCGTGCACGAGCGCGTCGAGGGCTCGTACGCCGCTGTCGCGCTCATCGCCGGATACGGCCTCCTCGCGTTCCGCGACCCGTTCGGCATCCGCCCGCTCATCATGGGAGTGCGCGACGCCGGCGACGGCAAGTACGAGTGGATCGTGGCATCCGAGTCGCTCGTGCTCGAGAACGCCGGCTTCGACGTCGTGCGCGACGTCCTGCCGGGCGAGGCCGTGTTCATCGACCTCGACGGTCACCTGCACACGAAGCAGTGCGCCCCCGATCCGAAGCTCGTGCCGTGCTCGTTCGAGTACGTGTACCTGGCCCGGCCCGACTCGATCATGAACGGTATCTCGGTGTACGAGGCGCGCCTGCGCATGGGCGAGCGCCTCGCCGACACGATCGCGAAGTACACCCCGAAGGGCGCGATCGACGTCGTCATGCCGATCCCCGACTCGTCGCGCCCCGCGGCGATGCAGGTCGCGCGCAAGCTCGGCATCGAGTACCGCGAGGGCTTCTACAAGAACCGCTACGTCGGCCGGACGTTCATCATGCCCGGCCAGGCGGTCCGCAAGCAGAGCGTGCGTCAGAAGCTCAACGCGATGTCGAGCGAGTTCAAGGGCAAGAACGTGCTGCTCATCGACGACTCGATCGTGCGCGGCACGACGTCGAAGCAGATCATCCAGATGGCGCGCGACGCCGGCGCCAAGAGCGTCACGTTCGCGTCCGCCGCTCCCCCGGTCCGCTACCCGCACGTCTACGGCATCAACATGCCCTCGCGTCACGAGCTCGTCGCCCATGGGCGCACGATCCCGGAGATCGCGAAGGAGCTCGGCGCGGACTACATGGTCTTCCAGGAGGTGGAGGATCTCAAGGCGGCGATCCTCGAGGGCTCCGACCTCGACGACCTCGACATGAGCTGCTTCGACGGCCGCTACATCACGGGAACCGTCACCGAGGAGTACCTCAGCTGGGTGGAGGGCTCGCAGGAGTCCTGACCACCGGCCGCGCGGCGACGCGGAGACACGGATGCCCCGGCCGCCCGCTCGCGCGGGCCCGAGGCATCCGGTCCCCCCGGCCTTTCGCTACGCGGTGACCTTCGCTCCCTCGAGCACGTCGAGGAACGCCTTCATCCAGGTGCCGTTGTCGGGCCACGCGCGTCCCGTGACGAGGTTGCCGTCGACGACCCCGCCGCCGTTCTCGAAGATGCCGCCCGCCGTCTCGACGTCGACCGCGAGCTCGGGGTACGCCGACGACGTGCGGCCCTGGAGCACGCCGGCGGCCGCGAGCAGCAGCGGTCCGTGGCACAGCGCCGCGACCGGCTCGTTGCGCTCGAAGAAGTGGCGGACGATGCGCTTCGCGTCCTCGTTGTTGCGGATGTACTCGGGCGCCCGCCCTCCGGGGACCACGATGGCGACGTAGTCCTCGGGGTTCACGTCGGCGAAGGCGATGTCGGCCTCCCACGTGTGTCCGAGCTTCTCGGTGTAGGTGTCGAAGCCGTCGACGAAGTCGTGCACGACGAACTGCAGCCTGCGCTTCTCGGGCGCGCCGATGTGCACCTCGTAACCGGCCTCCTGCAGCCGGTGGTACGGATAGAACACTTCGAGCGTCTCGGCGGCGTCGCCGGTGAGGATGAGGATCTTGTCGGCCATGGCGGGTTCCTTTCGAGACGACCGTGTCTGTCTGTCTCGATCGTGATCGCGGATGCCCCGCCCCGGCCATCCTCGTTCTCACGATGTGCGAATACGCATCGGCATGCACCGGCTTACACTGGGCCGCATGGGCGCCGTTTCCGCGGCCCGCGACGTGGCGGGCACCCGCTCCGCCGACCGCGTGCTGCAGATCCTCGATGAGATCGGAGCGAGCGCGGAGGGGCTGACCGCCGCGCAGCTCGCGTCGCGTCTCGGACTCTCGACGGCGACGACGTACCGTCTGCTCGCGACGCTCGTCGCGCACGACTACCTCGCGCGAGGAGACGACGCGCGGTACGTGCTCGGGCGGGCGGTCGACGGACTCGGCCGTGCCGTGCGGGCGCAGCTGGTGGTGACGCCCGAGGTGCGCGGCATCCTGCGCGAGATGCACGATCGCGCGGCCGCGCCGGCGTACCTCACCGTCTTCCGCGGCGACGACATCGCCGTCGCCCACATCGCCGACTCCCGTGACCATCCGCGAATCGGACAGCTCCACGTCGGGTTCGCCGAGGCCGCGCACGTGACGGCGTTCGGCAAGCTCATGCTCGCGGCACGCGACGACGACGGTGTCCGGCGATACCTCGACAGGCACGGCGCGCCGGCGGTCTCGACGCGTTCGGTCACGAGTGAGCGGGGGCTCCTCGAGCAGCTCGACGACGTGCGCGCGCTGCAGATCGCGATCGAGGTGGAAGAGTACATGCCCAAGCTGGCATGCATTGCGGCGCCCGTGCGGTCGCACAGCGGGCGGACGATCGGCGCCGTGTCGCTCTCGACGACGGCCGAGGACTTCGCGTCGCGTGCCCACGAGCTCGAGCGAATCGTGCGACGCGGCGCGTGGCACGTGTCGAGCAGCTTGCACGCCTGACGTCGGCGAGACTCGCGACCGGGCGTGCGGAGCTGCGGGCGGATCAGCGCATCGCGCTGTTCAGCGCCGCGTCTTCTTCGTCCTCGTCCTCATCGTCGTACTGGTCGGCCCACTTGTCGACGTACTCGTCGTCATCGTGGCTGGCCAATTCACGCTCGAGCGCCGCGTAGTTCACGCTCGGGCTGAACGACTTGAGTTCACGGGCGATCTTGGTGTGCTTCGCCTTCTGACGGCCACGCCCCATGCGAGACCCCCTCATTTTCTGAGTCGCGGGCTGTGCGGGCGCCCGCCGCATTCACGATCCGGTCACAGGCCGGTAAGAGTAGCATTCAGGATACCACGGGGCCCCATCCACCCAGGCGGCTCCGACACGTCGGCGAAGGGGACGATGGAATATGTCGGACGCGGCATCCGAGGGCTTCGACCAAGGCTCGGCGGACGAGACCTCATCGGAATCCGGCCCCCGGACGCCGTCGCCCGAAGAGCTGCGCGGAGCGGTCATCGCGGGCGTCGTGCCCGGTCAGCCGCCGCGTGTCCTGAAGGAGGCGGCGCGCTACGCGAAGCTGCTCGGCTCCCCGCTGATCGTCGTGCACGTCGACGTCACGCGGTTCGTGACGTACGAGGATCCCGACGGGTACGTGCACTCGGCGCCGATCGACGTCGACCTGATGACGGGCGAGGACGCCCTCGCGCAGGTGATGGCCGAGGCATCCGAAGCCCTCGCCGGCCGCGGCGTCGAGTGGACGGTCAAGCAGCTCGTGGGCGACCCCGCCCTGGCGATGAAGCACCTCGGCGAGCAGGTCGAGGCCAAGCTCCTCGTCATCGGCACGCGCCGTCGCGGCATCGGCGAGTCGATCCGCGAGTTCTTCACGGGATCGGTCGCCGCGCGGCTCGCCCATCGGCAGCATCGGCCGATCCTGGTCGTGCCGCTCGGCGAGCCGGTCCCCGATGACGAGGAGATCTGGCCCGAGTAGGCCGATCAGCCCCGGAGCGCTCGCGTGACGTCGCGGGCGATGCGGTCGAGCTCGTTCACGATGGCGTCCACGGTGTCGGTCGCGAGCTCCCCGCCCCGGGCGACGTGCGTGCGAAGGTCGCTGCGCACCCGGATCCGGAAGTCGTTGACAGCGGCATCCGCGCGGTGAAGCTGCTCGCGACTGCGCGCGCGGGCGTCGTCGACGGGCGCCGGCCGCTGGGCGGTCTCACGCTCCTGCCGGGCGGCGGCAGCGAGATCGGCCTGAAGGCTCTTCATCGCCTCGCGCACGCTTCCGCGGACCTCATCGGCGATGAGTCGCACAGAGTCGGCGAGGTTCGCCTCGATGCCTTCGAGCTCGCCCTTGCGGGCGGTGACCTCGGCCCGGCCGGCGTCGGTGATCGAGTAGACGGTCTTGCGGCCGTCGACGGTCTTGGTCACAAGACCCTCCTCCTCCAGCTTCGCGAGGCGCGGATAGACCGTTCCCGCGCTCGGCGTGTACGTGCCGCCCGTGCGGTCGGAGAGCGCCTGCATGATGTCGTACCCGTGCCGAGGAGCCTCGTCGAGGAGGTTCAGCAGGTACAGGCGCAGGTCGCCGTGCGAGAAGACGGGGGTCATCACCACTCCTCTTCGTCGATGCCGGCGCCGGCGTCATCCGAAGCCGGACGATCGGCGTCGGCCGGGGTATCCGTGTTCGCGTTCGTGCTCGCCGAGCGCCGCAGCACCGTGACGCTGCCCGACACGCTGTTGGCGCGCACGTCGGCGAAACTGCCGCTGAGCTCGCCGACGGCTCCCGTGAAGTTCGTGAGGGGGCCGGTGCCGGTGCCCGAGACCTTCTGGCCGTCGACGATCACCCGTCCGCTGACGCTGCGGATGACGTAGTTCGCCGGGAAGCCGTCGTCGAGGCGGACCGTCGCGTCGCCGCTCACGGTGTTGAGGCTCACCGCGTGGATGTCGCCCGTCGAGTCGACGAGCATCGAGCCCGACACGGTGTCGATGGTCGCGCTGCGCAGCGAGCCGGTCGCGGCGATGTCGCCCGACACGGTGTTGGCGTTCAGCGCGCCGACCAGCTCGCGCACCTGCACATCGCCCGACACGGCGTTGACCGTGAGGTCGCCGGTGAGGCCGTCGACGATCAGGTCGCCCGAGACGGTGTTCAGGCGGGCGTTCTCGCGGATGCCGGACACGAGCGCGCTCGCGCTCACGACGCCCATCGTGAGGGCGACCGACCGGGGGACGGCGACGCTGATCTCGGCCTTGGGACCGCCTGCGCCGAAGTTGCGGAACACTTCGAGGAAGTTGTCCCAGCGCAGCTGCGGGTGGTCGATCTCGACGTGGTCGCCGGACACCTCGATGCGGAGGTCCTTCACGGTGACCGAATGCACTTCGATGCGGGCGCCCGGCTCGTCATGGGCGATCACGTCGAGCTGGCCGCCGACCAGCCCGATCTTGAGCGAGCGCACGGTCTCGATGTCGATCACGCGCGTCTCGCCGGGGTGGATGATCCACTTCTCGAATGTCATGGGATGCTCCTGCGATGTGGGGATTCGCGATATATCGCGTGATGAGATGCTAACACGATATATCGCGAGCTGGTCAAGAGAATGTTCAGAAGTCGGCTTGACTTTGACGCAACGTCAACCTTTAGCGTCGTTTCTGCACGGCGAACGAGCCGAGAAGACGAAAGGAGGCAGGCATGACCGAGGAGTGGTCCATTCAGCAGATCGCGAAGCTCGCGGGCACCACGAGCCGCACACTGCGTCACTACGACGACATCGGACTGCTCGCGCCGTCCCGCATCGGCGGCAACGGCTACCGGTACTACGACGAGCGGGCCCTCGTGCGGCTGCAGCGGATCCTCCTGCTGCGCGAACTCGGACTCGGCCTGCCGCAGATCCAGGACCTGCTCGCGAACGACACCGCCGAGGTGCCCGCCCTCGAGGCGCACCTCGCGTGGCTCCGGCAGGAGCAGAGCCGGCTGGCGCGCCAGATCGCGTCGGTCGAGTCGACCATCGACGCCTTGAGAGGAGGTGAACCCCTGATGGCAGAGAACATGTTCGACGGCTTCGACCACACGAAGTACAAGGACGAGGTCGAAGAGCGTTGGGGCAAGAAGGCCTACGCCGACAGCGACCGCTGGTGGCGCTCGATGAACGCCGAAGAGAAGGCGGCGTGGCAGCAGAAGGTCTCAGACCTCGGTCGCGACTGGATCGCCGCCGCCGAGCGCGGCATCGCTCCGGACAGCGACGAGGCGCAGGCACTCGCGAAGCGCCACGTGGAGTGGCTGACCGGAGTCCCCGGCACGCCCGCGGCGACGCCGGGCGGTGATGTGAAGGCTTACGTCATCGGCCTCGGCGAGATGTACGTGGCCGATCCTCGGTTCGGTGCGAACTACGCCACGAGCGCGGGCGGCAGCGCCGGCGCAGAGTTCGTGCGCGATGCGCTGCGCGTGTACGCGGAGGCGAACCTGTAGCGCCCGAGCGCGAAAGAGAGGCGGATGCCGCGACCGTCGTGGTCGTGGCATCCGCCTTCTTCTGCCGGGGTTGCGCCCGGAGAATCGCTGGACTGCCCGTTACGGTGCTCGACGCCCGCTGAGGTACCGGAACAGGAACACGATCACCGCGATGACAGCGAGGATGATCGCGATCCACAGCAGGAAGTTCAGGGTGGGCACAACGCCCCACCAGATGAACAGCGCGATCGCAAGCACGATCAGGATGATGGCGAGGATGTTCATGTCAACTCCTTCGGGGAGGCCGATGCGACGGGGCGAAGCACCGGATGCCTCATGGGCACGCCTCGAGATTGGCACCGTCGGCGCCGCGTCATCAGGGGCTTGACGAGCGAGAAGCGCCGGTGGTAACTGCTTTCGCGCCTGCCGGCGGGTGGTTTCGCGTACTCGGCCGCGCGGCGGTGTCAAGCCCCTCTCGGCCGACGAACGCGCGCCGTACCGTTTCGTTCGGGCCTCGAGCCCCAGGCAGAAGGAGACGACGATGCCCCGAGGACGCGGATCGAATCTCAAGGATCGCGACATGTACGAGGAGCTCCGCAAGGACGGCGCCTCGAAGGAGAAGGCCGCGCGCATCTCGAATGCGGCCGCCGGCCAGGGCCGCAAGAAGATGGGCAGCAAGGGCGGCAGCGCCAAGGATTACGACGACCGGACCGTTCCCGAGCTGCGCAAGCGCGCGAAGGAGCTCGGCCTGAAGGGATACTCGGGCAAGAAGAAGTCCGAGCTCGTCTCGATGCTGCGCAACCACTGACCACGGAGGGCGCATGCCACGACTGACGCGGGTGCGTCCCCACCAGGACCCCGGCTACCGGCGCGTGCGCTCCGGGTCGGGGTTCCGGTACGTCGACGCGAAGGGCAAGCCGCCGCGCGAGGCCGATCTCGAACGCATCCGCGACCTCGTGATCCCGCCCGCGTGGGAGGACGTCTGGATCAGCAAGCGCGCCGACGGCCACATCCAAGCGGTCGGAACCGATGGGGTCGGGCGTCGGCAGTACATCTACAACCCGCTGTGGACGGCCGGCCGCGACCGCGGCAAGTACGCGCGGGCGCTCGCGCTCGCCGAGGCGCTGCCGCGGGCCCGGGCGCGGGTCACGACGTCGTTGCGAACCGACGGACTCGAGCAGGAGCGGGTGCTGGCCGTGGCGTTCCGGATGCTGGACACCGCCGCCCCCCGCATCGGATCCGAGCGCTACCTCAATGCGCACGGCAGCCACGGGCTCACGACGCTGCAACGGCGGCACGCTTCGGTGATCATCCCGACCGTGTCGCTCTCGTTCCCGGGGAAGAGCGGCCAGCGCCAGTTGCTCGAGATCGACGACGAAGACCTCGCTCACGTGCTCGAGCTGCTCGTCGAGGGAAAGCCGAAGGCGGCTCTGCTCGCGTGGCAGCGTGGCCGTCGGCGGGTCGCGCTCACGCCCCCGGAGGTCAACGCGTACGTGCGAGCTCTCACGGGCGGGAAGTTCACGGCGAAGGACTTCCGCACGCTGCGCGGCACGATCCTCGCGGCGGAGGCCCTCGCGCGCATCGGCGCCGCCGACACGAAGTCCGATCGCAAGAAGGCCGAGTTGCTCGCGGTGCGGGCGACCGCGCAGGCGCTCGGGAACACCCCATCGGTCGCGCGTGGCTCCTACATCGACCCGCGCGTGTTCAAGCGCTACGCCGAGGGGAACGTGCTGGACCTCGATCGCACGCCGGAGTCGGCGATCCGCGCGCTGCTGCGGCCGGGGTCGGTCGGCGAGTAGGGCCCCGCGCGGGGCGCGCTTCGTCTCGCTGCGCTCGCTCCGCGGCCGAAGGGTCAGCAGACCCTCAGGGAGAGGCCATGACCGCCATGGAATACTGAACCCGATACATTCGCGTATCCCGCCGCGGCGCTCGCCGCGCGCGTCTCCTTCCGCACCACTCCACCGAAGGCATCCGTGTCGAACCTCGCCGTCCTGAGCCTGAAGAACCGCGCTCTCATCGCGCTCATCACGATCGTCGCCGCGATCTTCGGGGGCCTGGCCCTCACGAACCTCAAGCAGGAGCTCATCCCGTCGATCGAGTTCCCGGCGCTCATCGTCGTGTCGACCTACCCGGGCGCGTCTCCCGAGGTCGTCAGCAATGATGTCTCGACGCCGATCGAGGCAGCGATCCAGGGCGTGCCCGGCCTCGAGTCGACCAGCGCCACGAGCACGACGAACGCGTCGGTCATTCAGGCCTCGTTCACGTACGGAACGAACCTCGCGACGGCCGAGCAGAAGATCACGCAGGCGATCAACCGGATCGACAGCCAGCTCCCCGACGGCGTCGAGCCGAGCGTGCTGACGGCGAGCATCGACGACTTCCCGGTGATCCAGCTCGCGGTCACGGGGTATGACGACGAAGAGTCGATCCAGGCGCAGCTCGAGGCATCCGTCATTCCCGATCTCGAAGACGTGCCTGGCGTCAACACCGCGCAGACCGTCGGCGCCTCGGGGCAGCGGATCACGATCACGCCCGACCAGGCGCAGCTCGCGGCATCCGGATTCAGCCAGCAGGCGATCCGCGACGCGCTCGACCAGAACGGCGTGCTGTTCCCCGGCGGTGAGATCACCGAGAGCGAGCAGACCCTCACGGTGCAGACCGGCACGAAGGTGACCTCGGTCGAGGAGCTGGCGGCGCTGCCGCTGGTGCCCGGCGACGCGGCGCAGTTCGCGGCCGGCACCACGACGATCGGCGACGTCGCGACCGTCGCGCAGGAGTCCGACCCGATCACGTCGATCTCGCGCGTCAACGGCGAGCCGGCGCTCACGATCGCGGTGACGAAGCTTCCCGCGGCGAACACCGTCGACGTGTCGCGCGGTGTGCTCGCGGTGCTGCCCGACCTCGAGGAGAGCCTCGGCGGAGCCGAGTTCACGGTCGTGTTCGACCAGGCGCCGTACATTCAGCAGTCCATCGAGTCGCTCGCGCAGGAGGGCCTGCTCGGCCTCGTCTTCGCGGTGCTCGTGATCTTCGTGTTCCTGCTGTCGGTGCGGTCGACGCTCGTCGCGGCGATCTCGATCCCGACGAGCGTGCTCGTGACGTTCGTCGGCATCCAGGCGTTCGGCTATTCGCTCAACATCCTCACGCTCGGCGCGCTCACGATCGCGATCGGGCGCGTGGTCGACGACTCGATCGTCGTCATCGAGAACATCAAGCGCCACTACGTCGGCGACGCCGACAAGCGCACCGCGATCCTGCGCGCGGTGCGCGAGGTGGCGGCGGCGATCACGGCCTCGACGATCACGACGGTCGCCGTCTTCGTGCCGATCGCGTTCGTGGGCGACGTCACGGGGGAGCTGTTCCGTCCGTTCGCGCTCACGGTGACGATCGCGATGTCGGCGTCGCTGCTCGTCGCGCTCACGATCGTGCCGGTGCTCGCGTACTGGTTCCTACGTCCGGGCAAGCAGATCCTCGACGCTGAGGGGCGGGCGATCGATCCGGAAGACCCGGATGCGCCGCCCTCGCGCCTGCAGAAGGCGTACCTGCCCATCCTGACGTGGACGCTCAAGCACTCGTGGACGACGCTGCTGCTCGCCGTGCTCGTGCTCGGCGGCACGATCGCGGCCGCGCCGTTCATGAAGACGAACTTCCTCGGCGACTCGGGACAGAACACCTTCACGATGACGCAGGACATCGGCCCTGCCGCGAGCCTCGACGCGGAGAGCGCGGCCGCCGAGCAGGTGGAGGACGTCCTCCAGGGCATCGACGGCATCGAGACCGTGCAGGTGTCGATCGGCTCGAGCGGTTCGCCCCTGCGCGACGCCTTCACGGGCGGCGGTGGCGGCATCACGTACTCGATCACGACCGACCCCGACGCCGACCAGCTCGCCCTGCGCGACGACGTGCAGGCAGCCGTCGCCGACCTCGAGGACGTCGGAACGATCACCGTCGCCGGCGGTGGGGGCGGGTTCGGTTCGAGCGACATCGAGATCGACGTCACGGCCCCCGACTCGGCGACGCTGCAGGAGGCGACGGATGCGGTCGTCGCCGCCGTCGACGGGCGCGAGGGGATCAGCCAGGTGTCGAGCAACCTCGCCGCATCGCTGCCGTTCATCTCAGTCGCCGTCGACCGCGACAAGGCCGCGTCCCTCGGCCTGTCGGAGGTTGCGGTCGGCGCGCTCGTGTCGAACACGATGCAGCCGCAGCGCATCGGCACCGTCGAGATCGGTGACACCGCGCTGACGGTGTTCCTCGCAGCGTCGCAGACGCCCGCCACGATCGAGGAGCTGCGCGCGCTCACGGTTCCGTCGGCGGCCGGGCCGATCCCGCTGTCGGAGGTCGCGACGGTCGAACAGAGCGAGGGTCCGACCTCGATCTCGACGCAGCGCGGGCAGCGCACGTCCACCGTCACGGTCACGCCCGCGACCGACGACCTCAACGCGGCGTCGGCCGCGGTGAACGAGGCCCTCGCAGACACGGAGCTCCCGGCATCCGCCGACGCCGAGCTCGGCGGAGTGCTCTCGCAGCAGCAGGATGCGTTCTCGCAGCTCGGCCTCGCGCTGCTCGCCGCGATCCTCATCGTGTACATCGTGATGGTCGCGACGTTCAAGTCGCTGCGTCAGCCGCTGCTGCTGCTCGTCTCGGTGCCCTTCGCGGCGACAGGTGCGATCCTGCTGCAGATCATCACGGGCGTGCCGCTCGGGGTCGCGTCGCTCATCGGCGTGCTCATGCTCATCGGCATCGTCGTGACGAACGCCATCGTGCTCGTCGACCTCGTGAACCAGTATCGCGAGAAGGGCCTGTCGGCCCACGACGCGACGATCGCCGGAGGCTCTCGCCGTCTCCGCCCGATCCTCATGACGGCGCTCGCGACCATCTTCGCGCTGACCCCGATGGCGATGGGCATCACCGGACACGGCGGCTTCATCTCGCAGCCGCTCGCGATCGTCGTGATCGGCGGGCTCGTGTCGTCGACCGTGCTCACGCTCCTCGTGCTGCCGACGCTCTACAACCTCGTCGAGGGCGCGAAGGAGCGGCGGGCCGCGCGGCGCGCGGGGCGCGACGGCTCGTCGGCAGGCGGGACGGATGCCGCGACCGGCGACGGCCCGACCGACGACCAGCGCGAGCTCGTCGGAGCATCTCTGGGCGCCGCGGTCGTCGGCGGTGCCGTCGAGGGCGGAACGGAGCCGGTGTACGAGACGCGGCGTGCGCGGCGTGCGCGGCAGGCAGGGCTCGCGGTGGGGAACGCTGCGGTGGTCGAGCCGGCTTCCGCGGATGCTCCCGCCGACCAGTCCCCGACGGCGGATTCGGCCGCGGGGGCGTCGGGTGCGAAACCCGAGGTGGATGAGCCCGCGGCCGGCGAGCCGCTCGTGTTCATCGCCGAAGTGCCTGCCGAGTGGACGGAGCCGGTCGAGGAGGCGCCGCGACCGGAGTTCGTCGCGCCCTTCGTGGAGGAGCCGGGTGCTGATGAGGCCGAGTCGGAGGTCGAGTCGGAATCGGCGTCCGAGTCCGATGCGGAGTCCGATCCGGCGGTCGAGGTCGAGTCCGGGCCGCGGGTCGAGGACGAGTCCGAGGCGGAGCCCGCTGCCGGGGCCGAGTCCGAGGCGGAGGCGGAGGCCGAGCCGGTGCTCGACTCCGATCCGGCGGCTGTGTCGGACCCGGAGCCCGACGGGGAGCCGCAGCCCGAAGACGAGGCGCAGACCGAGCACGAACCGCAGCCGGATCCTGACGGGACGTCCGACTCGGACGCCGACGCGAACGAGCCTCAGGATGAGCAGCCCCACGCCGACACGGACGCGGACGCGGACGCCGGCGCCGACTCGGACGCGGACACCGACCCCGAGCACCCCGACCGCTGAGCCCGTGCCTCGGGCGAGGCATCCGTCAGTTCAGAGCCGGCTCGAACTCGAGCGGTACGTCGATGCCGTCCTCGTCGCCGGTGTACTCCGCCGTCGCGACGTGGGTCGCGCCGTCGACGACGAGCTCGACACGGTAGGTGAACGGGAAGTCGCCGAGCCGCGCGGCGGCGAGAGCCTCGGAATCGGGCTCGTCGAAGAACAGCCATCCGGCGCCGGGGCAATGCTCGGCGGGGCGTGCCTCGAAGGTGCGCGACTTGCCGTTCGCGGCCGTGACCGTGATGGTCGCGGAGTACTCGGCGGGCGTCTGCGCGAGATTCGCGACCGAGAGCTCGAGGCCGTACGAGTCGGGCTCCCCGTCGTGGTTCACGACGAGCACGAGCGAGGCCTCGGGTTCGGGCAGCGGCGCGTCGGCGGTCGTCGTCCAGCGGAGCGACGCGAACATGTCTCCGGAACCGCCCGGCGGAGCCAAGACGTCGCCGCCACCCTGGGATGCGAACAGGTCGACGGTGTAATCATCGGCCGGACCCTGCGGCGTCACCCGCCACCAGCCGCCGCCGAGGTCTTCGGTCTTCGCGTCGAGGGTGCGGCTGTCGCACGTGTATCGCTCGCCGCTCACCTGGACGGCGGTGAGGAGGTCGAAGTCCGGGATGAAGACGAGCACGTCATCGGGCGACCCGATCGACGGCGGGTCGAGGTCGATGCCGTCGGCGCATCCGCTGTTCCAGCACCAGCCCGCGGCCGCTATGCGCAGTTCCGTCGAGTCGTAGCGCACGACGAACGGCGGCGGGCCCTGCTGCGAGAGCCGGCCGTGGTCGAGCGTCTCGGTCGGCGTGGGGAGCGGCACCGGCGGGTCGGTCGAGGGCTGCTGCCCCGCTGGGCCGCATCCGATGAGGGTGCCGCACAGCAGCGCGCTGCCCGTGAGCGCGAGGACCGCGGCGATGCGTCGGCGCACGAGGACCTCCCTGCCCTGTCACCCGAGAGGTGTCGGGCGTGCGCCGATCGTCTCACGCGGGCGTCGACGACGCGCGCTCCTTCCACCGCGACCAGATCTTGATCCAGCGGCGAGCGACCTTCTCGCGCGGGATGAGCCACTCGGCCGGCGCAGTCGGCAGTTCGTAGCCCAACCACTCCATCAGGAAGTCCACGGGGATCCACGATTGACCCCGTGGCTGGCTGCGGCTGGAGATCTCCTGCTGAAGCGTCCTCAGTGCGGAGTCATCCGAAGACGCGAACGCGAGCGCACATCGAACCAGGGCTTCACGAAACCCCAGATGACCGTCGTTTCGTGATCTGTCTACGCCGACAAGCCAGCGGAGGTCAGCGTCGCCCACGGCACCCTTCTTGAGCGCCTTGGCCACGATCGCGTCTCGCTGGGCGATGTCGTGTCCGGCGCTGGCCGCCCGGAGATGAAGCGATTCGATCTGCGATTCGGATACATCGCCATCAACCAGCGCCGCCCAGCGCCACGCGAACCCCTCGTCCTCGAGCCTGTCCTTGATCCCAGCCGTCGTGTCTGGCCGGGTGGCCGCCTCTCTGAGGATGCGCACGCGCTCGGCGGGCTTGCCGTGTGCCGCGTCGATGCGCGCGCGCACGCCCCTGTGCCGTTTCGGTGACAACTCGGGAACTGCATCCAATGCCTGTCCAAACCGTCGCGCCACGACAAGCCGCAGGGCGCGGTGGTGTCGGACGAACTCATTTTCGGGTTTCCGCGCGATCAACTCGTCGAATGTGCTCAGGGCGCGGTCCCAGTCGGCCGCGCTCGCATACGCGTACGCAAGGTGGCGGCCGGCGATCCATGACATGTGGGAACTCGAGTCGAACAGCGACCGGAGTATGGCCGTCCGAACGGAGTGTGGTGTCGAATCGGACTTCGCCTCGATGAAGCGGAGGATGTCGGAGCCTCGGGCTGTCTGTGCTCGCGCGGGCACGAAGGGCCGCAGTCCGGCGATCGACGGCCCCTTGATCACGGCTTCCGTGAGCCAGTCTGCATAGCCGGGCGCGGTCGCCTGTTCAACTCTTGCCTCGGTTGCGCAGAGCACGGTGATGGCCATTCCGACGATCTGCAGCAGCTCGCCCGCGACGCCGGCTGCCTCCGCTCCGTTCTCCGCAGCGAAAGCGAGATCGTAGCGGCGGCGCGCATCGTCGAACTCCGTCTTCGAATGTGAGATGGCGCGGGTCCCGGCGTCGACCCAATCAGCCTCCGCCCACCCGCCTCTGCTTCCGTGTCCCGCCCCGCGGATCGCGTCTCGCACCCGATCATGCATCGTGAATCGTCCAGGATTCTCGATCACCGGGGTGAACAAGGGTCGAGCTAGTGCGCGCGCTGCCGCCCCGTGCGTAACGCTCGCGGTCGCCGCCACGAGTGCCGGTGTGCATTCGGGGAAGAGCGCCGCTGCGCGGATGGCGGCCTGTTCGTCCTCGGCAGTGACATCTCGCAAGAGTCGGAGAACGAGGTCATCGAGGCTTCCGGTGACGGCCTCAGCGGTGATCTCGAGGCCGTTTCTGTTTCTTTCGATCGCTGATTCCTTCGCAAGCCGGATGTACTCCGGAAGCCCTCCGGATTGATCGGCGATCTCTTCCAGCACATCGTCGCTGACCGGGAGGTCGAGGCTTTCCCGAATGCGCTGCAGCAGCGATCGTCGGTCTCTCTCCGACAAAAGCTCGAGCGCGTGTTGCCGAGGTTCGTCCACGGCGCCCTGAACGAGGAGGGGCCAGGTGCGAGGCCCGCGGTGTGGAAGCCACCGGCCCGACAGGTCCCACCATCGGAGCCGGTCGCGGCCGGTGATCACGAAGAGAACGTGCGGCATCGCGTACGCGACCTGGTTGAGAAGAGCCTCGCCCTCCGCGTTCCCGAGATCGCCGACTCGCTCGAACGTATCGATGAAGACCACGACGAGCGGAGTCGGTCCTTGCCAGCTGGCGATCTCATAGTCCAAGAGGGACGCAAGAAGCCCGAGCAGTTCAGGGCGAGGGTTGGACGGGCTCGGCTCGGTCGCGCATCGGATGAAGAGGTCGTCATAGCCGACTGGCGGATCGATCGCCAAGCGCCTGCGGAACCTCGACGAGATAGCATCGGCGAGCCACGTCGTCACGACCGCGCCGATGCTCGTTGCCGTGCTCGGGTTGTCGAAGTCCTCGGGGATGCGGTCCTCCGTAAGAGCGGAGAGTATGGCGATCGTCGGCGCCGCGAAGGCAACGCCGCTCTCGCTGCCGATCACCGGGAGCGGAGCAAGTGGGTGCGTCGCTGCCCAGTACGCGGCGAACGCAACATCGAAGAGAGGCCAGCGCTCCTTGAGCCGCCCGAGTTGGATCCGCATCTCGGCAAGCCGCTCCGCGCCGTCGATGTGCCCTTGGGCGTTGTGAAGGTCGATACGAACGGTGGCGTCGACTTTCGTCGCCGGCGGAGCCCCCCACCCGACGGATGGATTCAGGGAACGCCCGACCCACTCTTCGAGTCGCTGCGAGAGTGCCGACTTGCCGATTCCACCCATGCCGTGGAACACCAGGACGTTTCGGCCTCGCGGTGACTCGCCTGCCTCCTGATCGAGTCTGCGCCGATGAGCAGCGAGCGATGCATCGAATGCCTCCGATTCCTCAACGCGATCCGTGAAGAGCGACGAGAGCTCGATGTTGCGCACTGAATCCGGCGCGTCGAACAGATGCATAGATCAGCCCCCAGACGGATTGAGTCGGCATCCCCACGCCGACATCCATATGCTGTCGCATACAACGACTCCGCCGCCGCAACACGCGGAACGCCCCATTCGGCATGCTCTGCGCCGGGGCGTCTTCACAGGCGCGGCCGCTACGCTGGCACGGTCGGCTCTGGACACCGCGACGATCTCGCGGGTGGGTTTGTGAGTCCAAGGGGCCGATGGTGAGCGCCGCTCGGCGCACATGACCATCACATGAATGGCCCCGGCCGACGGATGTCCGGGATGCCCGCGCGCGGGCGCTGTTCTCGTGCGAGAGAACCCAGAAGGACACTCCCATGCCCAAGAGCAAGAAGCCCTCCGGCGGCCGCGCCGCGAAGAACTTCGACCCGCGCTACGGCGCGAAGACGAAGTACCAGGACCGCAAGCGCCGTCCGGGCGAGTCGTCGGCCGGCAAGCCCGGAAGCAAGAGCCCGTCGCACCGCGGGTACCGAGCCGAGACGGATGCCGCGCCCAAGCGCCGCTGGACTGGGCAGGAGAAGGCGGGGCGTGACGCCGCCCGCGGCATCCGCACCCACGCACACGGCGACCGCCCCCGGTACTCGGGCGAGCGCACCGACCGCCCCCGGTACTCGGGCGAGCGCACCGACCGCCCCCGCTACTCGGGCGAGCGCACCGACCGCCCCCGCGAGGAGCGCTCCTCCCGGTCCCTGAGCGAGCGCAGCGAGGCGAAGGGTCGCACCGCTTCGTCTCGCGGCTACGCCGCTCGCTCGGCGTCCGGTGACTCTCGCGGCTACGCCGCTCGCTCGGCGTCCGACCAGCACGCCGACGTCGTGCACGAGCGCCTGCAGGCTCAGGCCGTGCAGGCGGAGGCCGTCGCCGATGTGACGTTCGCGAGCCTGGGTCTCGGCGACAACATCGTCGGCACGCTCGCCGACCTCGGCGCTGAGGCGCCGTTCCCGATCCAGGCCGCCACGATCACGCCGATCATCGAGGGCCGCGACGTCCTCGCGCGCGGTCGCACCGGCTCGGGCAAGACGATCGCGTTCGGCGCTCCGCTCGTCGAGTCGATCCTGCGCTCGCAGGCCGGCAAGAAGCGCGAGTTCGGTCGCGCGCCGAAGGCGCTCATCCTCGCACCGACGCGCGAGCTCGCGCTGCAGATCGATCGCACGATCCAGCCGATCGCACGCAGTGTGGGCCTGTTCACGACGCAGATCTACGGCGGCGTCCCGCAGGGTCGCCAGGTCGGCGCGCTCAAGAAGGGCGTCGACATCGTGATCGGCACGCCCGGACGCATCGAGGACCTCGTGGAGCAGGGCAAGCTCGACCTTTCCGGCATCCGCATCGCCGTGCTCGACGAAGCCGACCACATGTGCGAGCTCGGGTTCCTCGAGCCCGTGCAGCGCATCCTGCGCCTGACCGCCGACGACTCGCAGAAGCTCCTGTTCTCGGCGACCCTCGACCGCGAGGTCGCCGCGCTCGTGGACGAGTTCCTCGTCGAGCCGGCCGTGTTCGAGGTCGCCGGTGAGGACCAGGATTCCGGCACGATCGACCACCGCGTGCTCGTGATCGACCACCGCGACAAGCCCGAGATCCTCGCGTCGCTCGTGGATCGCGAGGGCAAGACGCTCGTCTTCACGCGCACGCGCGCCTACGCCGAGATGCTCGCCGAGCAGTTCGACGACGCCGGCATCCGCGCTCTCGCCCTCCACGGCGATCTCAACCAGGCCAAGCGCACGCGCAACCTCGAGCGCCTCACGTCGGGTCGCGTGCAGGTGCTCGTGGCGACGGATGTCGCGGCGCGCGGCATCCACGTCGACGACATCGACCTCGTCGTGCAGGCCGACGCCCCGGACGAGTACAAGACGTACCTGCACCGCTCCGGCCGCACCGGTCGTGCGGGCCGGGCGGGCACCGTCGTGACGCTCATCCCGCGTCAGCGCCGCCGCCGCATGGCCGAGCTGCTCGACCGTGCCGAGATCGACGCGCCGTTCGACGAGGTGCGTCCGGGTGACGACCTGCTCGAGGAGCTGTCCGGCCGTCAGGTGAACCCGGTCGCCTGACCCGCGCCCGCGCGCTTTCTCCCGCGAACGCACGGCTTGCCGCCGAGTGCACGGCTTTGCGGTGCGTCCACGCCGTGCACTCGGCGCGAGGCCGTGCATACGACCTAGGTCGTACAGACCTCAGGAGCCGGATGCCGCTCCGGCCAGCGCTTCGAGGCGCTCGGCCGCGCGCCGCGCTCCGCCGCCAGCCTCGAGCTGAGCCGCGACGCGGGCCGCGGCATCCGCGAATTCTCGCTCGCGCAGCACGCGGTCGACCGCTTCGGCGATCGCGGCGGACGTCGGCGTGCCCGTCTTGAGGTTCACGCCCGCGCCGGACCAGGCGACACGGGCGGCGATCTCGGGCTTGTCGAGGTCGCCGCCGCCGATCACCAGCGGGATGCCGTGGGCGAGCGCGGCGAGCGTCCCTCCCCACCCGCCGTTGGTGACGATGGCGTCGACGTGCGACAGCAGCGCGTCGTACGGCAGGAAGCCGGCGACGCGCACGTTCGACGGCACGGCGAACGGCAGCTCGTCGGCTCCGCGGCGACCGGTCGCGACGACGACCAGCAGGTCACGGTCGGCGAGCGCCTCGATCGTGGGGCGGATGAGGTCGCTCGGGTCGATGTTCTGCGTCCCCTGCGTGACGTGCACGACGGTGCGATCATGCAGGTCCTGCCACCATTCGGGCAGCGCGTCCTTGCGCGGCGTCGCCGCGAGCCGCCCGATGAAGTCGAGGTGCGCCGGCCGATCCGGACGCTCGTAATCGAGGAGGGGAGCGCCGCTCGCGAGGATCAGGTGCGGCGAGAACATCACCTCGTCGAAGATCGCCTTCGACGGAGGCAGCGTCGCTTCGGCGCGGGCACGGGCGAGCGGTTTGCGCAGCGGGGTTGCCAGGAGGGGACGGATGCCGCGCAGCGCCGCATCCCGAGCCCGGCCGAGCAGCCCGCGACCGGGGGCGATCCCGAGGCCGCTCGGCGGCCCGTGGCGGCTCGGAAGGTTGAGGGGGAGGACCGCGACCGTCGCCCACGGGGCATCCGTCTTCTCTGCTGTGAACGCACCACCGCACGATGTGTCGTCGATGACGAGGGCGTCCCACGGCTGTTCGTCCCATGCCTCGAGCAGATCCGTCACCTGCGCCGGCGCTGTCGCGATGAACCCGTCGGTGAGGTTCACCATCACCTGACGCACGCCCTTCTTGCCGATGAGCCGCGGAAAGGTCTTTGTGAGGTCGTTCTCGTCGAAGTCGGGCGCCTCGCGCCACGGAACGAAGGCGGCGCCGGATGCCTCGACCCGCTCGCGGAACGCGGAGCCCGTGTAGAAGCGCACGTCGTGCCCGCGCTCGACGAGCGACTCGGCAACGGCCAGCATCGGGATCACGTGGCCGGTGAAGGGCATCGCGGCGAGCATGAAGCGGGCCATGCCGACATCGTCGCGTATCGGGGCGCTCGGCGGGAGGCCGCTCAGCTCGCGCTCGTCGACACGCCGATCGTCTCGACGAGGGCGGCGTCGCCCCCGAGGGCGATCAGTCGTGTGCGGGCCGCGCGCGCGGCGCGGTCGTAGGGCTCGACGCTCGAGTACATGAGGGAGCGCGTGTTGGCGGCCTCGAGGAACGACACGAGCTCGAACGTGAGCTGTCGAGCGTCGTCCAGCAGCGGGAGCTCGCCGGCGTCGATCGCGCGCTGGATCGAGATGGTGAGATAGTCCTCCCACTCGCTCGACGCCGCGACGACGGCGTCACGCACCGGTCCCGGCTTCGAGTCGAACTCGACGGACGCAGCGGCGAAGAAGCATCCGCCCGTGAAGACGCGCTTGTCGGAGTAGTCGAGCCATTCGCAGATCAGTGCGCACACACGCGACAGTCCGCGCTCGGACTTCTCGCGCGCCGGTTCGACGACCTCGTCGATGAACACCTGGCGGGCGGCCTCGACAGTCGCCAGCTGCAGCTGCTCCTTCGACCCGAAAAGCGTGGCGACGCCGCTCTTGCTGTGGCGT
Source organism: Microbacterium immunditiarum (assembly GCF_013409785.1). Lineage (NCBI taxonomy): Bacteria > Bacillati > Actinomycetota > Actinomycetes > Micrococcales > Microbacteriaceae > Microbacterium > Microbacterium immunditiarum. The sequence continues at coordinate 752,129 of NZ_JACCBV010000001.1, forward strand.
GCCGCTTCGGCGAGCCGGCCGATCGTGAGTCCCTCGAGCCCTTCGACGGACGCCGTGTCGATCGCGTGCGCGAGGATCGCGCGTCGGGATTCGTCGCCGCGCGCCCTGCGTCCGTCGGGTCGCTGATCTCGCACTTGTGCCACAGGTCCAGGTTAGCGTACGATCGTGCGTTATTAGACCGAACGATCGTACGTATAGATAGGACGGACACGTGACGACGATTCAGGAACGAGTGATCGGCGGCAGCATCCGCACCGTGGGTGCGTTCTCACCGCGAGCGGGCGCGGCGCTCGCGCTGCCCGTGTTCATGTCCGTCGGTCGGGGTCAGCGCCTGGCCGAGGATGCGATCCCCACGATGGAGCTCGCCCGCAGGTCGACGGTCCGCATCGACGGCCTCGCCCGGAAGGGCATCGACGTGCGCGTGTACGAGTGGGGGAACGGGGCTGACGTCGTCGTGCTGGCACACGGGTGGCGCGGGCGGGCGTCGCAGTTCGCCACGCTCGTGCGCGACCTCGTGTTCGAGGGCTTCCGTGTCGTCGCGTTCGACGCGCCCGGTCATGGCGAGACGCCCGGTCGCGCGACCTATCTCTTCGACTGGACCGACACGCTCGTCGAGCTGCAGCGCAAGTACGGGCTGCTCCACGCCATCGTCGGGCACTCGTTCGGCGCGCTCGCGGCCCTCGTCGCCGTCTCGGGAGGCGTTGCGACCCGACGCGTCGTGACGGTCGCCGCGCCGGCGGACGCCGATACGCTGCTGTCGCAGTTCAGCGGGCTTGTCGGGTTCGGGCACACGACCGCCGCCGCGCTGCGGGCCCGGTTCGCCGCAAGGTTCTTCCCGGGCGAAGAGGACCCGTTCCCGCGGATCTCGGCGGCCGAGCAGCCTGTGCCCGAGTCGACGGAGCTGCTCGTGCTCCACGATCGTGCGGACCGCGTCGTGCCCATCTCCGACCTCGATCGCCTCGCGGCCGCCAACCCGCACGCGCGCGTCGTGGTCACGGAGGGCCTCGGCCACAACCGGATCCTCGCCGCGGACCGGTTCCTCGACGAGACCGTCGATTTCCTGGTCAAGCCCTCGTCGGAGCACTTCGGGTAGGGCGCCGCCGCCGGCTCAGAAGAGCCGCGACGCCGCGGCTTCCGCCCGCATTCCCCGCGAGGTCGTCACGACGGTCGACCGCGCCGCGAGTCCGGAGACGGGCCCGCGGCGCGGACCGTCCTCTTCGCCCTCGCCGTCGAGCCCGTGCACCCGCATGAGCGGTCGCACGCGCTTCGCGAGCCACGAGCGGTATGCCTTCGAGGCGTACGCGGTCGCCCCCGGGTACAGCCCGCGGTACGACGAGACGAGCTCCGGATGCTCCCGCTCCAGCCACTGCATGAACCACTGCTTCGCCCCGGGGCGCAGGTGGAGAGCGCCGTAGACGACGCGGTGCGCGCCCGCCTCCTTGATGCGCGTCAGCGCGTGGTCGATCGCTGGGATCGAATCGGTCAGGTGAGGGATGATCGGCATGAGGAAGACCGTCACCCGGAAGCCGGCCTCGGCCGCCGCGCGCACTGTCTCGAGCCGCGCGGTCGCGGTGGGGGCGCCGGGCTCGATCGACTTCTGCAGGGCATCGTCGAACACCGCGATCGAGGTGGAGATCGTCACACGCACGGAGGACGCGGCATCCGTCAGCAGCGGAAGATCCCGCCGGATCATCGTCCCCTTCGTGAGGATCGAGAACGGGGTGCCCGACTCGGCGAGCGCTGAGATGATGCCGGGCATGAGGCGGTAGCGGCCCTCGGCGCGCTGGTAAGGGTCGGTGTTCGTGCCGAGTGCGACCGGCTCGTGCTCCCACGACCCGCGCGCGAGCTCCTTGCGCAGCACGTCGACGACGTTCACCTTCACGACGATCTGCGAGTCGAAGTCGTGCCCGGCGTCGAGCTCGAGGTACTCGTGCGTGCCGCGCGCGAAGCAGTTGTGGCTGACGACGCCGTTCGCGATGAAGTCGCCGGTGCCCGTAGTGATGTCGACCATGTCGATCTCGTGTCCGAGGTCTTCGATGCTCACGACGCGCAGGTCGGCGGCCGTCTTGACCGCTGTGCCGGCGATGGCGAGCTTTCGCGTGATCGCCGGCTCCGTCAGCCGGAAGAACCGCTGCCTCTCGGGAAGGCCGCCCGAGACGCGGATCGTGCGGACGCCGTTCGATCGCGCGGGCTCGGTGACGTGTGGGATATGGTGCACGTCGAGCGCCTCGTGGATGAGCCGCAGCGTCTCGGAATCCTTGTTGCTGATGCGGAGCACACCGCCCGAGCAGGAGCCCTCGGCGTCGAAGACACCCGCGAGAAAGCCGGCGTGCCACTCCGACGTGCGGAGCACGGGGACCGAGGTGACTCGCGCGATCGCCTCGACGTCGGCGCGTCGAGCGGTGTGGATGGCAGTCATCGCGCGACGCGTCTCCGTCGCGCCGACGAAGGGGCGCGTGACGGTCGGAATCCCCTCAGCGTCGAGAAGCATGCGCGTGCGATCCAACGCCTCATCGTCCGCGAGAGCCAGCCGGAACCTGTGCACGCTCGTCGTTCGGTCGCCGTACGTGCAGGTGCCGTGGAAGAGCATGCCGTCGCCCCGAATCATGCCCGTGAGGTAACCGCGCCGATACTCACCCTGCATGAACGGGCCCAGCCGAGTCCGCCCGCCCAGACCGAAGCCCAGGAGCCGGTCGCTCGTCGTCAGGTATGGCCGTTGCTCGGGCCCGCTCATCGCTCCGCGCACGTGCTTCCAGCCGCGCTCCGTGAGGAATCGGTGGTCGGCGCTGGCGACGAGCTGAGTGCCGTCGGCGAGCGTGACCCGGAACGCGCGCTTGCGCGTGGCCCACTTCGCCTTCACGCGCGTCGTGACGTAGTGCCGGTAGTCACCCCGCTTCTCCGAGCCGACGATCTCCTGGCCGATCGAGAGCTCGTCTATGCGACGCTGACGGCCGTCGGCGCACAGTACGAGGGTGTCGGCGCTTACGCAGTATGTGCACGCATGAGAGCAGCCCCGGTAGGGGTTGATGGTCCAGTCGAACGGCACGGCCGATGAGCTCGGCACGTGGTTGAGCGCCGACTTGCACAGCACCTCGTGGAACGTCATGCCGGCGAACTCCGGCGTCGTGACCGACTGCACGAAGCCGCCCAGGCGTTCCATGCCGGGGAGGGCCGAGGCATCCGCCGTCGCCAATTGCTGCCCTTGCCACCGCATGCGGACTATTCGAACAGAGATTCGAGGTAGAGTCAACCGACGCAGCGACGAATACCGAAGCGCATTCGAACGGATCGAACCTCTCCCGAGAATCATCGATGGAACTCGGTGCCATGATGTGCAAGACTCGATACCAGGCGCGCGCACACGCGAAGCCGTAGGACCTGGGCGTCCCACGAGGCCGCTCACTCGAAGACGAGAGGAGACGCGCATGGAGCGCAACATCTACGACGAGGACCACGAGGCGTTCCGCGACGTCGTCAAGGAGTTCGTCAAGCGCTACGCGACCGACGACAAGCGTCGGCAATGGGACGCCGACGGCGAGGTCGACCGTGCCACCATGCTCGCGGCGGGAGAGGCCGGCATCATCGGGCTCTCGGTGCCGGAGGAGTTCGGCGGTGCGGGAATGCTGCAGGACTACCGCTTCCGCTCGATCGTCCTCGAAGAGACCATCGGTGCCGGCCTCGGCTCGCTCGCGGGCGCGCTGGGCATCCAGGACGACCTGGCCGTGCCGTACATCGCGCACATGGGCACGCAGGAGCAGAAGGAGAAGTGGCTCCCCGGCATGGCGACCGGTGAGATCCTCGGCGCTCTCGCGATGACCGAGCCCGGCGCGGGCAGCGACCTGCGCGGCATCAAGACCACCGCCAAGCGGGTCGAGGGCGGGTACGTCGTCAACGGCGCCAAGACGTTCATCTCGAGCGGCAAGACCGCCGACATGGTCGTCACCTTCGTCAAGACCGGCGAGGGCACGCGCCCCGACGCCTTCAGCCTGCTCATCGTCGAGAACGGCATGGAGGGCTTCGACCACGGCAAGAAGCTCGAGAAGATGGGCTTCCACGGCTGGGACACCGCCGAGCTGTCGTTCACAGACGTCTTCGTCCCCGAAGAGAACCTCATCGGCGGCAAGGAAGGCCTCGGCTTCATCCAGCTCATGATGAACCTGCCCCTCGAGCGCCTCTCGATCGGCGTCGCGGCCGCGGCCGCGGGCGAGGCCGCGTACGTCTGGACCCGCGACTACACCCTCAGCCGTGAGGCTTTCGGCGAGCGCATCGCCGACTTCCAGAACACGCGCTTCAAGCTCGCCGACATGGCGACGACCGTCGACGTCATGTGGGCGTATGTGGACCGCGCGATGATGCTCTACAAAGACAAGAAGCTCACCGCCGAAGAGGCCGCCAAGGTCAAGTTCTGGGCGACCGATCGCGAATGGGAACTGCTCGACATCGGCGTGCAGCTGCACGGCGGCTACGGCTACATCACCGAGTACCCGATCGCTCGCGCGTTCCTCGACGCCCGCGTCCACCGCATCTACGGCGGCACGAACGAGATCATGCGCGACATCGTCAGCCGCGAGATCGTCGGCAAGCGCTGAGCTCACCGAGACCAGAGACGGATGCCGCGGCCACCCCTCGGGGGAGGGGGCGCGGGCGCGGCATCCGTCTCTATCTCTCGAGGAGTGACCGCCGGACGGCGACCGATGCGATCAGCCGTCGAGCACCGCGCGCAGCGCCTCGACGCCTTCGAGCTCGACCGGCGCACCGAGCAGCGAGGCGTTGCGGTCGCGCACCTCGAGCCAGCGCTCGCGCGTCATGAGGTAGTTGCGGTGGGCGACGGCCGCGCCCTCGCGGGCGACGGTCACCACGCCGTTGTGGAGATACCCGACCCTGCGCGAGACGGCGCTCGACGCCGGGTTGTCGACGAACGCGCCCGACGTCGCCTCGAGCGCGCCGAGTCCGTCGAAGAGCAGCTCGAGCATGAGCACGCGCATGCGGGTTCCGATGCCGTGGCCCTGATGCTCGCGGCCGAGCCACGATCCCGTCTGCACCTTCCGCAGCACGCGCCAGTCGCTGCCGCTCGCGCCCTGCATCCCCGCCGGTGCACCGTCGACGAGGACGGCGAGGTCGAGGTGGAGCTCCTCCGGGCCGACGCGGGGGCGGATGCTCCAGTGGTACGAGACGACCGATCGCGCGACCTCGTCCGGCGTCCCGCGCGTCCACGGGACCGCGAAGGGCATCCGGTCCTCGTCGTGGATTCCGCGCGCGGCGACATCCGCGAGGGCGACGAGCAGCTCGTCGTCGGCCCAGCGGAGCTCGAGGTCGCCGGCTCGCGCTCGGACGCCCGTGGCGGGCCAGATGCGGGCGAGGTCGGCGGAGGTCACGCGCGCAAGTATGGCGGATCGTCGCGGTCGTCGTGGTCGCAGGGGGTCGAGATTGCGCGGATGACGGCATCCGGATCATCTCGGCCGCGGTTCGCGCAATCTCGACCGGGGATGGGGCGGGGGTGGGGCGGGCCCGGGGCCGGGGGTGGCGGTCACGCGAGCCCCCAGGGGAAGAAGATCCAGAGCACGATGGCGGATGCCACCCAGAACGCGATGAGGAAGACCGTGTCACGCGCGCGGAACGGTACGAGGTGGCGCTCCGTGCGGTCGGGATAGGCGCCGAACGCGCGCGCGTCCATCGCGAGGGCGACGCGCTCGGCGTGGCGGATCGCACCCGCGAGCAGCGGCACGATGTATCCCGCCCAGCGCGCGACGGCGGTGAACGGACCGCGGCCGCCGTGTGCTCCGCGCACGCGGTGCGCCTGCCGGATGATCTCGAGCTCATGCCGGAACCGCGGCACGAAGCGGAACGCCGCGAGCGCCGTGTACCCGATGCGGTACGGAACGCGCAGCTGCTGCACGGTCGCGCGCACGAGGTCGGGTCCGGTCGTGCTGAGTCCCGCGATGAACGCGAGCACGACGATCGCGGCGATGCGCAGTCCCGTCGCGACGCCGATCTCGAGGGCGCCGCGGTAGAGGGTCCACGCGCCGAGCTGCACGACCGGGGAGGTGTCGGCGACCAGCGCCGCGTCGGTCCACAGCGCGAACCCGAGGGCGATGACGGCCCCGAACGCGGGCACGCCGAGGAGGAGCGCGGCGAGACCGCGCGTGAACCGCACGCCGATCAGCAGCACGACGGCCGTCAGCGCGATGAACGCGAGCGGCGTCTGCACGTCGCGCACGAAGATCAGCATCACCATCGCGGGCAACGGCGCGAAGATCTTCGCGAGCGGGTTGAGGTCGTACAGGAAGCGGACGGGCGAGTGCGAAACGGGACCGGCGTACGGGTCGACCACGGGAGCGGTGGGCGGGTCGGATGCGGCGGCTGCGGCATCCGTCAGCTCGAGACGTGACCGGTTGCTCATGCCGTGCCGCCCGGGAGGTCGGCGAGGCGCGCGATGCCCGCGAGCTCGGGGTGCGAGGTCAGTGCGTCGAACGCGCGGCGCAGGGGAGGGAGCCGAAGGCCCGCGCCGACGATCAGCTCGGAGTCGGCGAAGAGGTGCGCGGTGTCGCCCGCGGCCGCGACGCGACCCTCGCGCAGGATCACCGTGCGGTCGGCGTACTCGGTCACAAGCTGCATGTCGTGGGTGACGACGATGATCGTGGTGCCCTCGGCGTTGAGGTCGCGCAGGAGCGAGAGGAGCTCGTCGGCGCGAGCGCGGTCCTGTCCGAACGTCGGCTCGTCGAGCACGAGCAGCGGCGCACCGCCGTCAAGGGCGGCTCCGGCGAGGGCGGTCCCGACCGAGAGGCGGCGCTTCTGCCCGCCGGACAGGCGGAACGGATGCGTCGCCGCCTTGTCACGCAGGCCGAAGCGGTCGAGCAGTGCTTCCGTGCGGGCGCGCACCTCGTCGTCGGGGAGATGCCGCAGGCGGAGGCCGTGCGCGAGCTCGTCGAACACGGTGTGCGCGATGAACTGGTGCTCCGGGTTCTGGAACACGAACCCGACGCGGGCGGAGAGCGTGCGGCTGTCGGCGCGGCCCACGTCGAGGTCGCCGATGCGGACGGTTCCGCGCGGCGGACGCACGACGCCCGCGATCGCCTGCACCAGGGTCGTCTTGCCCGCTCCGTTCGCGCCGATTACCGCGACGAAGTCCCCCTTGCGGATGTCGAGCTCGATGTCGTGGAGCACGATCGAGCGCCCGCGGCGCAGCGTGAGGCCGCGGACCTCGACGAGAGCGCGCCGGGCGGGCGGTGCGTCTCGCTGCGCTCGCTCAGCGACCGGGGAGGGGGACTGCGCTCGCTCAGCGACCGGGGAGGGGGACTGCGCTCGCTCGGCATCCGGTGTCACCGCTGGCTCCGCGTCGAGCGCCGCGCGCAGCTCGTCCGGCGTGAGCGGCAGCGGGTCGAGGCGCAGCCCCGAACGCCGCAGCCGCAGCGCCGCGCGCGCCGACGTCGGAAGCCACACGCCCATCGCGTGCAGCTCGTCGGCTCGGCGGCGCAGCACGTCGTCGACCGAGCCGTCGGCCACGAGGCGTCCGTCGTGGTCGAGCACGATGACGCGGCCGACGAACTCCACCGCGGCGTCGAGGTTGTGCTCGATGAGCACGATCGCGCGGTCGCCCGCGCCGGCGAGCTCGCCGAGCGCGGCGTAGAACTCCTCGATGCCGTTCGGGTCGAGGTTCGCCGTCGGCTCGTCGAGAACGAGCAGCGACGATCCCATCGCGAGGGCGCACGCGATCGCGAGCCGTTGGCGGCCGCCGCCGGAGAGGCGGTCGGGGTTCGTGAAGCGGCGGTGCCACAGGCCGACGCGGCGCAGCGCCGACTCGGCACGTGCGAGCACCTCGTCGACGGGCAGCCGCAGGTTCTCCGGCCCGAATGCGACCTCGTCGAGCAGCGTCCCTGTGACCAGCTGCGTGTCGGGGTCCTGGAACACCATCGCGACGTGCGGGCTCAGGCGTGCGACGGGGTTCTCGACCGTGTCGAGCCCACCCACCTCGACCGTCCCGGCGACATCGGCCGGCACATCGTGGGGGATGAGGCCGTTCAGCGCGAGCGCGAGCGTCGACTTGCCGGAGCCGCTCGGACCGAGCACGAGGACGACCTCGCCCGCCGAGACCTCGAACGAGACGTGCGCCGGAGTGGGCTCGGGTGAGCCCTCGTACGTGACGGCCAGATCCTGCACGCGGAGGAGGGGCTGCGCCTTGTCGCGTCCGACCGCGCGCGCGGCGGACGCGTCGCGCTGGAGTGCGGTCACGGGTTCCCCTCAGGACGAGCCGGCAGAACCCAACTTAGTCCGGCCTTACCTAGCCCGCGACCGCGGTCGGGGCATCCGTCTCATCTCGTGAGCCGGCCGTGACGGATGCCGCGCTCAGCCGCGCACGCGAGGCGTGATGCCCGCGCGCCGCAGGCCCGCGCCGATCGCGAGACCGATCGCCGTCCAGACGACCGGACCGAGGACGGCGAGCACGAGGTACGTGATCTGCGCCCACAGCGGAAGCGTCGTCAGGTGCGCCGCGAACGCGACGACGACCGCGACGATCACGCCGATCACGAGCGCCGAGATGAAGTAGCGCCACGTCTTCCAGACGCGGTAGCGGGTGGCGGCGGCCACGAGCTCTTGAATGCCGCCGAACAGCACCGCCGTGCCGAGGAACCGGAAGGCCCACTGCGGCGCGATCGCGCTGGCGGCGAGGGCCGCGAGCACGTGCGTGATGAGCGCGACCCACGGCTGGCGGATGAGCGCCTGCGAGATGATCCCCGGGATGGCGTGCGCGCCGAGCACGAACCCGTAGACGATCGGGGCGGTTGCGAGGACGATGGGGGTGATCCAGCCTGCGATGCCGCCGACCACACCGGTCGCCACTCCGATCGCCGCGCACGTGAGCAGAATGCTCGTCGTCAGGGGGGATCGGTTGGACACTTGACGATCTTAGCGAGGCGGTCTCACAGGTTTTTCACTATCGGGGGTTCACTGGGATTCCGCTGTGAATTAGGTTGGGGCTGGCTGGAGCGTCGACGAAGACGTCTCAGCCCTACTGATCGAACGACGAATCGGGAGCACCATGGGCCGGACCCCCTTCAGAGCAGTGACGGCGATAACCCTCGCCGCGCTGTTCGCCGGTACTGCGACGACAGCCGCCTACGCGAGTCCAGAGGAGGTGCCCCCACTCGTGCCGGCGGAATCGCCGACCGGCACGTACATCGTGGTCCTCGCGGAGGATCCCGTCGCCTCGTACGACGGCGGGGAAGCAGGCCTCGCTCCGACCAAGCCCGACGAGGGCGAAGAGCTCGACACGCGCTCGAACGCCGCGAAGAAGTACGCGGCCTTCCTCGAGAAGCGCCAGGAGGAGGTTGCGTCCGAGGTCGGCGCCGACCCGAAGGCGACCTACCAGGTGGCCTTGAACGGCTTCAGCGCCAAGCTGTCGCCCGAGCAGGTCGGTCAGCTCACGGCGAGCAAGGACGTCGTGGGCGTCTATCCCGAGCAGATCTTCCACCCTGACGCCGTGTCGTCGACCGAGTTCCTGGGCCTTGAAGGACCCGGCGGTGTGTGGGAGGCCGTGGGCGGAACGGATGCCGCGGGCCAGGGCGTCGTCGTCGGCGTCGTCGACACCGGCATCGCACCCGAGAACCCCTCGTTCGCGGGCGACCCGCTCGGCACGATCCCGTCGGCCGACACCCCGTATCTCGCCGGCAACAACGTCGTGTTCGAGAAGGCCGACGGCGGAACCTTCAGCAGCGCCCGAGTCACAGGTCAGCAGTGGTCGAACGACGCGTACTCGACGAAGCTCGTCGGCGGGAAGTACTTCTCGACCGGCGCCGCGGCCGCGGGCTTCGACTTCACGTACGACTACCTGTCGCCGCGTGACGGCGACGGCCATGGCTCGCACACCGCGAGCACGGCCGCCGGCAACAACGGCGTCCCCGCCTCGATCGCGGGCGTCGACTTCGGTGCCATCTCGGGTGTCGCGCCGGCCGCCAAGGTCGCGATGTACAAGGCGTGCTTCGTCGGGCCCGACCCGCTCGTGACGACCGATGACATCTGCGCCGGCAGCGACCTGCTCAACGCGATCGACGCCGCGGTCGACGACGGCGTCGACGTCATCAACTTCTCGATCGGCGGCGGCACGGCCGTCTCGTCGTGGGAGCCGATCGACCAGATGTTCTTCAACGCGGGTCTTGCGGGCGTCTTCGTGGCCGTGAGCGCCGGAAACGCCGGTCCCGCTCCGACGACGGCCGACCACGCGTCGCCGTGGTACACGACGGTCGCCGCGTCGACCATCCCGACGTACGAGGGCACCGTCGAGCTCGGCGACGGCCAGCAGTTCGCGGGCGTCTCGGTGACGGTGCCGTTCGACGGGACGGTGACCGGCTCCGCGATCTACTCGGGCGACGCAGCGGCGACGGGTGTGCCGGTCGAGAACGCACGACTGTGCTTCCTCGACTCGCTCGACCCGGCCAAGGTCGCGGGCAAGATCGTGGTCTGCGACCGCGGCACCAACGCCCGCGTCGAGAAGTCGCAGGAGGTCGCCGACAAGGGCGGCGTCGGCATGGTGCTCGTGAACGTCACGCCGGGCTCGCTCGACAACGACTTCCACTCGGTGCCGACCGTGCACATCGACGCGCAGTACCGCAACGCGGTCCTCTCGTACGTGACCGGCACGACCGACGCGGTCGTGACGCTGCACCCGAGCAACCTGACCGACGTCGTCACGCCGACACCGCAGATCGCGGGCTTCTCGAGCCGCGGCCCGATGATCGCCGAGGACGGCGACATCATCAAGCCCGACATCGCGGCCCCGGGTGTCGCGATCCTCGCGGCAGCCCACAACGCGGAGGGCGCCGACCCGACGTTCGAGTTCAAGTCGGGTACGTCGATGGCATCGCCGCACATCGCGGGTCTCGCCGCGCTGTACCTCGGGGTGCACCCGAACGCGACGCCGGGCGAGATCAAGTCGGCGATGATGACCACCGCCTACGACACGGTCGACGCCGGCGGTGCCGACGTGACCGACCCGTTCGCGCAGGGCGCGGGCCACGTCGACCCGACGCGGTTCTTCGACCCGGGTCTGCTGTACCTCAACGGGCCGCTCGACTGGGCCGCGTACGTGGAGGGCATCGGCGGGTACGACTGGGCCGGCGTCGAGCCGATCGACCCGAGCGACCTGAACATCGCCTCGATCGGCATCGGCACGCTCGCCGGGCCGCAGACCGTGACGCGCACGCTCACCTCGACGCGTGCCGGCACCTACACGGCGGAGGTGGACTTCCCCGGATTCGACGTGACCGTCGAGCCGTCGACGCTCACCTTCGGCGCGGCCGGCGAGTCGCAGGACGCCTCGATCACGATCGCCCGCAGCGACGCCCCCGTCGACGAGTGGTCGACCGGCTTCCTGACGTGGGTGGGCGCTGACGGCACCACCGTGCGGTCGCCGATGGCGGCGAAGCCGGCTTCGGTCGACGCGCCCGACGCGGCGAGCGGCACCGGCATCACCGGCAGCACCGACATCACGGTCGAGTCGTGGCTCGAGGGTGAAGTCCAGCTCGGCGTCGCGGGCCTCGCGCCGGTGCGTCTGCTGAAGGACCCCGACAACGACGTGCCCGGCCACTCGGGTGACGAGAACTCCGCACCGGTCGACGACCCGACCCAGGCTCGTCAGATCCTCTGGATCGAGACGATCGAGCCCGGTACGCGACTCGCCCAGTGGACGCTCGACTCGTCGGACGACGCGGGCAGCGACCTCGACCTGTACGTCTACCGCGTCGTGAGCCCGACCGACCTTCGCTACTACGAGCGATTCCTGTCGGCTTCGGCGTCGGCCGACGAGCAGGTGACGCTCGACAACCCGACCGCGGGAACGTACGCGATCGTGGCGGACCTGTACGCGACGCCGAACCCGATGACGTGGGACCTCACCTCGGCGATCGTCGGCCCGAACGGCGAGGGGTCGTTCACCGCGACGCCCAACCCGCTCCCGCTGTCGTTCGGGCAGGAGGCGACGTTCACGGTCTCGTGGACCGGCCTGCAGCCCGACACGACGTACCTCGGCGTCATCGGCTACGGCGCGTCGCCGGTGCGCACGCTCGTGACGGTCGAGTCGGGTGCGGCGGCTCCTGTCGCCAAGTCCGCGCCGACGATCACGGGTGCCGCGAAGGTCGGCAGCACGCTCAAGGCGAAGCCGGGCACGTGGGAACCGAAGGGCGTCACCTTCGAGTACCAGTGGCTGCGCAACGGCGAACCCATCGACGGCGCGACGGGCACGCAGTACAAGGTGACCTCGACGGACGTCGGCACGGCGCTCTCGGTGCGGGTCACCGCCACCGAGGCGGGCAACCCGAACGCCGGCACCGCCGTCAGCAAGGAAGTGTTCGTCAAGGACAAGTCCCGCACGACGGTCTCGATGAACCGCTATCTCGGCACCACGTCGCACAGCTACGCGGTGACGGTCGGTGTCACGGCGGGCGGCGCTTCGGCCGAGGGCACGGTGAACGTGTGGGTCGACACGAAGAAGTACACGGGCACCCTCGCGGACGGCTCGGTCACCTTCAACCTGCCGAAGCAGAAGAAGGGCGTCCACGTCGTCATTGCCGAGTACGTCGGCACTGACACCGTCGAGGCATCCGCGAGCGTCTCGGGCTTCATCGTCCTGAAGTAGCCCGCAGCGCACGACGACAGCGCCGCCCTCTCGATTCGAGGGGGCGGCGCTGTTCTCGTACGGGCGGGAGTCAGACTCGCCGGCGCCGGCGAGTGAGCCGCACGGCGGGAAGGGGCGGAGCCGGAATCCGCTCGTCGCCGTGGTCGACGACGCGGCCGAAGCGGGCCGACCCGGCCTCCCAGGCCTCTCGGGCCTCGGCGATCTCCTCGTGGCTGCGGCCGACGAAGTTCCACCACATGACGACGTCGTCCTCGAAGGGCTCGCCGCCGAGCACGAACATCGTGGCACCCGTCGCGCTGCTCACCTCGATGACGTCGCGGCCGGTTCCGAAGTAGAGCAGGTGTGAGTCGTCGAGGGGGGTCGTCGCGGATGCCTCGGCCGCGGCATCCGCGACGCCGTCGATGCCCACCAGGGCGTACTCCCAATCCGGCCGCAGGGGGATGCGCACACGTGAGCCCGCGGGCACGCGCACCTCGGCTCCGACGATCGGCGTGTGGACGGTGGCGGGCGAGCGGACCCCCGCGAGCTCGCCGAGCACGACGATCGCCGAACCCGCGGCGCCCTCGAGCGCATCGAGGGTGAGCTCGGGGAGGTCCTCGTGCCGCTCGAAGTCCGGAGCGCCGTGACGGCGCGACTCGGGGAGGGCGACCCACAGCTGCAGCGCGTCCAGCGGAATCGGGCCCTCGCCGACGGAGTACTCCGAGTGCGCGATGCCCTCACCGCTCGTCATCAGGTTGAGCGCGCCGCGGCGGACGACGACGTCACTGCCGACCGAGTCCCGGTGGCGCACGTCGCCCGCGAACGGCCACGTCACCGTCTGCAGGCCGATGTGCGGATGCGGCTCGACGCGCATGCGCGTCGTCTGCGGCCCGAACCGGTCGAGGAAGCACCACGCGCCGACGAGCGGAAGGTCGCGCTGCGGAAGCGAGCGTCGCACGTGCATCGCGCGGACGCCGCCGAGCGGCACTTCGCGCGATTCGAGCAGGAGAGCGCGGGGACCGCCGGTGGCGGCATCCGGCTCATGGTGTCGAAGCGGGGCCTCCGCCTCGGCGACGGACGCGTCAGCGTCCAGCCTGGTCATCCCTGCCTCCGGCGACGGACCAGTCGACGTCGAGCCCCTCGACGTGGTTCTCGCGCAGATACCGGCGCACGAACGGGCACAGCGGGATGATCCGCTCGCCGCGACGTGCGACGTCGGCGAGCGCCTCCGACACGAGCACCTTTCCGAGTCCGCGGCCCGAGAAGGCCGGGTCGATCTCGGTGTGGGGGAAGATCAGCTCGCCGTTGGGGGTCGGCTGGAAGAGAGTGAAGCCGGCGAGCACGTCGCCGACGTGGATCTCGTAGCGGCCGGCCCCGTCGTCTCTTGTGACGGTGAGCTCATCAGTGGAGGTGGGCATGTGTGCAATCCCTTCGTCGTCGTCTTCAACGTACGGGCGGGGGATCGTGTTCCGCCAGGGTGGGCACCTCGGCGCCTATCGCGTCTCCGGGGTAGGGGATGGCGCAGAGGAAGGATGCTTCGGCAGCATCCGGTCCTACGCCCGCGCCATCTCCTACGTCGGGGGACGGCGTCCGAGGCTGGCAGACTCGAGGGATGGTCTCGACTCACCCCGGCGGGGATTCGGCCGCCGGGCTGCTCGACCTCGTGCCTGCCGGCGCGGATGAGGACACGGCGTACACGGGCTTCGTCGCGTGGGCGCAGTCGCGCGGCTTCACGCTGTACCCCGCGCAGGACGAGGCCGTCATCGAGATCGTCTCCGGGGCGAACGTCGTGCTCTCGACGCCGACCGGAACGGGCAAGTCGCTCGTCGCGATCGCGGCGCACGCGATGTGCCTCGCGCGCGGCGGCCGCACGTACTACACCGCCCCGATCAAGGCGCTCGTGAGCGAGAAGTTCTTCGCGCTCGTCGACATCTTCGGCGCGGCGAACGTGGGCATGGTCACAGGCGACTCGTCTGTGAACCCGGATGCTCCGATCGTGTGCTGCACGGCCGAGATCCTCGCGAATCTCGCGCTGCGGCAGGGGCCTGATGCGGGCGTGGACCAGGTCGTGATGGACGAGTTCCACTACTACGGCGACCCCGAGCGCGGATTGGCGTGGCAGGTGCCGTTGCTGCTCCTTCCGCGCGCGCAGTTCGTGCTCATGTCGGCGACCCTCGGTGACGTCACCGCGATCGCCGACGACCTCACGCGCCGCACCGGCCGCCCCACCGCGCGCATCAACGGCGTCGAGCGCCCGGTGCCGCTGCACTTCTCGTACGAGCGCACGCCCGTGCACGAGGTGCTCGAGCGGCTGCTCGAGCAGGGTGAGGCACCTGTCTACATCGTCCACTTCTCGCAGGCGGCGGCGGTCGAACGGGCGCAGGCGCTCGCGTCGGTGCGGGTCTCGACGCGCGAGCAGCGCGACGCGATCGCCGAGGCGATCGGCGGCTTCCGCTTCACGACCGGCTTCGGCAAGACGCTCTCGCGGCTCGTGCGCGCGGGGATCGGCGTGCACCACGCGGGCATGCTGCCGCGCTATCGGCGGCTCGTCGAGACGCTCGCGCAGCGCGGTCTCCTGCGCGTGATCTGCGGCACCGACACGCTCGGGGTCGGCATCAACGTGCCGATCCGCACGGTCGTGATCACGGCGCTGTCGAAGTACGACGGAACACGGATGCGCCAGCTCACCGCGCGCGAGTTCCATCAGGTCGCGGGGCGGGCGGGTCGTGCGGGGTACGACCCCTACGGCAACGTCGTCGTGATGGCGCCCGAGTGGGAGATCGAGAACGCCGTCGCGCTCGCGAAGGCCGGTGACGACCCCGCCAAGCGCAAGAAGATCGTGCGCAAGAAGGCGCCGACGGGCGTCGTGAACTGGGGCGAGGGATCGTTCGAGCGCCTCGTCGAGGCGTCGCCGGAGCCGCTCGTGCCGCAGCTGCAGCTGACGGCGGCCATGCTCATCAACGTGATCGCGCGCGGCGGCGACGCGTTCGCGAACGTGCGATCGCTCGTGTTCGACAACCACCAGACACGCTCGCAGCAGTACGCTCTCGCGCGGCGCGCGCTCGCGATCTTCCGCACGCTGAAGGCCGCAGGCGTCGTGGTGGCCGATGGCGGCGGCATCCGTCTCACCGTCGACCTGCAGCCCAACTTCGCGCTGAACCAGCCGCTGTCGCCGTTCGCGCTCGCCGCGATCGAGCTGCTGGACCCGACGGATGCCCCGGGCGCCGCCGGCACCGGACACTATGCCCTCGACGTCGTGAGCGTCATCGAGGCGACCCTCGACGACCCGCGCGCGGTGCTCGCGCAGCAGGAGTTCAAGGCCCGCGGTGAGGCGGTGGCCGCGATGAAGCAGGAGGGGCTCGACTACGACGAGCGCATGGCCCTGCTGGAAGACGTGACGTATCCGAAGCCGCTCGCGGAGCTGCTGCAGCAGGCGTTCGAGGTGTTCGCGTCGAGCCAGCCGTGGGTGCGCGACTTCGAGCTGTCGCCGAAGTCGGTCGTGCGCGACATGTTCGTGCGCGCGCTGTCGTTCGGGGAGTTCGTCTCGTTCTACCAGCTCGGCCGCAGCGAGGGCCTCGTGCTGCGGTACCTGAGCGACGCGTACCGCGCGATTCGACAGACCGTGCCCGTCGACGCGCAGACGCCCGAGCTCGTCGACGTGATCGAGTGGCTCGGCGAACTCGTGCGGCAGGTGGACTCGAGCCTCGTCGACGAGTGGTCGGCGCTCATCGCACCGCCTGACGACCCGGATGCCCCGATCGTCCCGCCCGCGCCGCCGTCGGTGCTCACCAACCGTCGTGCGTTCGTCGTGCTCGTGCGCAACGAGCTCTTCCGGCGCGTGCAGCTCGCCGCGCTGCAGCGCGACGACGAGCTCGTCGAACTCGATCCCGACGTCGATTGGCCCGCCGCGCTCGACCGCTACTACGACGAGCACGACGAGATCCTCACGGGGGGACCGGCGCGCTCGCCGCGACTTGTCACGATCGACGACGCGGATGCCGCGGCATCCGGTGTCTGGCGCGTCGAGCAGACGATCGACGACCCCGACGGGAATCACGACTGGCGCATCCGCGCCGTCGTCGACCTCGGCGCGTCGGAAGAGGAGGGCACCGCGGTCGTGCGGGTCACCGAGGTCGCGCGGCTGTAGATCGGGGTCGGGCTTTCCCTTGCGGGCCAGATGCGTCCAGGTTGCGCGAACAACGGCCGGATGCCGCGCGCCGCGACGTCATTCGCGCGATGCCGTCGGGGTCGGGATCGCCCCGGACTCGGCGAGGAGGTCCGCGAGCTCGACCCGTGAGCCGATGCCGAGCTTCGTGTACACCTTGCGCAGGTGGTACTCCACGGTCTTCGGGCTGAGGAAGAGCGCGGCGGCCGTCTCGCGGGTCGTGCGCCCCTCCGTCAGCAGCACGCACACCTGCAGCTCCTGCGGCGTGAGGCTCTCGATCGGATTCGCACCCGGCGTGCGCACGTGCTCGCCTGTCGCCGTGAGCTCGGTCGCCGCACGCTCGGCCCATACGCGGGCGCCGAGCTCGGCGAAGGTGTCGAGGGCAGCGCGCAGCTGCACGCGCGCGTCGACCCGCCGGCCCTCGCGCCGCAGCCGCTCGCCGTATGCGAGGCGGGTGCGGGCGGTCTCGAACGCATCGAGGGTCTGCTCGTGTCGTGCGAGTGCCGAGTCGAAGTGCGCTTCGAACCCGTCTCCGGCGGTGGCGATCCCGACGGCGCGGTCGGCCCGGGCGAGCGCCCACGGCTGACCCTTGTCGGCCGCGCGCTCGTGATGCTCGACGGCGAGCTCCCGCGCGCGGTCGCGCTCGCCGAGCCGCACCAGCGCGTCCGCGAGCTCGGGCGCGGGGGAGAGGTCGACATCGTCGATGCCCAGGCGCTCGAGCAGCTCGGCGAGCTCGGTGAGCGCCTCGGCTGCCTTCCGCGCGTCGCCGAGCGAGAGCGCGAGGTCGCCGCGGGCGAGGCCAACCCACACCTCCCCGATGTGGATGTCGCGCGAGATGCACAGCTCTCGCGCCTCCGTCCCGTGGGCGAGACAGTCGTCCGCCCGCCCCGCGTGGGAGTCGAGCCAGCACAGCCCCGCGAGTGACATCGCCAGCTCGGTGGCCTGGCCGGTCTCCCGCGCGAGGCGGATCGACTCGGTGTAATCCGCTTCGGCCCTCGCCCACGACGCCCCGGACGTCGCCTCGTCGCGCGCCACGTGGAAGAGCACCGCCGGCAGCGCTCCGACACCCGCCTGGCCGCGCACCTCGTTCACGAGCGCGCGAAGCCGCGCGCCGCTGGTCGCGTCCCGCAGGAAGAGGGGCGCGAGCAGCAGCCACGAGAGCCGGCGCGGATCGTGACGCAGATCGGGGTCGGACTCGAGGAGGGGTACGGCCGCCCGGATCTCCTCGACGCCGCCGCCTCCCGCGAGGACTCGCGCCATTCCCGTCGCCATCAGCCCGAGCGCGCGAGCGCGAGGCTCCGTGAGGCTCGGCTGAAGTGCGGCAAGGCGATCGGCGAGTGACGAGGCGGTGTGCGCGTCGCCCAGATAGAACCCGGCGTGCACGGCATCCGCGAGGGCGATCGAGACGTCGTCGGAGCGGTCGGCCTGGTCGGCGGCGAGGAGCAGGAAGTCGCGCGCCTCCCGGACCGACCCGCCGCGCGCGGCGATCGACGCCCGCAGCTCGATCTCGCGGATGTCGCGTCCGCCGCGAGCCTGCGCCCCTCGCTCGTTCAGCAGCGCGAGCGCGCGTTCGCCGTCGCCTGCCGACCACGCCGCGTCCGCCGCCCGCAGAAGTCGTGCCGCGCGATCGCCGGCGTCGGGCGACAGCCGCGCCGACCGCTCGAACGCGCCCGAGGCGATCGAATGCGCACCGCGGGCGATCGCGAGGTCACCTGTCTCGGCGAGCAGAGCCGCGACAGCGGCATCCGGATGCCACACGGCCTCGGAAAGATGCCATGCCCTGCGATCCACGTCGTCGACGGGGGTCGAGTCCGCGGCCGCGCGGTGCGCGGCGCGCCTTTCGCTCGCGGACGCGCCGGAGTACGCGGCGGCACGAAGAAGCGGATGCCGGAACTCCACACGCTGGCCGTGCACGCCGATCAGCCCGAGGTCCGCTGCGTCGTCGAGCCGCCCCGCGTCGAGGCCCAGAGCTGCGCACGTCCGTGCGATGAGCGATCGGTCCGTTCCGCACACGGCGGCGGTGAGCAGCACGCCGCGGCACTCGTCGTCGAGCTGCGCGAGCCGCCGCCCGAACGCCTCGGTGAGTGCGCGCGGCACGCGGACCGGCAACCCCGCTTCGACGCCCTCCGCGACCTCGCGCTCCGCGCCGCGGAGCTCCAGCAGTGCGAGCGGGTTGCCGTCGGTGACGCGGTGCAGCAGCCGCACGCGCTCGTCCGACAGCGACGCGTTCGGCGTGTGTGCGAGCAGCTGGCGGGCGGCGTCGAGATCGAGGCCGGCGAGCGCAAGCGTCGGCAGACCCGCCACGAGCGCGTCGCCCTCAGGGCTGCGGGCGGCGAGCAGCACGAGCACGGGGTCGGCCGACAGCCGCCGCGCTGCGAAGAGGAGGGCGTTCACGGACGGGGCATCCGCCACGTGCAGGTCGTCGACGACCACCGCGACCGGAGCCTCCTCGGCGTATCGGCAGATGAGGCTCAGCACCGCCGCGCCGATCGTGAACCGGTCGACGGCGTCGCGCGGCGCGGACGCGCGCGGCAGCGCGAGGGCGGCGGCGAGCGCATCCGCCTGGACCGGCGGGATCTCGTCGAGGGAGTCGAGCGCGGGGCGCAGCAGCTGCAGCAGCATCGCGAACGGGATCTCACGCTCTGACTCGTAGCCGCTCGCGCGAAGCGTCCGCATGCCCTCGAAGGCCGATGCCGCGTGCTCGAGGAGCGCACTCTTGCCCGCTCCGGCCTCGCCCGTCACCGCGAGCACACCGCTCGCCCCGAGGCGGGCACCTGCCACGAGGCGATCGATCACGTGCTGCTCGGCCTTCCGACCCACGAGCATGCCCCGAGTCTACGAACGCCGCCCACGACTAGGGGGGTGCCCGGATGCGGCGGCGGAACGCCGATTCCTACCGTCGAGACACCGAACACCGCACAGACGGCTGAGGAGGATCCCATGACCATCATCGAGCAGCCCACCCGGATCGACCCCGACAAGCTCATGAGCTTCGTCTTCAGGGCGGTCGACGAAGTGGGCGCGACGCTGAACGCCGGACTTGTCGTCCTCGGCGACAAGCTCGGCTACTACCGCGACCTCGCCGAGCACGGGCCCAGCACGCCCGCGCAGCTCGCCGAGCGCACGGAGACCGCCGAGCCGTACGCGCGCGAGTGGCTCAACGCGCAGGCCGCCGGCGGCTACGTCACGTACGACCCCGAGACCCGGCGGTACACGCTGCCGCCCGAGCACGCGGTCGCGATGACCGATCCGGACAGCCCCGCGTTCCTGCCCGGCTTCTTCCAGATCGCTCTCGGCACGGTGCACGACACGCAGCACATCGTCGAGGCGGCGCGCAGCGGTGCCGGGTTCGGCTGGCACCAGCACGACACCGACGTGCACGTGGGGTGCGAGCGGTTCTTCCGTCCGAGCTACCACGCGAACCTCGTCGGCTCGTGGATCCCCGCGCTCGAAGGCGTGCAGGAGAAGCTCGAGGCGGGCGCGCTCGTAGCCGACGTCGGCTGCGGCCACGGCGCCTCCACGATCCTGCTCGCGCAGGCGTTCCCGAACTCGCGGTTCGTCGGGTCGGACTACCACGCCGAGTCGATCGCGACCGCCCGCGCCCGCGCGGCGGAGGCCGGAGTCGAGGACCGAGTGCGGTTCGAGGTCGCGTCCGCGCAGGAGTTCACCGGCAGCGGCTACGACCTTGTCGCGATGTTCGACTCGCTGCACGACATGGGCGACCCGGTCGGCGCGGCGCGACGCGTGCGCGAGGTCATCGCCGCCGACGGCACGTGGATGATCGTCGAGCCGATGGCCGGCGACCGCGTCGAGGACAACTTCAACCCCGTCGGACGGGCGTACTACGGCTTCTCGACGCTGCTGTGCACGCCGTCCTCGCTGTCGCAGGACGTGGGCCTCGCGCTCGGCACGCAGGCGGGGCCCGCCCGCATCCGCGACGTCACCGCCGCGGGAGGGTTCACGCGGTTCCGCAGCGTCGCCGAGACGCCGTTCAACCGCGTGCTCGAGGTGCGGCCCTGACGTCCAGCGGATGAGGGGAGCACACTGGGGGAATGGGCACCGTGCCGGGGCGCAGCACCACCTGGGTCCGCGCGCAGCAGCGTCCGCGGCGGGCCCTGTTCCTCTCGTCCCCGATCGGTCTCGGGCACGCGCGCCGCGACATCGCGATCGCGCAGGAGCTGCGCAGGCTCCACCCGGACCTCCAGATCGACTGGCTCGCCCAGCACCCGGTCACGCGAGTGCTCGCGGATGCCGGAGAACCTGTGCATCCGGCATCCGCCTCGCTCGCCAACGAGTCCGCGCACATCGAGGACGAGTCGGCCGATCACGACCTGCACGCGTTCCAGGCGATCCGCCGCATGGACGAGATCCTCGTGAACAACTTCATGGTCTTCAACGACGTCGTCGACGAGACGTACTACGACCTCGTGATCGGCGACGAGGCGTGGGACGTCGACTACTTCCTGCACGAGAATCCCGAGCTCAAGCGCTTCGCGTTCGCGTGGCTCACGGACTTCGTCGGCTGGCTCCCCATGCCGGCCGGCGGCGACGCCGAGGCCGCGCTCACGGCCGATTACAACGCCGAGATGCTCGAGCAGCGCGCGCGGTATCGCCGGCTGCGGGACCGCTCGATCTTCGTCGGCAATCCGGATGACGTCGTCGACGAGTCGTTCGGACCGGGGCTGCCGCGCATCCGCGAGTGGACCGAGGCGAACTACGACTTCGCCGGTTACGTGACCGGCTTCGAACCGCTCGACGAGGCAGCACGTGCGGACGTGCGCGCCGACCTCGGGATCGTGCCCGACGAGCTGCTGTGTGTCGTCACGGTGGGCGGATCGGGGGTGGGCGAGGCGCTCCTGCGCCGAGTGATCGACGCGATCCCTCTCGCGCGGCAGCGGCAGCCCCGGCTGCGGTTCCTCGTGGTGACCGGCCCGCGCATCGACCCCGACGATCTGCCCCGGCCCGAGGGCGCGATGGTCCGCGGCTATGTGCCCGAGCTCTACCGACTGCTCGCGGCGTGCGACGTCGCCGTCGTGCAGGGCGGGCTCACGACGTGCATGGAGCTCACCGCCGCGCAGCGCCCGTTCGTGTACGTGCCGCTCGAGAACCACTTCGAGCAGAACATCCACGTGCGCCACCGGCTCGGGCGATACGGGTCGGGGTGCTGCATCCGCTATCACGAGACGGATGCCACCGTCCTCGCCGACGCGATCGTGAGCGAGGTCGGCACGAAGCCGCGCTATCGCCCGGTCGAGACCGACGGCGCCGCTCGCGCGGCCGCTCTGCTCGCGGAGCTGATCTGATGCGCGCGCGGCAGCCGGACGACAGCGGCACCGTCCGAGTCGACGGGGTCGGCATCCACTACGAGGTGTACGGCTCGGGTGAGCCGACGGTGTACCTGATGATGCCCGACACGATCGTCCCCAGCGAGGCGTGGAAGGCGCAGGTGCCCTTCCTCGCGCGCTCCTTCCGCGTGGTCGTGAGCGACCCGCCCGGCAACGGCGGCAGTGATGCTCCAGAGGACGAGGACGCTTACTCGGGCCGCTCGCTGATGGACCAGCAGTGGGCCGTGCTCGACGCGATCGGCGCCGAGCGCGCGGTGCTCGTCGGGCTGTGCTCGGGGGCCGGGCACGCAGTGCTCATGGCCGCCGAGGCCCCCGACCGCGTGCTGGGCGTGTGCTCGATCAACCCGGGACTCATGCTGAGCGAGCCGCTCGCGCACAAGGTGCGGTACGACTACGACGAGCCGCGGGAATCGTACGAGGGCTGGCAGAAGATGAACCGCCACTACTGGGTCGCCGACTGGCCGGGGTTCGCCGAGTTCTTCTTCACCGAGATGTTCCCCGAACCGCACTCGACCAAGCAGTTCGAGGACTGCGTCGAGTGGGCGCTGCAGACGACTCCCGAGACGATGGTGCGGGCCGGGTACGGCCCCGCCTATCCGGGCAGCGAAGCGGCCACGGTCGCGGCCTGCGAAGCCGTGCGATGCCCCGTGCTCGTGATCGTGGGAACGCTCGACCGGTGCCAGCATCCGGCACGTGGCATCCGGCTCGCCGCCCTGACCGGGGGCGACCTCGTCGTGATCGAGGGGGCCGGGCACCTCCCGCAGGCGCGCGACCCCGTGAAGGTGAACCTCCTGCTGCGGGATTTCGTGCGTCGCGTCGCGCCTGCGCCCGGGTCGGCGCGCCCGGGTGCGCTCGCCTCCAGTGCCCCGAGATCGCACGAATGACGATCGGATGCCGCGCCGCGTCGTGATTCGCGCGATCTCGGCGGGGCCCGCGGGCGTTTCTGCACCGCGCTGGAATGGCGTCGAGATTGCGCGAATGACGGGCGGATGCCGCCGTGCGACGTCATTCGCGCAATCTCGGGCGGGTCGGGGCGGGCTGGGGGTGGGTTGCGGCGGGTCGGGGGCGGGTGCGAAGGCGGGGCGGCGGGAGCGACGGCTCCTCCCCAGGCCGGTGGTCCGCGGCGGATCGTGCGGGCGGCGGTGGTCGCGAGGGGCGAGTCGGATGCCGCGGCTACCCTGGACCGCGTGACTGATCATCCGGGCGACCTGTACGCCGACCTCGACTGGGCCGACGTCGACGCGCCGCCCGACGACTCGTGGGCGCCGCCCGAAGACGGGTGGACGCCTCCGCCCGACGAGTTCGCACCCCCGCCGTCGGCGGACCTGTTCGACGGCGCGCCGCGCCGCGAGCACACGGGATCCGACCCGCGCGATGTGCTGCGCGAGGTCTTCGGGTACGACGCGTTCCGCGGCGACCAGGCCGCGATCGTCGACCACGTGATCGACGGCGGCGACGCGGTCGTGCTCATGCCGACCGGCGGCGGCAAGAGCATCACATACCAGGTGCCGGCGCTCGTGCGACCGGGCACCGGGCTCGTGATCAGTCCGCTCATCGCGCTCATGCACGACCAGGTCGACGCGCTCATCGCCAACGGTGTGCGGGCGGCCTACCTCAACTCGACCCAGGCGCCGTTCGAGCGAGCCGCGGTCGAGCGCGCGTACCTCGCGGGTGAGCTCGATCTCGTCTACGTCGCACCAGAACGGCTGTCGGCGCCCGCGACGACGAAGCTTCTGCAGCGCGGTCGACTTAGCGTCATCGCGATCGACGAGGCGCACTGCGTGTCGCAGTGGGGTCACGACTTCCGGCCCGACTATCTCGCGCTCGGCGACCTCGCCGAGCGGTTCCCCGGTGTTCCTCGCATGGCGCTGACCGCGACGGCGACGCGCGCGACCCATCGCGAGCTGACCGAGCGCCTGCGCCTGCCCGAGGCGAAGCACTTCGTCGCGAGCTTCGACCGCCCGAACATCCAGTACCGCATCGAGCCGAAGGTCGATCCGCGGCGGCAGCTGCTCGGGTTCATCCGTTCGATGCCCGAGGCGTCCGCTGGAATCGTCTACGCACTGAGCCGCAAGTCCGTCGAGCAGACGGCCGAGTTCCTGCGCGGGCAGGGGATCGACGCGCTTCCGTATCACGCGGGGCTCGAGGCATCCGTCCGCTCCGCGAACCAAGCGCGGTTCCTGCGCGACGACGGCGTCGTCATGGTCGCGACGATCGCGTTCGGCATGGGCATCGACAAGCCGGACGTGCGCTTCGTCGCCCACATCGACCTGCCGAAGTCGGTCGAGGGCTACTACCAGGAGACGGGTCGCGCCGGCCGTGACGGCGAGCCGGCGATCGCGTGGATGGCGTACGGACTCGGTGACGTCGTGCAGCAACGGCGTCTCATCGACCAGAGCCCCGGAGATCGCGCGTACAAGATGCGCATGGGACAGCACCTCGACGCGATGCTTGCGCTGTGCGAGACCGTCGAGTGCCGACGCCAGAACCTCCTCGCGTACTTCGGCCAGGAGTCCGAGTCGTGCGGCAACTGCGACACATGCCTCGAGCCGCCCGAGACGTGGGACGGGCTCGTCGCCTCGCAGAAGCTCCTGTCGACCATCGTGCGGCTGCAACGCGAGCGCGGTCAGGCGTTCGGCGCGGGCCATCTGATCGACATCCTGCGAGGCGCAGACACCGAGCGCATCCGTCAGCAGGGGCACGGCTCCCTCTCGACCTACGGACTCGGCGCCGACCTGAACGACCAGGACTGGCGCAGCGTCGTGCGCCAGCTGCTCGCTCGCGGCATCCTGGTGGCACGCGGCGAGTACGGGACGCTCGCGCTCGGCGAGTCGGCGGCCGGTGTGCTCAAGGGCGAGGTGCCCGTTCCGCTGCGCCGTGATGTGCTCGGTCGCGGCGGCTCGGCGGGGTCACGCGGGCGGAAGGCACCGGCTGCGGAGTCGCTCGCCGACGAGGACCGTGAGCTCTTCGAAACCCTCCGCGCGTGGCGGGCGAGCGTCGCGCGCGAGCAGGGCGTGCCGGCCTACATCGTGTTCGGCGACGCGACGCTGCGCGCGCTCGCCGAGCACCGCCCCGCGACGCTCGCCGACCTCGACGGGATCTCGGGCATCGGGGCGAAGAAGCGCGAGGCCTACGGCGAGGCCGTGCTCGAGGTCATTGCCGCCGCGTGATGCGGGGGCGGCGTTTGAGTAGCGTGGCAGCCGTGCGCATCACGACGAGGAATGCCCGGTTCCAGGTGTGGCAGTCGCTCCTCGCGAACCGGAAGACGCGGCAGCGCGAAGGCGAGTTCATCGTGCAGGGGGTGCGGCCGATCACGCTCGCCCTCGAGCACGGGTGGGACTTCCGCGCGGTGGTCTTCGACGAGAGCCGCACACTCTCGCGGTGGGCCGCCGGGATCCTCGAGCGCACGCCGTCCGCGCGGCACGTCGCGATGTCGCCCGAGCTCATCGCGGAGCTCGGCGAGAAGTCCGAGGGCGCGCCTGAGCTCGTCGCCGTGGTCGCGATGCGCCCCGACGCGCTCGACCGCATCGCCACGGGTGAACAGCAACTGACCGTCGTCTTCGATCGCCCCACCCAGCCGGGGAACATCGGATCGCTCGTCCGCTCGGCCGACGCATTCGGGGCGACGGGCGTCATCGTGACGGGCCACGCGGCCGACGTCTACGACCCCAAGTCCGTTCGCGCGAGCACGGGGTCGCTCTTCGCCGTCCCGACGATCCGCATCCCGTCGCCGCGCGGGGTGGTCGAGTGGGCGGACCGGCTCGATTCGCGGCCACTGCTGGTCGGGACGGACGAGTCGGGCGACGTCGACATCGACGACCACGACTTCCGCGGGCCGCACGTCGTCCTGGTCGGCAACGAGACGTCGGGTCTCAGCACCGCCTGGCGCGAGGCCGCGGATCTGATGGTGTGCATACCGATGGTCGGGTCGGCGAGCTCGCTCAACGCGGCGAACGCCGCGACGGCCGTGCTGTACGAGGCCGCCCGCCAGCGTCGCCGCCATGCGGGAGGCCCGCCCGCCGGGTGACGTCCGAGGCGGCCGGCGCACCGGGCTCTCCGATCGGCGCAACACGCCTGCCGTTCGACGGGAGAGTTCCTCTGGCGGGGCCACGCCGCCCTCTAGGCTGTCGCGAGCGGGCGAAGGAGCCCGCGACCCGCGAAGGCGCGCATCGGGAGGGATACGTGGCTCTCAGCAACATCGAGATCGCTCAGGCGGCACACCTCGAGCCCATCGGCACGATCGCAGCGAGCTTGGGCATTCCCGACGAGAGCATCGTGCCATACGGGCACTACAAGGCGAAGGTCGCCCTGTCGTATCTCGCATCCCTGCGCGACAGGCCGCAGGGAAAGCTGATCCTCATGACGGCGGTCTCGCCGACGCCCGCCGGCGAGGGCAAGACCACCACCACGGTCGGCCTCGGCGACGCGCTCACGCGCCTCGGTGAGAAGGCGATGATCTGCCTGCGCGAGCCCGCGCTCGGACCCGTGTTCGGCATGAAGGGCGGTGCCGCCGGGGGCGGCTACGCACAGGTCGTGCCTATGGAGGACATCAACCTCCACTTCACCGGCGACTTCTCCGCGATCGCGGTCGCCACGAACCTGCTCGCGGCGCTCATCGACAACCACATCCACCACGGCAACGCACTCGGCATCGACGTGCGCCGCGTCACGTGGCGCCGCGTGCTCGACGTGAACGACCGTGCACTGCGCGACATCGTGTCCGGCCTCGGCGGTCCCGGCAACGGGTACCCGCGAGAATCCGGATTCGACATCGTCGTCGCGAGCGAGGTCATGGCGGTGTTCTGCCTCGCCCGCAGCCTCGCCGACCTCAAGGCGCGCCTCGGCGAGATCGTCGTCGGCTACACGCGAGACCGCAAGCCCGTCCGGGCGCGCGACCTCAAGGCGCACGGAGCCATGACCGCGGTGCTGCGCGACGCGCTCGCGCCGAACCTCGTGCAGACGATGGAGCACACGCCCGCGTTCGTGCACGGCGGCCCGTTCGCGAACATCGCGCACGGCTGCAACTCGCTCATCGCGACGGCGTCCGCGCTGCGCCTCGCCGACTACGTCGTGACTGAGGCGGGTTTCGGCGCCGACCTCGGGGCGGAGAAGTTCATCGACATCCTGTGCCGCTCGTCCGGGCTGCGCCCGTCGGCCGCGGTCATCGTCGCGACCGTGCGCGCGATGAAGTACCACGGCGGGGTCGAGGTCGCCGACCTGCCCCTCGAGAACGTCGAGGCGCTCCAGCGCGGCACGGTCAACCTGGTCCGTCACGTCCGCACGGTGCGCGAGACGTGGGGCATCCCGGCGGTCGTCGCGATCAACCACAGGGCCGAGGACTCGGATGCCGAGGTGCGGGCGCTCATCGGGGCGGCCGAGGCCGCCGGGGCCAAGGCCGTGGTCGCCAAGCACTTCGCCGAAGGCGGCGCCGGCGCCGAGGAGCTCGCGCGCGAGGTCAGGCGCCTGTGCGACGGCGACGAGTCCGACCTGCGCTTCACCTACCCCGACGACGCGACGCTGTGGGAGAAGATGCGCGCGATCGCGACGCGCATCTACGGGGCATCCGACATCACCGCCTCGACCGCGGTTCGAGCGCAGATCCGCCGCCTTCAGGACGACGGCTACGGCGACTACCCCGTGTGCGTGGCGAAGACGCAGTACTCGTTCTCGACCGACGCGAAGCTGCGCGGCGCTCCCGAGGGACACGTCGTCGACATCCGCGAGGTGAGGCTCGCGGCCGGGGCGCGGTTCATCGTGATGATCTGCGGTGACATCATGACGATGCCCGGCCTTCCGGCGGTGCCCGCGGCGGATTCGATCGACGTCGACGACGAGGGCCGCATCGTCGGCCTCTTCTGAGCGGCCGGGTACCCGCGGCGCGGCATTACGCTCGCTCCCATGGCGCTCACCGACATCCCCTTCCAGACGATGGAGGGCGAGAGAAGGACTCTCGCCGACTTCGACGGCAAGGCCCTCCTGATCGTGAACGTCGCCTCTCGGTGCGGCCTCGCTCCGCAGTACGCCACGCTCGAGCGGCTGCAGCAGGAGTACGGCGATCGCGGCCTGCAGGTGCTCGGCTTCCCGAGCAACCAGTTCCTGCAGGAGCTGCGCAGCAACGAGGCGATCAAGGAGTTCTGCTCGACCACCTACGGCATCACCTTCCCGATCTTCGATCGCATCCGCGTGAACGGGCGGAACGAGCATCCGCTCTACACCGAACTGAAGAAGACACCGGATGCCTCCGGCAAAGCCGGCCGGGTCACCTGGAACTTCGAGAAGTTCCTCGTCGCACCCGACGGCACGATGAGGCGCTTCCGCCCGCACACCGAGCCGGACGACCCGTCGGTGATCGCGGCGATCGAAGAGGCGCTGCCGGGCTGACGCTCACCCGGCGTACGGGAAGGTGCGCACGCGCTCGACCCGGAGCCGGTGGGGGAGCGCGTCGAGGTCGCGCCGCCCGTCCCCGCGCGGGAACTCGAAGACGTCGAGCATGAGCTGCACCGGATAGTCGATACGCTGCGCGACCGTCTTCACCCAGCGATGGTCGATGTAGAACCGCAGCTCGTCGGGGGTCCACGCGACGGCATAGTCGTGGAAGTCGGTGAGGTCGCCCTCGACGCGCACCTTCTCGAACTCGGTCGAAAGGCGCGGGTCGTTCTGGGCCTTGACGCCGACGCCGACCAGGCCGCCCCCGTCGTCGATCTCGGACCCGGAGATCTCGGCGATGCAGATCTCGCCGGAGCGCTCCGGCTCGTCCTCGAAGCCGATCGGCCAGAACGCGACCATCACGTCGGGGTGCCGGATGGCCGCCATGCGCACCTCGATCACGCCGTGGCGCACGAGGTGCAGTCGGCGTTCGGGCTGCGCCTCGCGCACGACGAGGTCGGGCCGGAAGCGGTGCTGCCCGACGGTCGATCCGACGGGACCGGACAGCTCGCCGGTCTGCAGGTGGGAGACGCGGATGCCCCCGTCGAACTCCGGCGACCACGGAGTGGTCTCGGCGTCGATGAGCAGCTCGAGTCCCTCCGGCGCGACCGAGTACCGTGCTTCGCTGCGCTCTCGCGACGACCAGTGCGGCAGGTAGTACGGCCACCAGACGGTCTCGTCGAGCACGCCCTCGTCGAACCGCTCGTCGAGGTCGGGGGCGCTGCCGTCGAGGTCGAGCGGCGTCTCGGGGTTGCCCATGCCGTCATTGTGCTCCCCGCGGGCGACATCCGCACTCGCCGCGGCAAGGGACCAAAGGCCCCCGACCCGGCATCTGCCGGGGCATACCGTCGGCCGCATGGAAACCATGAAAGCGCTCGTGTTCCACGGACCCGGCCTGAAGTCGTGGGACGACGTGCCCAAGCCGACGATCCAGCGGCCCACGGACGTCATCGTGAAGATCGAGACGACGACGATCTGCGGAACCGATCTGCACATCCTCAAGGGCGACGTCCCTGCTGTGACCGACGGTCGCATTCTCGGTCACGAGGGCATCGGCACTGTCGTCGAGACGGGCGACGCGGTCGAGACCCTGAGTGTCGGCGACCGCGTGCTCATCTCGTGCATCTCGGCGTGCGGTCGCTGCGAGTTCTGCAAGAAAGGCATCTACTCGCACTGCCTCGGCGACGAGGGCGCATCCGGCATCGGCTGGATCTTCGGGCACCTCATCGACGGAACGCAGGCGGAGTTCGTCCGTGTGCCGTACGCCGAGACATCCGTCTACAGACTGCCGGACTCGGTGTCGGACCGCGACGCCGTGATGCTCAGCGACATCCTGCCCACCGGCCATGAGATCGGGGTCAAGTACGGCCACGTGAAGCCGGGTGATGTCGTCGCGGTCATCGGCGCCGGTCCGGTGGGTCTCGCGGCCATGATGACGGCGCAGCTCTATGGGCCCTCCCGCGTCATCGCGGTCGACCTCGACGAGAACCGGCTGCAGCAGTCACTGCAGTTCGGTGCGACCCACACGGTCGTGTCGGGCGAGGGGGCGAAGGAGCGCGTCCTCGCCCTCACGGATGGCCTGGGCGTCGACGTCGCGATCGAGGCGGTGGGAGTTCCGCCGACGCTCGGTCTCGCACTCCAGCTCGCGAGGCCGGGTGGCGTCATCGCGAACGTGGGCGTGCACGGCAAGCCGGTCGAGCTTCCGATCCAGGATCTGTGGATTCAGAACATCACGCTCACGACGGGGCTCGTCAACACCGACACGACCGACATGCTCTTGAAGATGGTGGAGTCCGGCAAGCTCGCGGCCGCGAAGTTCGCCAGCCACGAATTCGCGCTGGGAGAAATCCTCGAGGCGTACGACGTGTTCAGCCGCGCGGCAGAGACCAAGGCCCTCAAGGTCGTCATGCAGGCGTGATCGGAACGGATGCGGCGGAGCCGGCATCCGGCCCGCCCCGCTCCGCGCACCCGGCATGCGTCACCGGGCGCGAGACCGGCTGTCGGGTCCGCACAACGAGCGCCGTCGACGGTCGCTCATCGTGTTGTAGAACACCTTCAGCCGACTTGGAGTGAAGTTGTGGGAGTCCTACGGTCAGAGTGACTTGCTCTGTCGATGTCGAAAGGTGATCATCCATGGCTGACGCCGCCGTCCGCACCAAGAAGCCCGCCACCAGCAAGCGCACGCCCGCCGGGGGCGCGCCGACCGCCGCGCACAGCGCCGCCGAGGCATCCGAGCCCCGCATCGACGTCGCGTCGGTGACCGACCTCCTGCTCGGAACGTGGGCGCAGACCCGCCGCGATGCGCGCGAGATGATCAAGGACTCCGCGTTCTGGCGCATCGACGGACAGCCGATGTCCGACCACCGCGAGCGCGTGCTCAGCCAGCTGCACCTGCTCGTCGAGCACGGCGGCTCGAGTCGCGCGTTCCCGAAGGAGTACGGCGGCCTCGAGGACAACGGCGCGAACCTCGCGGGCTTCGAGGAGCTCGTTCTCGCCGACCCGAGCCTGCAGATCAAGTCGGGCGTTCAGTGGGGTCTCTTCGGCTCGGCCATCTACCAGCTCGGCACGAAGAAGCACTGGGACGCGTGGCTGCCCGGCGTCATCGACGTGAGCCTGCCGGGTGCGTTCGCGATGACCGAGACCGGACACGGATCGGATGTCGCGGCCATCGGCACCACGGCCACGTACGACCCCGAGACCGAGGAGTTCGAGATCCACACGCCGTTCCGCGGCGCGTACAAGGACTATCTCGGCAACGCCGCCCTGCACGGCAGAGCGGCGACCGTGTTCGCGCAGCTCATCACGAACGGCGTGAACTACGGCGTGCACTGCTTCTTCGTGCCGATCCGCGACGACGCGGGCGACATGCTGCCCGGCATCAAGAGCGAGGACGACGGCGTCAAGGGCGGCCTCAACGGCATCGACAACGGACGCCTCGCGTTCGACCAGGTGCGCGTGCCGCGCTTCAACCTGCTCGACCGGTACGGCCAGGTCGCGCCCGACGGCACCTACACGAGCGACATCCCCTCGCCCGGCCGTCGCTTCTTCACGATGCTCGGCGCGCTCGTGCAGGGCCGCGTGTCGCTCGACGGCGCCGCGACGGTCGGCACCGCGCTCGCGCTCCATATCGCGCTCACGTATGCGAACCAGCGCCGTCAGTTCGATTCGGGCACCGGCACCGAAGAAGTCGTGCTGCTCGACTACGGCAAGCACCAGCGGCGCCTGCTGCCGCTGCTCGCCCAGAACTACGCGCAGTTCTTCGCCCACGACGAGCTGCTCAAGAAGTTCGACGGCGTGTTCTCAGGTCGCACAGACACCCCTGACGAGCGCGAGGATCTCGAGACGCTCGCCGCCGCGCTGAAGCCCCTCAGCACGTGGAACGCGCTCGCGACGATCCAGGAGGCGCGCGAGGCCTGCGGCGGCGCGGGCTTCCTCGCCGAGAACCGCTTCGTCGGACTGCACCAGGACCTCGACGTGTACGTCACGTTCGAGGGCGACAACAACGTCCTCCTGCAACTGGTCGGCAAGCGTCTGCTGAGCGACTTCGCGAAGCAGTTCAAGGGCGCGGATGCCGCGAAGCTCGCGCGCTACGCGGTCGGACAGACCGCCGGCAAGGTGTTCCACGGCGCCGGACTCCGGCAGCTCGGACAGGCCGTCGCCGACTTCGGCTCGACCGCCCGCTCGGTCGAGCTCGGCCTGCGGGAGGAGCAGCAGCACGAGCTGCTCGCGGGCCGTGTGCAGCAGATGGTGGCCGACCTCGCCGCCGCGTTGCGCCCCGCGTCGAAGCTCTCGCAGGCAGAGGCGGCAGAGCTGTTCAACGTGCACCAGGCCGAGCTCATCGAGGCGGCCCGTGCGCACGCCGAGCTGCTCCAGTGGGAGGCGTTCACCGACGGCGTGAACCGCATCGCAGACGAGGGCACGAAGCGCGTGCTCACGTGGCTGCGCGACCTGTTCGGCCTGCACCTGATCGAGAAGCACCTCGCGTGGTATCTCATCAACGGACGACTGTCGACGCAGCGCGCGGCATCCGTCTCGCGCTACATCGACCGCCTCTCCGCCCGCCTCCGCCCGCACGCCCAGGACCTCGTCGACGCGTACGGCTTCGAGCCCGAGCACGTGCGCGCTCCCATCGCGTCGGGTGCCGAGCAGCAGCGGCAGGACGAGGCGCGCGAGTACTACCGCGGGCTCAAGGCGTCGGGCGAGATGCCCCTGTCGGAGAAGTCGCTCAAGAAGAAGTAGCGGCGCGCGCCGGGTCCGGGTGCGGCGCGGCCGGTCACTCCGACCAGCCGCACATCCCGCAGTCGCCGCTCGCCGACACCTCGACGAAGCAGTTCGGGCACATCGCCCGTGTGACGTCGCGGGTGCTCGGCGTGCGGCGGGAAGGCGCTCGCTCGGCGGGCGGTCGCGACTTCGCCCGCGGCGCCGCGGCCGCCGGAGCCTCGCGCCGCACGACGACGGGACGGTGCTCGGCGCAGTAGAACCGCACGAACCCGTCGTGGTTCTTCGGATGCCGGTGCTTGACCGCCCACAGCTCGGTGCGCGGCCGCGGCTCGGAGTCGGCGCCGCACGTGAAGCAGCGCGTCGGGTCTCCGGGAACGACGTCGGCCACCAGCACGGGGCTCTCGAACGGGATGGCGTCCCGCCAGTCGGATGACGCGACGATCCTCATGACATTCCTCTCGTGCGGTGCCGGGGGAGGCGCACCTGCACTTCAACGGTAAGCGACTCGCGGGCGTGTCGTCGCCCCGGCGCATTGATAACGGAACGGTAACGATGCGAGAGCGCGATGACACGATTCGCCCGGTCCGGACATTTCCCTGGTGAGGCGCACCGCGGCGCACGGCTTCGCGCTCGCATCGCCTCGTGAGGGGATCGCGTTTCGGGGCGTGATCCCCTCGATCGCGTTCTGCGTCGTCGCGTCCCGATACGATGCGACCTTCCGACGAAGGGAACCGACGGATGCTCCGCGACGACGACCGAGACCTCATGCGCGCCGTCGGGCGTTACCTCGGGCACGTGAACTCCCTCCGCGATCAGGAGCGTCGCGCCGAGCGCACCCCGCTCGGCGACCGGATCTCGGAGCATCTCGGAACGGATGCCGCGGCGCTCCCCGTCGTGCAGGAGGCGATCGCCGACCACCGTCTCGTCGACGCCGACATCGCCCTCGAGCTCATCGCGGCTGAGAGCGGGGGCGAGCTTCTCGGCGTGGGCGGAGGGGAGCAGCGGCTGCACAGCGGCATGGCCGAGCTCGTGAACAGCCCGCACGTGCCCTTCCCGATCGGGCCGGTCGACTACTCGGAGCGCGCGACCGGCCCCGCCGGCAGCCGACGTGTCGTCGCGATGGGCGTCCGCCTGCTCGCGCACGAGGGCCGCCCGATCGCGCTCGTCCAGCGCGCGGCGGCTCCGCACATGGGCCGGCCGACCGGGCTGGTGGAGGTCATGGGCGAAGACCCCGACGTCGTGTCGTCGTTCCTCGACCGCGTGCGCGCGCTCATGATCGAGCACAGCGTGCTGCGCGGTCAGGTGCTCTCGTTCGTGCCGACGGAGTACGGGCGCGACGCGGGCGCGACCTTCCTCTCGCGCCCGGACGTCGCGGCCGAGCAGGTCATCCTCCCCGAGGGGCTGCTCGACGAGGTCGTGCAGCACGTCGTCGGCATCGGCGACCACCGCGAGCTGCTCCGGGCGGCGAACCAGCACCTCAAGCGCGGCGTGCTGCTGTACGGGCCTCCCGGCACCGGCAAGACCCTCACCGTGCGTCACCTGCTCTCGCGCACGCCCGACATCACCGCCGTGCTGCTCATGGGCTCCAGCATCCGGTTCATCAGCGCCGCGGCCGAGATCGCGCGCACGTTCCAGCCCTCGCTCGTCGTGCTCGAAGACATCGACCTGGTTGCGATGGAGCGCCACGGCTCGCCGCAGCCGCTCCTGTTCGAGGTGCTCGAGGCGCTCGACGGACTCGACGGAGACGCCGACGTCGCGTTCGTCATGACGACGAACCGCGTCGACGTGCTCGAGCGTGCGCTCGCCGAGCGACCCGGCCGTGTGGACCTCGCGGTGGAGGTTCCCCTTCCCGCGCTCGCGGAGCGGGAGCGCCTGTACCGTCACTACGCCGACCGGCTGTCGTTCTCGGACGAGGCGCTCCGCGCCGCCGCGGAGACGACCGAGGGCGTCACCGGATCGTTCGCGAAGGAGCTCATCCGTCGCAGCGTGCTGCTGGCGGCGACCCGCGGCGAGGAGGTCGCGGACGAGCACCTGGCCGAGGCGCTCGAAGAGCTCGCGAGCGAGCGGCAGAAGCTCACGCGCCGCCTGCTGGGCACGGACCCGCCCGAGGAGGGCGGTGATGACGCGCGGCCCGGAGCGTGGGCGACGAGCGTCGGCGCGTTCGCCTTTCGGCCGCTCGGCTGAGTCGAGCGACGCCGGCGCCCGTGTCGGCGCACGACGCTAGCGTGGGCGGAATGAGCCTCGATGTCGCCGTCGACGAGACCGGAGTCGCGCGCTGCGCATGGGCGGACTCCGATTCCGAGTACCGCCGCTACCACGACGAGGAGTGGGGCACCCCGCTGCACGGGGACCGCGCGCTGTTCGAGAAGATGAGCCTCGAGGGCTTCCAGGCGGGGCTGTCGTGGATCACGATCCTGCGCAAGCGCCCACGGTTCCGCGAGGCGTTCGCGGGGTTCGAGCCCGAGGCGATCGCGCAGTTCGGCGACGACGACATCGAACGGCTCATGGCCGACGCGGGCATCGTGCGCAATCGGGCGAAGATCCTCGCGACGATCTCGAACGCCCGGGTGGTGGCCGAAATGGCGGAGGGCGAGCTCGACGAGCTCATGTGGTCGTTCGCGCCGCCCGCGGATGCCCGGCCGCGGCCGCGATCGTTCGCCGAGATCCCCGCGACGACACCCGAGTCGAAGGCCATGAGCAAGGTGCTGCTCGCGCGCGGGTTCCGCTTCGTCGGGCCCACGACGATGTACGCCCTCATGCAGTCGGCGGGCATGGTCGACGACCACGTCGAGGGGTGCTGGCGCGCGGCATCCGGCTCGTCTGCTGCGGCACGTGGGGATTTGTCCCCATCGAGTCGCCGCCCCGCCGGCGCGTAGCCTGACGAGGCGTTCGGGACGGCGGCCCGGGATCACCGCCGTGTGGAAAGGGCTCGTCACATCGACCGGCCCGGGGTTAGGCTGGGGCTCCCCCGCCCATTTCCCCCCTTCGTCGTGAGCCGAATCATCTCGCCCGTCGCCACGCACGTCGTCGATCCCGCCCGGAGGAGGCAGAGGACCCCGTGAAAGCGTCGTCGTGGCTTCGCGCGCGCCCGCGCACCCTCGCGTCCGCGGGGATCGTCACGGCGGGCGCGGTGGCGATCAGCACGATGGCGTTCCTCTACGAGGGATTCCCGACGACCGAGGTCGACCTGCACGACGGGGGAGTGTGGGTCACGAAACAGTCGAGCCTGCTCGTCGGCCACTTCAACCACGAGTCGCGCGTGCTCGACTCCGGGTTGCGCACGGTCAGCGACGAGTACGACATCCTGCAGTCCGGCGACAACGTGCTCGTCGTCGACAAGGCGGGCTCCTCCGTGACGGCGATCGACCCCGCGATGGTGGTTCTCGGCGACAACGCGCAGGTGCCGGGCGGCGCCGACGTCGCGCTCGGCGGCTCGACCCTCGCGATCCTCGACCCGAGCGCCGGCTCGCTGTGGGTCCTGCCTGCGAAGGCGGTCGCGAGCTTCGAGGTCGCGGGCGCCGAGCCGTCGGCCGAGCTCGGCGAGGGCGCCGACGTCGCGGTCGGCCTCGACGGCACGGTCTACGCCGTCGCGCCCGCGACGGGCGAGGTCGTCACGATCCGCATGGGGGCCGACGGTGATCCGGCCGAGCCCGAGCGCGCGACGATCGACGGGCTCGGCGAGGACGCGGCCGCCTCGATCACGGTCGTCGGCGATATTCCGGTCGTGCTCGACAACGAGAGCCACACGATCTGGAGCACGCGCGGCCTGCGCGCCGAGCTCGGCGCGGGGGCGGCATCCGTGCTTCAGGCCCCGTCCGAGCCCAACGACGCTGTCATGGTCGCGGCGCCCGGAGCCCTGCTGCGGGTTCCGCTCGACGGCTCCGAGATCACCGAGACCAAGGCCGAGGGCGACGGGGCGCCGTCCGAGCCGGTGTACCTCGAAGGCTGCGCGTACGGCGTGTGGTCGGGGTCTGCCGCGTTCGTGCGCGACTGCGTCGGCGACGCCGACGACCAGTCGACGACGGTGCCGGGGGCCTCGCCGGATGCCGCGCTCAGGTTCCGTGTGAACCGTGACGTCATCGTGCTCAACGACGTCATCGGCGGCGCCGCGTGGATGGCCAGCGAAGACCTGCAGAAGGTCGACAACTGGGAGGACATCACTCCGCCCGAGGGCGAGACCGAGGAGAACGACGACGAGACGACCGACGAGACGGTCGAGACGACTCTCCCCGAGCGGTCGGCGATCAACACGCCGCCCGTCGCGGTGGACGACGAGTTCGGCGTCCGTCCCGGTCGCACGACGATGCTCCCGGTGCTCGACAACGACTCCGACGCCGACGGCGACGTGCTCACCGTCACGATTCCCGACGACGGGCCGTCGTTCGGAGAGGTGCAGTCGATCAACAGCGGTTCGGGCCTGCAGATCGCCGTGCCGGAGGACGCGACCGGCACGACGACGTTCCAGTACGAGGCCGACGACGGTCGCACCGGACGGGCGCGCGCGAACGTGCAGCTCACCGTGCACGACTGGAGCATCAACGGCGCGCCGAAGCAGAACCGCATCACGGCGATCGCGGTCGAGTCCGGCGGGGTCGTGTCCTACAACGTGCTGCCCGACTGGATCGACCCCGACGGCGACGACGTGTTCCTGAGATCGGTCACTCCGGCGGAGGGCGATGAGGTCGACTTCACGGCCGACGGCCGGATCACGTATCGCGCGCTCGGGCCGACGCAGGGTCGCAAGGAGGTGGTCATCTCCGTGTCGGACGGGTCCGAGGTCACGGAGGGCGTCGTGCGCTTCGACGTGCGCCCGCCCGGCTCGACGGTTCCCGTCGCGAACGCCGACCACGTCGTCGTGCGTGCCGGCAAGTCGGTCACGGTCTCGCCGCTCGCGAACGACACGAACCCGAGCCGCGAGCCGCTGCGCCTCACGCGCGTCGACGAGACGGCGGGGGCGTCGCTGTCTCCCGACTACGCCAACGGGCGGTTCGCGTTCTCCTCGAAGCAGCCCGGCGTGTACTACGTGCAGTACCTCGTGTCGGCCGGGTCGCTCTCGGCACCCGGCGTCGTGCGCGTCGACGTCCTGGAGGACTCCGACACGGACCTGCCTCCCGTCGCGGTGCGCGACGTCGCGCTGCTGCCGAGTGGCCGCGAGGTGCTCGTCGACGTGCTCGCGAACGACTCCGACCCCGCAGGCGGCATCCTCGTCGTACAGTCGGTGACCGTCGAGCCGTCGAGCGGCATCTCGGTGTCGGTGCTCGGGCACGAGACGCTCCGCATCACCGACCAGGGCGCGCTCGCCGAGCAGGTCACGGTCAAGTACACGATCTCCAACGGCAAGCACAGCGCCGACGGAGAGGTCGTCGTCATCCCGATCCCCGCGCCGTCGAAGCTGCGGCCCCCCGTCGCGAACGACGACCGCGTGGTCGTGCGCGCGGGCGACGTCGTCACGATCCCCGTGCTCGACAACGACTACCACCCGAACGACGACACGATCCACGTCGCTCCGGAGCTCGTCGAGCCGCTGCCCGCACCCGAGGACGGCGAGATCTTCGTCACGCAGGACACGGTGCGCTTCCGCGCGAGCGATGAGCCCGGCACCGTGTACGCGACGTACGAGGTCGTCGACAGCACGGGTCAGAAGGACGCCGGGTACCTCACGATCCAGGTGCTCCCGGTGAGCCCCGAGACGAACCAGGCGCCGCGGCCCGAGGAGCTCACGGCGCGCGTCGTCGGCGGCGCGACGGTGCGCATCGCGATCCCGCTCGACGGCATCGACCCCGACGGCGACTCCGTCGACCTCCTGGGCATCGCGTCCGCGCCCGAGAAGGGCCTCATCTCGGCGATCGGCCCGGACTGGCTGGAGTACCAGGCGGTCGGCGACTCGGTCGGCGTCGACGAGTTCTCCTACCGCGTGCGCGACCGGCTCGGCGCCCAGGCGACGGCCACGATCCGCGTCGGCATCGCTCCCGCGGGTTCGGTCAACCAGGCGCCCTACGCCGTGAAGGACGCGATCGTCATGCGCCCCGGCCGGTCGGTGGCCGTGCCCGTGCTCGAGAACGACTCCGACCCCGATGGCGATCAGATCACGCTCGTGCGCAACGGCGTCGAGACGGCCGACGTCCCGGGCCTGGCGGCAGAGGTCCTCGGCGATCGCGTCGTGGTCACGTCCCCCGGACGCGAGGTCGTCACGTCGCTGCAGTACCGCATCCGCGACGTGCGGGGCGCCGAGGCGATCGGCGTTCTTCAGATCACGGTCTCCGACGACGTGCCGCTCATGAAGCCGATCGCCCGCGACGACCGCATCGTCCCGCAGGATGTGGAGGACGCATCCGTCGATCTCGAGGTCCTCGCGAACGACGAGGATCCCGACGGCGTCGTCGCCGACCTCAAGGTCACGGCGGAGGGCACCGGGGTGCGCGTACTGCCGGACGGCCGCCTGCGCATCGAGATCGGCGACGAGGAGCGGCTCGTCCAGTACCGCATCACCGACCGCGACGGCCTCGAGGCGACCGCGTTCGTGCGCGTGCCGTCGCTGACCTCGCTGCCGCCGACGCTCGCGACGACCGAGGGCGTCGAGGTGAAGAGCGGCGAGACGATCGAGATCCCGCTCGCCGACCACGTGCGCACATCGCGCGGCACGCGAGCGGTGATCACCGAGGCGGCGAAGGTCTCCGCGGTGCACGGCGACGGCTCGGGGCTCGTCAAGGACCAGACGACCCTCGTCTACACCTCCGAGCAGGGCTACTTCGGTCAGGACGCGATCACGTTCGAGGTCACCGACGGAACCGGGCCCGACGACCCGGAGGGGCTCAAGGCCACCCTCACGCTTCCGGTCACGGTGCTGCCGCCCGACAACCAGCAGCCGGAGTTCCTCGACGGGCAACTCGACGTCGCGCCGGGCGAGGACGCGAGCCGGCTCGACCTGCGCGCCCTCACGACCGACCCCGACCCCGGCGACGTCGCGCGCGCCTCCTACACCCTCGTGGGCGGTGCGCCGAGCGGGCTGAGCGCGTCGATCTCGGACGGCACGCTGAACGTGAGTGCGGATGCCGCGACACCCAAGGGCACGCGGGCGACGCTCCGCGTGCGCATCGCCGACGGCGAGACGGAACCGATCGAGGGGAACGTCGTCGTGACCGTGACGGCCTCGACGCGCACGCTCCCGACCGCGAACGACGATGTGGTCGACGAGGCGCACCAGGGCACGACCGTCACGGTGCCCGTGCTGGCGAACGACTTCAACCCGTTCCCCGACCGGCCGCTCAAGGTCGTCGCCGCGGCGGTCGAGACGGGGAACGGCACCGCCGAGGTGAGCGGCGACCAGGTCGCGGTCAGCCCGAACAGCACCTTCGTCGGCACGATGGTCGTGCGCTACCGCATCCAGGACGCGACGGCCGACGTCGACCGCGAGGTCGAGGGCCGCATCCTCGTGACGGTGCAGGGTCGTCCCGAAGCTCCGGGAACGCCGACGGTGTCGAGCGTGCAGGACCGCACGGTCGTGCTGTCGTGGACGCCGCCCGCCGACAACGGCGCCGCGATCACCACCTACGTCGTGTCGTCGACGCGGGGCGACTACTCGAAGGACTGCACCGCGACGACGTGCACGCTCGATGGGCTCACGAACAACGTCGAGTACAACTTCACCGTCGTGGCGGTCAACCGCGTCGGCCCATCCGACCCGTCGCCCGCGTCCGAGACGGCGCGCCCCGACGCCCGCCCCGACACTCCGCAGGCGCCCTCGTTCACGGGCTTCGGCGACCGGAGTCTCTCGATCGCGTGGATCACGCCGACGACGCCCGGCTCGCCCGTGGAGTCGTTCACACTCGAGATCTCGCCCGCCCCGCCCTCGGGCGTCGCCCAGAAGACCGGCGTGACGGGCAACACGTACGTGTGGGAGGGCCTCGAGAACGGCACCGCGTACCAGGTCCGCGTCCAGGCGCACAACCGTGCGCCGGAGCCGTCGAGCTGGAGCGCGTGGTCGGCGACCGAGATCCCCGCGCGTGCCCCCGAGCCCGTCGCGGCTCCGGCGACGCAGCGCCTCGAGCCGGTCGGCGCGCAGGCGCAGCTCCAGGTGGCGTGGGCCGCGCCCGCCAACAACGGAGCCCCCATCGCCGGCTACGAGCTGCAGGTGATGCGCGGCGGGTCGGTCGTGAGCACGATCCCGGGCATTCCCGCCACTCAGACGAGCCAGGCCGTCGTCGTCGACACGTCGACCACGGACTACACGTTCCGGCTCCGCGCGAGCAACAAGGCGGGCTGGGGCGAGTGGGGAGCGCAATCCGCACCCCGGCGCGCGTTCACCGCACCCGGCGCGCCGACGATCACGAGCGTCACCCCCGGTGACCGCCGCCTCACCGTGACCTACACGCCCGGCGCGGGCAACGGCGCCACCGCGAGCGAGCTGCGCTACGAGTACTCGCTCAACGGCGGCGGCTGGCAGGCGTTCAACGGCTCGACGATCACCGGCCTCAACAACGGCACGACGTACCAGGTGCGCCTGCGCGCGTACACGTCGATGGACGGCGTGCGCTATGACGGAGCAGCCTCGGCCTCGTCGGCGGGCCAGATCCCCTACGGCCCCGTCAACACACCCGGTGCGACCGCGAACGCGAGCGGTACGAGCATCACTTACGGCTGGAGCGCGCCGGCGCCCAACGGCCGCCCGATCCAGCGCGTGCAGATCAACATCAACGGCAACGGGTGGGAGAACGTCTCACTCAATGGAAGCCGCACGGTCAACCACGGCTACGACTTCCGGGGCACGATCCAGGTGCGCGCGTACGACAGCGAAGGCCAGGTGTCCGCCGTGCGGTCGGCGTCCGACACGACGGCGCAGCAGCCGCAGGCGACGGCGCAGGCGGGCAAGGGCAGCCGCACGAACAGCCCGACCTGTACGAGCTCGCAGTGCGCGTACCTCACACTCACCACCTCGAATTTCCCGGCGGGCAGCTACCGCGTCTACTGCAACGCGACCGGCCCCTACGGAGGCACCCCGTTCGCGGGCGGCGCCTGGCGCGACATCCCGGCCAACGGCACGATCCAGCTCGGCTGCTACTTCGGCGACAGCGGCCAGCAGGCGTGGGTGACGATCGAGGGCTGGGGCGACTCCAGACGCACGACCTGGTAGCGCCGGCACCGCATACCGACGAAGACACACACAGCGACACGAGAGAGATCACCATGACGATGACACCGGAGCAGGCCTCCTGGTTCGAGGGGACGTTCACGCGCCTCGTCGACAACGTCGACCGCGCCCTCATGGGCAAGCGCGAGGTCGTCGGCCTCGTGCTCGCGGCGATGCTCGCCGAGGGACACGTGCTGCTCGAGGACGCCCCCGGCACGGGCAAGACCAGCCTCGCGAAAGCACTCGCCGCGACCGTGCAGGGCACGAGCTCGCGCATCCAGTTCACGCCCGACCTGCTGCCGTCGGATGTCACGGGCGTCACCATCTACGACCAGCAGGCGCACCGCTTCGAGTTCCACCGCGGCCCGGTCTTCGCGTCGATCGTGCTCGCCGACGAGATCAACCGCGCATCGCCGAAGACGCAGTCGGCGCTCCTGGAGGTCATGGAGGAGTCGCGCGTCACCGTCGACGGCGTGCCGCACGAGGTCGGCCGTCCGTTCCTCGTCATCGCGACGCAGAACCCCATCGAGCAGGCCGGCACGTACAAGCTCCCCGAGGCGCAGCTCGACCGGTTCCTCGTGAAGACGAGCATCGGCTACCCCGACCTCGCCGTCGCCGAGCGCATCCTCGCGGGCGCCGCCGACCGCAACCCGTCGGCCCACCTCCCCGCGATCATCACGACGGGAGCCGTCGCCGACATGGCCGATCTGGCCGCGACCGTGCACGTCGAGCCCGCGGTGCTGCGCTACACGGCGCAGCTGGCCGAGGCGACGCGTGCGGATGCCTCGGTGAACCTCGGCGTCTCGGTGCGCGGCTCGCTCGCGCTCATCCGCATCGCGAAGGTGTGGGCCGCCGCGCAGGGCCGCCACTTCGTGACGCCCGACGACATCAAGGCGCTCGTGCGCCCGGTGTGGACGCACCGCATCGTGCTCGACCCCGAGGCGGAATTCTCCGGCACGACCGCCGAGGCCGTCATCGCCCGCACGCTCGAGAGCGTCGCCGCACCGCAGGCGAGGGCCGCCGCCTGATGACCTCCGCGACCCTCGCGTCGGCCGACCCCACGCAGAACGAGTCCTCCCGCAGCGCGTCAGCGGTGCGCGAGGGCGGCGTGGGCGCGCCTGCGGGGGAGCGCAGGCAACGGTGGGCGGATGCCGCGGCTCCCGCGGCCGCGGCTGCGCTGCGCCATGTGCGGGCGGTCGCGGGCGTCATCCGCCCGATCGCGTGGGTGCTCATCGTCGCGGCCATCGCCCTGTGGATCGCGGGCAGCGTCCTCGGCTGGTGGGAGCTCACCGTGGCGGCGGTCGTCATCACGTCCGCGCTCGCGCTGTGCGCGCTGTTCCTCATCGGACGCACCGCCTACGACGTCTCGCTCGACCTCAACCGCACGCACGTCATCGTCGGCGAGCGCGCGGTCGGTGCGCTCACGCTCTCGAACCCCGGCGGGCGGGCGATCCTGCCATCCCGCGTCGTGCTCCCCGTCGGCGCGGGCCGAGGCGTGTTCGACGTGGGGCGCCTCGCTGCGGGCGAGTCGATCGAGGAGCTCTTCGCGATCCCGACGTCGCGTCGCACGGTGCTGCCGGTCGGCCCGGTGAGCGTCGTGCGCGGCGATCCGCTCGGCCTGTTCGAACGCGTCCACCGTCGCGACGAGCCGGTCGACCTGTACGTGCACCCGCGCACCGTGCGCTTCGACGGGCAGTCGCTCGGTTTCGTGCGCGAC
This sequence comes from Microbacterium immunditiarum, assembly GCF_013409785.1. Taxonomy (NCBI): domain Bacteria; kingdom Bacillati; phylum Actinomycetota; class Actinomycetes; order Micrococcales; family Microbacteriaceae; genus Microbacterium; species Microbacterium immunditiarum. The sequence continues at coordinate 795,737 of NZ_JACCBV010000001.1, forward strand.
CTCGAGGGGCTCACCGCGCGCGACCTGTCACGCGACGACGTGTCGTTCCACGCGCTGCGCGAGTACCAGCCGGGCGACGACCTGCGGCATGTGCACTGGCGCTCGTCTGCCCGTACCGGGGACGTCATGGTGCGTCAGTACGAGGAGACGCGACGGTCCCACTTCGTCATCGGCCTGTCGTGCAACCCGTCCGACTATCGCGACACCGACGAGTTCGAGCTCGCGATCTCGGCCGCGGGCTCCCTCGGGCTCCGTGCCGTGCGTGACTCGCGCCGCGTCGACCTGCGGGTCCAGGGTCGCTCGGTGCCCGCCACGACGGGCAAGCGCCTGCTCGACGCGCTGTCGGCCCTCGAGCCGTCGAAGCCGCGCGACGGCGACATCCTCGACCTCACGACTGCGCTCGTGTCGACGGTCGAGCTCGCGAGCATCGTCGTGCTCGTGTGCGGCTCGGGCGTGAACCCCGCGAAGCTGCGTGCCGCGTGCGGCCGGGTTCCGTTCGGGGCGCGCGTGCTCGCGATCGTCGCCCACACGGGAGCAACTCCGTCGCTGCGCCGCGTCGGCGAGGCCGACGTCGTCACGATCGGCGAGTTGGAGCAGCTCCCGGCCGCGCTCCGGAAAGTGCTCGCATGAGCGCGCCGAGTGGAGCGACTCCCGTCGTCGAGCGGGCCAAGCGCGAGGAGGCCCGCGCCGAGGCCGCGCGGCGGCGCGAGCAGCGCGCCCGCCGCACGGCCGAGCGTCGCGCGACCGCGACGACGACCACGCGCCGCTGGGTGCTCGACCTCACCGCCGCCGCGCTGCTCATCGCGGTGCCGATCGCCGGGTTCTGGCCCACCTTCGGCGGACCGGCGTACCTTCCCGCGGCCGTGGGTGGAGCGCTCGTGGGCCTCGGCATCGCCGCGCTCGCCGCGCGCCTGCGCTGGGGCATGCTCGAGCAGGCGGGCCTCGTCGTGCTCGCATACTTCCTGCTCGGTCCCGCGCTCGCCGTCCCGCACACGACGATCGCCGGGGTGATCCCGACGCTCGAGTCGTGGATCCAGCTCGGCACGGGGATCGTCACGTCGTGGAAGCAGCTGCTCACGACCGTCGCGCCGGTCCCGGCATCCGAGCAGTTCCTCATCGTCCCGTTCATGCTGTCGCTCGTCGCCGCGACGCTCACAGCCGGCTTCGGACTCCGCCTGCGCCACGCCGCGTGGGCGCTGCTCCCCGCCGCCGCGTACCTCGCCACGCAGATCGCGCTCGGCACGTCGCAGCCTGCGATCCCGGTCGTCGAGGGCATCGTCTTCGCGGTCGTCGCCGTCGCGTGGCTCGCGCTCCGCGAGGCGTGGGCGCCGTCGGCCGCCGCGGTGTCGCTCGGGAGCGCGGGCGGGGGTGCGGATGCCGCGAAGAGCGGTTCGGCCCGTCGCGCGCTGCTCGGGTCGGGCATGATCGCGATCGCGGTCGTCGCGGGCGTCGTCACGAGCGGGTTCGCCGCACCGGCCGCCCCGCGGTACGTGCTTCGCGACATCGTCATCCCGCCGTTCGACGTCCGGGAGTACCCGAGCCCGCTGCAGTCCTTCCGCTCGCTCGTGCGCGACCACGCCGACGGCACGCTCTTCACCGTGACGGGCCTGCCGCAGGGGGCGCGCGTGCGCCTGGCCACGATGGACGCCTACTCGGGCACGGTCTACAACGTCTCGGATGAGGGCGCCGGCTCGTCGAGCGCGTTCGTGCCGATGCGCGACACGATGTCGCCGACCGTCGAGGGCGTCGAGGCGTCGGTGCGCGTCGAGATCGGCGAGCTGGACGGCGTGTGGATGCCCGAGGTCGGATCCATGGCATCCGTGCGGTTCGACGGCGACCGCGCGGACGACCTGCGCCGCTCGGCCCACTACAACGCCGCGACCCAAACGGCTGTCGTGACGGCCCGCCTGCAGGAGGGCGACGCGTACGACCTCGACGTCGTCGTGCCGTCGGTGCCGAGCGACAGGGCGCTCGAGGGCGTGAGCTTCGCTCCCGTGCGGCTTCCGAAGCAGAAGGGCGTCCCGAAGGAGTTCGCCGAGATCGCATCGGATGCCGCGGCCGACGCGTCATCGCCGATCGAGCAGGTCCGCGCGCTGCAGGAGACGCTGTCGACCGAGGGCTTCTTCAGCCACGGGCTCGAGGGCCAGCCGCTCTCCCGCGCCGGGCACGGCGCTGAGCGGATCACGACGCTGCTCGGCTCGGAGCAGATGGTCGGCGACGACGAGCAGTACGCCGTCGCGATGGCGCTGCTCGCGCGCGAGCTCGGCATCCCGGCACGCGTCGTCCTCGGGTTCTACCCCGACGAGGACCGCGCCGACGAGCCCGTGTTCGAGGCGAACGGCGAGAGCGTGCACGCGTGGGTCGAGGTCGCGTTCGACGGCGCCGGGTGGGTGCCGTTCGACCCGACGCCGCCCGAGGACCAGGTGCCGAGCGACCAGCAGACCAAGCCGCGCGCCGACCCGAAGCCGCAGGTGCTCCAGCCCCCGCCGCCGCAGCAGGAGCCCGTCGACCTGCCCCCGTCGATCCCCGACGAGCGCGAGCCTGAGGATGGCGACGACAGCATCGGCGCCGTGATCTGGGCGATCGTGTCGATCACGGCCGCGAGCCTCGGCGTGCTCGCGCTGCTCGCGTCGCCGTTCATCGTGATCGGCGTTCTCAAGTCGGCGCGCCGCCGCAAGCGCCGCAACGCCGAGCGCGCGGCCGACCGCATCAGCGGCGGCTGGGACGAGCTCGTCGATCGCGCCGTCGACTACGGGACTCCGGTCCGCGTCGGCGCCACGCGCCAGGAGGACGCGCAGACCGTCCGGACCGCGCTCGAGGAGCCGGCCGTGACGACTCTCGCCGTCCGGGCCGACGCGCAGGTGTTCGGCCCGTCCGAGCCCACGCAGCAGGACGTCGACGAGTTCTGGAGTCAGGTCGAGGAGATCGTGGGCACGATGGGCAGCCGTGCGACGTTCTGGCGTCGTGTGCGTGCGCGCCTGTCGCTGCGCTCGCTGCTGGCCGGCACGCGCTTCGCCCTCGCCCTGCCGTTCGCCTCCGCGCGCTCGTCCGTTCCCCCGTCGTCGCGCCGGTCCCGCACCGCCGCCGAACCCCGCACGCCTTCCGAACCCGCGGAGACCGCATGACCAACCCGCCCCCCGCAGCCACCGCCGCAGTGCCCGCCACGATCGGGCGCCGCGTCGGCGCCTATGTGATCGACGTCGCGATCGCGTGCGGCATCGCGCTCGTGTTCATCGGCGTGTGCGCCGCGATCATCTTCGCGGTCGGTCCCGCCTGGACGCAGAGCTCGCTCGCGCTGGCGATCCTCCTCATGTACACCGGCCTCGGGTTCGCCTCGCTCGCGTGGGCGCTCGTGTACACGGCGATGCAGGGCGTGCGCGGATCGATCGGCCAGCGCATGGTCGGAATCAGGCTGGCGGATGCCGCAACCGGCGGTCCCATCGGCTTCTGGCGCGCGCTCCTGCGCAACATCGTCTTCGGCCTCGCCGGCTCGATCGTCGTCGGGTACTTCTCGCCGCTCTTCGACTCGAGCGGCCGGCGCCAGGGGTGGCACGACAAGGTCGCATCCGCCCTTGTCGTCGACCGCACCGCCGCCGAGGCCCCCGCCGCGGCGCCGGCGCCCGCACCTGCCGACCGGGTCCCCCACCCGCACCTTCCGCAGCCCGCCGGCGCTCTGGCCACGCCCGCGGGCGGATTCACCGGCGCCGGCCGGCCCCCCGCCTTCGGCGCGCCGGGAACCCCGTCGGTCTCGGCCCCGACCGGACCGGTCCTCACTGGTGCCGCAGCGGCGCCCGCGACGGCTCCGGCCTACGCGGGAGCGGCCATTCCGCCGCGCCCGCCGCTGCCGTCGGCGCAGGCCGCGCCCGCGGTCGTCGTGCCGTCGACCGGCATGATCGCGCATGTCCCCGGGATCACCGGGGACCGTCCGGCGTGGGGTGGGACATCCGTCTCGTCCGTCGTCGACGACGACCTCGACTCGACACTCGTCGCCCCGTCGCGGTCGGTCGCCGCGGCCGGGCGTGCTGCGCTCGACCCCGACGCCCGGGCGATCGCGGTGCTCACGTGGGACGACGGCGGCCGCATGGCCGTGTACGGGCGCACGCTGTACGGCCGCAACCCCGCCGCCGAAGAGGGCGCGGTGAGCGTCGCCGTGCGCGACGAGACGCTGTCGCTGTCGAAGACGCACTTCGAGATCGGATGCGACGACTCGGGCGCGTGGATCGTGGACCGCCACTCGACGAACGGCACGATCCTCGTGCGCGACGGCATGCGGCATCCGCTTCTTCCCGGTCGGCAGACGAGCGTGCGCCCCGGCGACCGTCTCGAGTTCGGCGACCGCAGCGCGACGGTGAGCGGGCCATGACGAGCGGGACACCGGTGACGGTCGTGCACGGGTCGGCGACCGACCCGGGCCTGCGCCGCCGTGTCAACGAGGACTCGTTCATCGCGTCGTCGCCGCTGTTCCTCGTGGCGGACGGCATGGGCGGGCACTCGGCCGGCGAGATCGCGAGCGCGGCCGTCGTCGACGAGTTCTCGAAGCTCGCCGGGCGCGCAAGCCTCACGGTCGACGAGGTGCATGCGACGTTCGCGGCCGCCCGCCGTCGCGTCGAGGCGCTGCCGCCGGGCAGCGGCGCGGGCGCGGGCACGACGCTCACCGGCGTCGTCATCGCCGACATCGACGGCGAGGGCTACTGGCTCACGATCAACCTCGGCGACTCGCGCACGTACCGATTGAGCGAGGGCGAGTTCGAGCAGATCAGCGTCGACCACTCGATCGTGCAGGAGCTCATCGACAGCGGCGAGCTCGACGCCGCTGCCGCGACGCGCGACGCCCGCCGAAACGTCATCACGCGCGCGATCGGCGCGGGCAGCGAGTCGGAGCCGGACTACTGGCTCATCCCGGCGGAGGAGGGCGATCGCATCCTCGTGTGCTCCGACGGGCTGTCGGGCGAGCTCGACAGCGACGCGATCCGCGCGGTGCTCGTCGCGGAGCGCGACCCGCAGGCCGCCGCGACGCGGCTCGTGCACGAGGCGATGCTGCGCGGCGGCCGTGACAACATCACGGCGCTCGTCGTCGACGCCGTCGGTGTGCGCTCGCGCGCGCGCCGCGCAGGACACGACACCCTGCCCGGAGAGCCCGCCGACGACCACGTCGACGGCGACACGCTTCCGCGCGCGGTCGTAGGAGGAGGCTTCTGATGTCGGTGCACTATCGACCCGGCGGGATCCCGGTCGCCGTCACCCGCCGCGGGGCGGTCGCGCTGTCGGCCGACACCCCGCCCGTCCTCGCGGTGCGCATCTGGACCGAGGTCGCCGAGGGCCGCGGGTTCGCCGCCGTGCTCGAGACCCTGACGGGCGCGTTCGGCACATCGCTCGCGGCGCTCCCGCCGTTCGCGGTCGCGCTCGCCGAGGGTCCTTCGGTGCGCGTCGCGGTGCGCGGCTCGCTCGTTCTCGATGTCGAGACCGGCTCCGGTCCAGAGACGATCTCGGGTGCCGGGGTCACGACGTGGACCGAGCGCGTGCTCGAGGGCGTCACCAGCGTGACCGTCCGCGCCTCGGCGACCGTTGAGCGCGAGGGCGATCCCGGACTCCCGATCGCCGACGGAGTCGTGCTCGCGTCGACGGTGGAGTGGGTGCCGGATGTCGCCGAGCCGGTGGCGCGTCCGAGCGACCCCGCTCCCGTCGCCGAACCGGCGGCGGATGCCGGCGAGACCGTTCGCGCCGAGGCCCCGCCGACCCCCGTCATCGCGGCCGTCCCGCTCGACGGCTCGATGGTCGAGACGCTGCTGCCTTCCGAGTCGACGATCGTCCCTGCATCCGCCGATTCTGCAGGCGACGCCGAAGCGACCACCGGATACGACGAGCTGTGGGGTGCGACCGTCGCCCGCTCGACCCTCGACGCGGCCGTCCACGACGAGGGCGAGAGCCCCGGCGAAGCCGCATCCGCTCCGGCCGGCCACGCGATGGCGGGCGACCACGACGGCGAGACGATCTCGGTCGCGCAGGCCCGCGCGATGCGCACCGCAGGGATCGTGGACTCCGTGCCGCCGCCGCTCGCCGGCCCGCGGCCGAACGCGCCGGGCCGCATCCGGCTTTCCACAGGGCAGACCCTGCTGCTCGACCGCACGGTCGTCATCGGACGACGGCCTCGCGCGACGCGGGTGACCGGCACCGACCTGCCGCACCTCGTCGCGGTCGACAGCCCGCAGCAGGACATCTCGCGCAGCCACATCGAGCTGCGGGTCGAGGGCGACAGCATCGTCGCGACCGACCTGCGCACGACGAACGGCACGACGCTCGTCCGCCAGGGCGGCGACCCCGTGCGGCTGCATCCGGGTGAGCCGACCGTCGTCGTCCCCGGCGACGTCATCGACCTCGGCGACGGCGTCACGGTCACGGTCGAGGGGATCTCGTGAACGCGAAGCGCACGCCGCAGACACCTCCCGACCTGCCCGGCTTCACATACGTCGACGTGCTCGGGTCGGGTGGCTTCGCCGACGTCTACCTGTACGAGCAGCAGCTGCCCAAGCGTCGCGTCGCCGTCAAGGTGCTCCTCACCGAGCGCATGTCGAGCGGGTCGGTCGCCGAGTTCACCGCCGAGGCGAACGTCATGGCGATGCTGTCGACGCATCCGGCGATCGTCACGATCTACCAGGCGGGGGTCGCCGGCGACGGGCGGCCGTACCTCGTCATGGAGTACTGCCCCAAGCCGAACCTCCAGGTGCGCTACCGTCGCGAGCCGTTCTCGATCGCCGAGTCGCTTCGAGTGGGCGTGCAGGTCGCGGCCGCCGTCGAGACGGCGCACCGCGCGGGCGTCCTCCACCGCGACATCAAGCCCGCGAACATCCTCGTCACGGAATACAACCGCCCGGCGCTGACCGACTTCGGCATCGCGTCGACGACGAGCGCGGCCGCCGAGTCGGCGGGACTGTCGATCCCGTGGTCTCCGCCCGAGTCGTTCGCCGACTCGCCGCGCAGCGAGGTGCGCTCCGACGTGTACGCGCTCGGCGCGACCGTCTATACGCTGCTCGCGGGCCGTTCGCCGTTCGAACAGGCGGGGCGCCGCAACACCGCGGCCGAGCTCATCGAGCGGATCGAGACCGCGCCGCTGCCGCCGCTCGACCGCGCCGACGTGCCCGCGTCGCTGCACGCGGTGCTCGCGCGCGCGATGGCGAAGTCGGTGACCGACCGCTATGAGAATGCGCTCGCCTTCGCCCGCGCGCTGCAGAAGGTGCAGATCGAGCTGTCGCACTCGGTGACGCCGATCGACATCCTCGACGACGGTGCGACCGACGAGATCGTCGAGGACGAGGACGACGGCCTCACGCGCGTGCGCGGCGTCGTCAGCATCCACCCCGAGACGAATCCCGCGGCCGGCCTCACGCGTCCGTCTGCCACCACGGCGCCGTCGCGGCGCGAGCCGTACGTCGAGCCGGATGTCGAGGCGCCCGACGACACCGTGCTGCGCGCCGACGCGACGGCTGCGGTCGGCGACACGGTCCTGCGGCCGGCATCCGGTCCCGCCGCGCCGCCCGTGCCGTCCTCCATCCCGGGTGTCGCGACCCCCGCGCAGGGTCGGTTCGACGCGATCGACGAGACGGTCCTGCGCGCGCCGACCACCGCGCCCGTCCCACGGCCCGAGCCGCCCGCGCCGTCGCGCAAGGGCCTGGTCATCGGCCTCGTCGCCGCCGCAGCCGTCGTGGTGGTCGCGGTCGTGCTGGCGGTGTCGCTTCCGGCGCTGCTGGGCGGAACGCCGGATGCCGCGCCTACCCCACCCGCGACCTCGGCGCCCAAGGACCCGGTCTCGGCCGTCGTGGCACCGCCCGCCGACCTCGCGGGTGCCCCGGCGGCGAACGGCGTCGAGTTCACGTGGACGAACCCCGACCCGCAGGAGGGCGACAAGTACCTCGTTGGGGTCGTGACGCGCGCCGACCAGGACCCCGAGCTCGAGGCGGTGACCGAGTCGTCCGTGACCGTGCCCGCCGATGCGTCCGGCACGACGTGCATCGAGGTGATGGTCGTGCGCACGAACGGGCAGTCGTCCGATCCGGCGAAGGGATGCGTGCCGTGAGCGGTGTGGAGCCCCGCGTGGTCGAATCGCGGCCCGACCGCCTGACCGTCGAGTTCGCCGGCGAGATCTTCGACGTCGAGCCGTCGCAGACCTTCACGGTGGGGCGCGAGGGCGATCTCGCGATCGATGACAACCTGTTCCTGCACCGCCAGTTCCTCACGATCGAGCGGGTCGGCGGGCTGTGGATCCTCTCCAACGTCGGCAGCCGGCTGTCGGCGACCGTGACCGACTCGGGCAGTCGCGTGCAGGCGTGGCTCGCACCGGGGGCGCGCCTTCCGCTCGTGTTCGCCGCGACGACCGTGATCTTCAGTGCGGGCCCGACGACCTACGAGCTGACGATCCACGCGGCCGAGCCCACCTTCCGCGAGACGCAGACGATCGACGACGAGTCCGACGGCCTCTCGACGATCGGCGAGGTGCCCCTCACGGCGAGCCAGAAGCTCATGATCCTCGCGCTCGCCGAACCTATGCTGCGGCGCGAGGGGACAGGCATGAGCGAGCTGCCGACGTCGGCGCAGGCCGCCCAGCGACTGGGCTGGACGCTCACGCGCTTCAACCGCAAGCTCGACAACGTCTGCGACAAGCTCGACCGCATCGGCGTGCCCGGGCTCCGCGGCGGCGTCCGCTCCTTCGCGACGAACCGCCGCGTGCGACTCGTCGAGCATGCGATCGCCGCGCGTCTCGTGACGCGCGAGGACCTCCCGCTCCTCGACGAGGAGCGCGACGCGAACGGCGACGAGGACGCCTGAACGCACGCGCCGGCTGACGCCGGCCCTCGCGGGTGCGCCGCCTCAGCGGCCGCTGTCGGCCAGGTGGCGCGCGCCGTGCGTCAGCACCTTCACGACGACGCCGCGGCGGTGCAGCTCGGCGACCGTGCGCGTCTCCTCGTCGATGTCGCGACCGAGCGCGTGCACGTTCGCGACGACGAGCACGTCCCCGCGGCTGAGGCGCCCGAACAGGCGGACGAGCCGCTCCTCCCACGTCTCGAGCGTCTCGGGCGCCGGGTGACGGAAGCCCTCGATCGGCACCCCGAAGTGGGTCAGCAGCTCGCGCTGCTCGACGACCGACGGCATGTCCTCGCGCGCGACGACGAGGCCGACGAGCCGCGAGCCTGCGGGGCGGGCCTGCCACCAGTTGCGGTCGCGCTGCAGCTCGGTGAAGCACTTGGGGCACTCCGCCGCCTCGTGCGGCAGGTGCAGTGGGCTCGTGTCGGCCCTCACGTCCGGGGCATCGCCGCTCGCGCCCGCCCGCAGCGTCGCGGAGGGGTCGTGTGTGCCGATGTCGCTCATATGGCCGCCTTCCCTGACGTCCATTGTGCCCTCTCGCGGCAAGTCGTCCGAAAGATAAGGCCCCCGGTCACTCCTCCCCACGGAGCCGTAGTTGGAGGCTCACTTGATCGGCGTCGAGCTCGGCGAGCGCGTGACGCAGGATCTGCGAGCTGAACTCGCCGCCGGAGCTGAGCTCGACGAGCCGTGCGCGCATCGCCTCGATCATCGCGATCCGCAGCTCGAGGAGGTCGCGCGTCAGCCCGGTCTCCTCGTCTTCGGGCGGCCGGATGAGGCGCTTCCCGACGCGGTCCGTGAGCTCGGTCGGGTACGGGGTGCCGTCGCGTCTGCGGGTCGTCTCCGACAGGGCGGATGCCGCGGCCTCCCGCAGCTCGTCGTCGAGGCGCTTCTGCTGCGCGCGGTCCAGGGACTCGTCGGGCGGGTCGATGCGCAGCATCCGCACCAGTGCGGGAAGGGTGAAACCCTGCAGCATGAGGCTCCCGACCGCGACGAGGAACGCCACGAACACGAGCAGCGCGCGCTCAGGCGTGTCGTGCGGAAGGGTCTGCGCCGCGGCGAGCGTCACGACTCCGCGCATGCCCGCCCACACGATGACCGTGCCGTGCTTCCACCCGAGCGGCGACGCGTTGTAGTAGTCGATGTCGGCGAGCGCGGTGCGCACGCGGCGTCGCAGGAGGTCCATGCGCCGCTCGACGTGCTCGGGGCTGCGCGGGCCGCGCGCGGAGGCCGGCGGCGTCTCGGCCGCGACGTGGTTCAGCCGCTTCGTGTACTCGTCGAGCCTGCGCTGCCGGACGCGGGCGCGCCTCGCCTGCAGCCACACGATGAACGCGACGTATGCGGTGCGCACGACGAGCACGATCGCGAGGGCGACCGCGGCGAGCCACACGCCGTGCCAGATGCCCTCTTCGCTCTCGCCGTTCGCGCGCGCGATCTCCTTCAGCTCGAGGCCCATCACGAGGAAGACCGCGCCCTCGAGCACGAGTTCGACCGTGCGCCAGTTGACCCGGTCGGACAAGCGCTGCTCGGGCGTGAACCACCGCGCGGATCCTTGGCCCGTGACGATGCCGGCGACGACCGCGGCGACCAGGCCCGATCCGCCGAGGTGCTCGGTCGGAAGATACGCCGCGAACGGCACGACGAACCCGATCGCGGTGTTGGCGGCGGGGTTGGAGATGAGCGCGCGCACGCGCAGGTTGACATATCCGATGATCCCGCCGACGATGAGCGCCGCGACCACGCCCCACACGAAGGCGCCGAAGAACCCGGGTCGCGCGACCTCCTCGACCTCCTGCACCACGGTCGAGGCGCCGACAGCGGATGCCGCGACCGCCGTGCGCAGCAGCACGAGGGACGTCGCATCGTTGAGCAGGCTCTCGCCCTCGAGCAGCGTCACCACGCGACTCGACATGCCCAGGCGCTTGACGATCGACGTCGCGACGGCGTCGGTCGGACTGAGGATCGCCCCCAGCGCGAGCGCCAGCATGAAGTCGAGGTCGGGCAGCACCGCCTGGAAGAAGAACGCGAGCGCGACGGCGCTCATCACGACCAGCAGCGCCGACAGCCCCACGACCGGGCCGAAGTCGCGGCGGAACTCGATCGCGGGGAGGTTGACCGCCGCCGAGTAGAGCAGGGGCGGCAGCACGCCCACGATGATGAACTCGGGGTCGACCTGGACGGCCGGCACGAAGGGCAGCAGGCTCACGACGAGACCGATCATCACGAGGATGAGGGGTCCGGCGATGCGGACCTTGGGGGCGATGGCGGTCGCGACCGCGATGACGACGATGGCGAGGATGGCGAGGGCGAGGGGGTCTTCGATCACACGACCCCCCACGCCGCCACGGCATCGCGTTCGGTCATGAGCTCGGCCACCGACCGGTCGAGGCGCTCGCGAGCGCGCTCGTCGAGGGGAAGGCCCTCGATCACGCGGTAGCCCGAGCCGTCCGACGAGACGGGGAACGAGCACACGAGCCCCTCCGGGACGCCGTACTCGCCGCGCGAGACGACGGCAGCCGAGGTCCACTCCGTGCCGAAGTGCTCGTCACGCACGTGCTGGAGGGTCGCGTTGGCGGCGGATGCCACCGACGAAGATCCTCGCACGTCGATGATCTCCTGCCCGCGCTTGGCCACGCGCGGCACGAACTCGTCGTCGAGCCAGCGCGTCGCCGCATCCGCGCCGCCGAATCGCTCCGCGAGCAGCTCGGGAACCGGGCGCCCCGCAGCTGTCGCGTAGGTCACGTCGGGGAACTGCGTCGCGGAGTGGTTCCCCCACACCGCGACGCGGTCGATCTCGCCCGCCCTCATCCCGAGTGCCTCGGAGAGCTGCCCGACCGCACGGTCGTGGTCGAGGCGCGTGAGCGCGGTGATCCGGTCGCGCGGGATGTCGGGGGCGGATGCCGCGAGCACGAGCGCGTTGGTGTTGGCGGGGTTGCCCACCACGACGATCCGCACATCGTCAGCGGCGACGGCGCCCAGGGCTTCGCCCTGGGGTCCGAAGATCCCGGCGTTCGCCGCGAGCAGGTCGGCCCGCTCCATGCCCGGGCCTCGGGGGCGCGCCCCGACGAGCAGGGCGACCTGGCAGCCGTCGAACGCGACACGGGGGTCGTCGGTGAGTTCGACGTCGTCGAGCAGCGGGAAGGCGCAGTCCTGCAGTTCGAGCACGGCGCCCTCGGCGCTGCGCAGGCCCTGCGGGATCTCGAGGAGTCGGAGCCGCACGGGCCGATCGCCGAGCATGTCGCCCGCCGCGATGCGGAAGAGGAGTGCGTATCCGATCTGGCCTCCTGCACCCGTGAGCGTCACGGTCAAGGGGTCCATGTGCAGAGCCTATGCCCGGTACCGTGGCGCCATGACGTTCAACGACAACGCGAGCGTGGGCGGCAACCGGGCCCGGCGCCGCGGCGGCGCCATCGCCGCCGGCGGCATCGGGGGGATCGGCGCCATCGCTGTGCTGCTGCTGAGCCTGTTCACCGGCGGCGACTTCTCGAGCCTGCTCGGCGGCGGAGCAGCGCCCGTCGGGGGCGGTCAGGAGTCGGAGATCCAGCAGTGCGAGACGGGCGCGGATGCCAACGCCCGCGACGACTGCCGCCTCGCCGCCGCCTCGCTGAACCTCGATCAGTACTGGGAGGGCCAGGTGCAGGGCTACCGTGCACCCGGCCTCATCATCGTCGACGGCTCGACATCCACGCAGTGCGGCACGGCGTCGAACCAGACCGGTCCCTTCTACTGCCCGCCGGAGGAGACGGTCTACGTCGACCCGACCTTCTTCGCGCTCCTGCGCGACCGGTTCGACGCGAGCGCGGGCCCCCTCGCGCAGCTGTACGTGCTCGCGCACGAGTACGGGCATCACGTGCAGAGCATCGCGGGCATCATGAACGCGCACCCGAACAACGGCACGGGTCCCGACAGCAACGGCGTGCGCATCGAGCTGCAGGCCGACTGCTTCGCGGGCGCGTGGGTGCAGGACATGACCCAGCAGGTCGATGAGAACGGCGTGCCCTTCATGCGCGAGCCGACGGGGCAGCAGCTCCAGGACGCGCTCGGCGCGGCATCCGCCGTCGGCGACGACCACATCCAGCAGCAGTCCGGCGGCTTCGTCAACCCCGAGAGCTGGACCCACGGATCGAGCGAACAGCGTCAGCGCTGGTTCGCCGCGGGCTACCGGGGAGGTGTCGAGGCGTGTGATACGTTCACGGTGCCGGGGGGCAGCTTATGACGGAACTCGACGGGATTCTCCACCCGCCGATCAAACCTTACGAAACAGGCTCGCTGATCGTGGGCGACGGTCAGCGCGTCCATTGGGAGCAGAGCGGCAATCCTGACGGCAAGCCCGTCATCGTGCTGCACGGGGGTCCCGGGGCAGGGTCGCGCCCGTGGTACCGGCGGTTCTTCGACAAGGACCGGTACCGCATCATCCAGCTCGACCAGCGCGGCACGGGGCGCAGCACCCCGTCGGCGGCCGAGCCCGAGGTCGACCTGCGCCACAACACGACGTGGCACCTCGTCGCCGACCTCGAGCTGCTGCGCCGCAACCTCGGCATCGCGACATGGCAGCTGTTCGGCGGCTCGTGGGGCGCCGCGCTCGCGCTCGCGTACGCCGAGGCGCACCCCGACTCGGTGAGCGAGCTCGTGCTGCGCGGCGTCTTCACGCTCCGCCGCCACGAGATGGAGTGGCTGTACGAGGGCGGCGCCGCGGTGATCTACCCCGACCTGTGGGAGGAGTTCATCGCGCCCATCCCCGTGCTCGAGCGCACGCACATGATCGAGGCGTACCACCGGCGCCTGTTCGACGCCGACCCGGCGGTGCACGTGCCCGCTGCGATCGCCTGGACGCGCTGGAGCACCGCGATGAGCAGCCTGCTCCCGCACCCCGAGGTCGTCGCGAGCCTCACGCAGCCTCGGCCGGCCGTCACGTTCGCGCGGCTTCAGAACCACTACTTCCTGCACAACGGCTGGCTCGAGGAGGGTCAGCTCATCGCGCGCGTCGACGCGATCCGGCACCTGCCCGCCGCGATCGTGCAGGGCCGCTACGACGTGTGCGCGCCGCCGATGACGGCGTGGGATCTGCATCGCGCGTGGCCGGAGGCGGAGTTGACGATCGTTCCGGATGCCTCGCACCTCGCGAGCGAGCCCGGGATCGCGCGTGCGCTCAGGGCCGCGACCGACCGCTTCGCGGAGAGCTCCTGAGCGGCGTTCTGGGCCGTTTGGGGCGGATCATCACCATCGGGGCGCACGAGGTGCGCCCCAAGAGCCGGAAATGCGCCCCAAACCCCTCCGTCATGACGGGCGGATACCCCGGATGAGGTCCGCTGCGACCTCGCCGATCACGATCGCCGGGGCGTTCGTGTGCCCGCGGATGACCTTCGGCATCACCGAGGCATCCGCCACGCGCAGTCCCTCGACGCCGCGCACGCGGAGTTCGGGGTCGACCGGAGCCGCGGCATCCGTGCCCATCCGCGCCGTGCCCACCGGGTGGTACAGCGTGTGAGAGTAGCGGCGCAGCGAGAGCGCGGCGCGCTCGACCGCGGTCATCTTCTCTCCGCCCTCGGGCTGCACCCACCCGCCCGTCGTGACGGCGCGGAGCGCCTCGGTGTCGATGAGCCGCTCGCACTCGGCGAGGCCCGCGAGGAGCGTCTGCTCGTCGATGCCGTCCGGGTCGGTGAGGTAGCCCGGATCGATGACGGCCTTCGCTGTGGGGTCGCCTGACGCGAGGCGGATCGTGCCGCGGCTGCGCGGGCGCAGCAGGATCGCCGCGACCGTGACGCCCTCGGCGGGAAGCGGCACGAGACCCTCGCCGACGTACGGCGCCGCGGCGAAGATGATCTCGATGTCGGGCAGGTCGTCGGGCACGCCGGCGCGCTCCGCGACCGGGGTGCGTACGAACCCGTACGCCTCGGCGACATTCGACGTGAGCATCCCGCGGCGGTTCGCGAGGTAACGCCCCAGCTCCCCGGGCTTCTCGGCGCCGAACAGCGTCCCTCCGTGCGCGGCGGGCGCGAGTCCCGACACGAGGTGGTCCTGCAGGTTGGCTCCGACCTCCGGCGCGTCGACGAGCGTGCGGATGCCGTGCTCGGCGAGGTGCTCGGACGGCCCGATGCCGCTCAGCATGAGCAGCTGCGGTGTGTTGATCGCACCGCCGCACAGGATGACCTCGCGCCGGGCGACGGCGTGCCGCGTCGTGCCCCTGACGTCGACGTAGACGCCGGTGGCGCGGGGCGCTTCGTCTCGCTGGGCTCGCTCAGCGGGCGGTGAGGCGGCGCCCGGGCGCGAGAAGGTCACGCGCCGCACGAGCGCGTTCGTCACGACGCGCAGATTCGGACGCTTGTTCGCCGGCCGGAGGTACGCGTCCGCGGTCGACTCGCGAGCGCCGCGGCGCTGCGTCACCATCGTCTGCGAGAACCCCTGGCGGGACGGCAGATTGGCGGCGGTGACCGGATGCCCCAGCTCTCGCGCCGCGTCGAGGAATGCCGCCGTGTGCGGGCGCGGGTGGCGCTGCCGCTCGACCGAGACCGCCCCGCTCGTGCCCTGCGTCGCATCGACGGCGCCCTGCGTGCGCTCGACGCGACGGAAGTAGGGGACGAGCGCGTCCCACGACCACGTCGGGCCCGCGGCATCCGCCCACTCGTCGTAGTCTGCCGCGAACCCGCGGATCCACATCATCGCGTTGAGCGACGACGATCCGCCGAGGGTCTTGCCGCGCGGCCAGTAGATCGTGCGATCCTCGAGCGCCGGCTGCGGCACCGTGTCGTAGTTCCAGTCGTACGGACCCCGGAACAGCTTCGAGAACGCGGCCGGCACGTGCAGTTCGAGCGCTCTGTCGGGTCCGCCCGCTTCGAGCAGCAGAACCGAGACCGACGGGTCCTCGCTGAGTCGCGCCGCGAGGGCGGCGCCGGCCGAGCCCGCACCGACCACGATGTAGTCCGCCGCCGCGAGGGCCGCTCGGCGCCGCGGGCTCATGCGCGGAACGCCTGCACGAGGGTGCCCGCGAGGCGCGCCCAGCTGCCGTCCATGCGGAACCGCGTGAAGCCCTCGCTCACGGTCGCGCCCGTCCGGGCGGTCACGAACCACGGCGGCTTCGGCAGCACCGAGAACGTGCCGGGGCGCAGCAGCGCCGGCACCGAGCGGGGGAACGGACGGAACGGGCCCCGCACGACCGAACGCTCGACGCGATCGAGCAGCAGCGCGTTGTGCACGACGCCGAGACCGCTCTGCACGTCGGCGGCGGTCGATCCGGGGAACGCGCCCCACGTGCACGTCGGCGTGAGGAACCCGAACGCGGTCCACGCGTTGATCGCGACCGTGCCGTAGCGCAGGCCGGCGATCGCGTGCTCGAACCCGTCGCCCAGCGCGTCCATCGTCGCCGGGTCGATGAGCACGTTCGCGCCGAGCGTGCCGACGAGTCTGTCGTTCGCGTGCTCGACCGCCGCGTCGAGGAACTCCTGCCCGTTGCCCCGCAGCGACACGACCCCGAGCACCGGCGAGAAGTACTCGGTCGTCTCGAGGTCGGTGGCGCTCGCGGCATCCGCTTCGACGATCACGCGCGTGCGCGACGCGTTCCACCGGGCCGACGGGTGGGCGGATGCCGCGGCGTCGAGCTTTTCCTCGCTGCGCGGGTACCACACGGGCCGCTCCGGCGCGCGGTCGTACGCGGCGCGCAGCTCGCCGAGGAACGCCTCGCGCTGCGGCCAGTCGGAGCTCAGGATGACGACCTGCGCCGCGATGCAGTTGTGGCCGCTGTTCTGCAGCCGCATCGTCGCGATGTGCTCCGCCTGGAAGCGAAGGTCCGCCTTCGTCCAGCGTCCAGGGACGACGATGATCGGCGACACGCCGCCGAGCTCGGCCGTGATCGGCTTCTTCAGCAGCGGCCGGTTCTCGCGCCGTCGCCGCTCCGCCGTCCCCCCGGTTCCTGAGTCCGTCGAAGGGCCCCACACGATCGCGTCGAAGGTCGCCGCGGCACCCGTGACGTGCACGTGTGCGATGCGCGCGTTCGCCGTCAGTGCCCCACCGACGTCGTGGCCGCCGGTGACGATCCGCAGGAACCCCGGCTCGATGAGGGGGGCGAGCGCCCGCTGGAACACCGACAGGAGCGCGTTCTGGGTCGGGTTGATCTTGAGAATCGAGACGCGATTGTGCGCGAGCAGCTCGTAGAGCACGTCGAGCACGGGGATGGACGTGACGTTGCCGGCCCCGAGCACGAGCCCGATGCCGCCGGACGCCGTCGGCTCCAGCTGCGCGAGGCCCGCGGCCCGCCGCGCCTCGTCATCGGTCACACCGGGCTCGAACCACACCTCGCCCGTGTAGCCCGACAGCAGCAGGCCGTCGACGGGGCTCTGCGGGAAGACGTGCGCGCGCAGGCGGCCGCCGGGCGCAGCATCCGTCTTGATGCCGTCGAGGGGGCTGAGACCCGACGCGAGCTTCTCGAGCGTCGCGCGATAGGCGTCGATCGCGACGAGGACGGCGTACGGCCCCGAGAGCCACTCCTCGCCCCGAAGCGGATGCCCCGGCTCGACCCCCTTCGACGTCGACGCCGTATCGGCCCACTCCTCCGCGACCGCCGACACAGTCGTGTGCAGCGCCTTCATGAGCCGCGCGCGCTGGTCGAGCGTGACGTGCGCCCACGCGGTCGCGCCGCGCTCGAGCGCGTCGAGGTCCGCCTCGATGAGGTCGAGGACGGGGTCGGATGCCGCCAGGGCGGCCTTCGCGCCACGAGGCGGCTTCGTCGTCGTCTTCGCCGTGGGCACCGGGTTCTCCTTCGGGTGGGTGTCGTCAAGCCTACGTGGGCGAGGCGGGCGCGCTTCGTGGCGAGTCGCCGGAAAGGGCGAGGGGCCGAGGGCCGGTTGTCGCGCTATGCCGTGCCATCGATGTCGGCCCGCCGCAGGCGGTACCGGGCGAGGCTCACGAGGCTCACGGCGATGAGCGCCGCCGGGATGACGCTGAAGCTCACGACGATGCCGGCGATCGCGGCATCCGGCTGTGTCACCGAGTCGGTCGCGGTGCTCGAGACATACCCGGTCGCGGCGAGCACGACCGACAGCACCGTCGCCCCGAGGCCGAATCCGGTCGTCTCGCCCGCGGTCCACACGCCGCCGAACGCGCCCGCGCGCCCGTGCCCGTGGGTCGCGGCGTCGTTCGCGATCACGTCGGGGAGCATCGCCATCGGCAGCGACTGCATCGCCGCATACGCGATGCCCGCGAGACCGACCGCGCCGTACAGCCACGCCCCCGGAGCCCAAAGGGCGGCGAGCGTCGAAAGCGCGGCGATCGCGAACACGGTGCTCGCGATCGCGAACGCGCGCTCCTTTCCGATGCGCGCCGCGACCCAGCCCCATGCGGGAGCCGCGAGCAGTGCGGGTGCGATGAGCGCGACGAACAGCAGCGTGACCGCGTCCTCCGACCGCATGACCCACGTTGCGAGGTACTGCGCCCCCGCGAGCATGAGCCCGGTCGCGAGGGCCTGCAGGAAGAACGTCGTCAGGAGCGCGCGGAACGGCTGGCTGCGGCGAAGGGCGGATGCCGCGGCCCGGAACGTCGCCCGCACGCCTCCCTCGCCGGGGCGCACGGCGGTGATCGTCCCGGTGTCGGCCGGGTCGGGCAGGGAGTCCCCCGTGACCGCTTCGCCGATGGCGTCGGCGGTCTCGGCGACGGCGGTGCCGGCATCCGTGATCGTCCGCCGATCCCGCACGACCGCCCGCCGGGCCGAGCCCGTCGCGACGAGCATGCCGAGTCCGATGACGACACCCGAGACGACGCCCATCACGAGATAGCCGGTCGTGGGGTCGCCCGTGATGCCGCGGAGCACGGGGCCGCCGGCGCCGAACAGCAGGATCGCGAACGTGAGCACCACGACGCGCCACGTGAGCAGGCGCGTGCGGGCGTCGTAGCTGTCGGTGAGCTCCGCGGGGAGCGCGATGTACGGCACCTGGAACAGGCTGAACGCGGTCGCCGTCAGCACGAACGCGACGAGCACCCACAGCGCGCCGATCGCCGGGCCGAGCGACGGGGGCACCGCGAACGTCAGCGCGAACAGCACCGGCAGCGTGAGCGCCCCGATGAGCATGAGTCGCCGGCGCGTGCCGCGGCGGGCGAGATCGCGGTCGGTCAGCGACCCGATCACGGGGTCGATGATGACGTCCCACACCTTCGACACCGTGACGATCACCCCCGCGAGGAGGGCGGTGACGCCGAGGTTGTCGGTCAGGTAGTACGTCAGCACGAGGCCCGGCAGCGTGCCGAACCCGCCCGTGCCGATCGAGCCGACGGCGTATTGGGCGATGGTCCCCGCGGAGAGTCGGTCGCGGGGCGCGGTCGAGTCGGCCGAGGGCGACGCGGATGCTGCGGATGCCGCGTCGGGTGCGCGGCGAGCGTCGTTGCTCATCGCGCCAGTGTAAGCGGGCGCGGCGACGGGTTCGCGCGGATCGGGCGCAGGAGATGGTCCGGGCGAAGGACCGATCCCGCCGGACGCGTCCTACCCCCGGACCATCTCCTACCGCCGGAACTCAGCCGGGGCGGGCGCACGCGCGCGCTACTCGCGGAGGAGCTCCTCCTCGGGCACGACCGTCGCACGCGCGAGCCACGCGGGCACCTCGTCCGCACCGGTCGGCGCGGGCCCCGGCACGAACGTGAGCACGCCATCGATGCGCTCGGCGCGCGGCCACGGGTCGGTGAGCGTCGCGAGGAGCGGCGCTCCGCGCACGCCGGCCCCGTCGAGCAGGGCGAGCTCGTCGGCGTTGACGCCGATCGGCTGATCGCCGTTGCCGATGTCGGTCCCGTAGAGCACGCGTCCGCCCGCGGCGGCGAACCGGCCGACGTTGTCGACCGCCACCCGGCGATCGCCGGCGGCGTGGACGCACAGCGTCGAGATCCAGCACTGCCCGCTCGCGACCGCTGCCGCGATGAGGTCGTCTCCGAGAGGTTCGCTGAACGGCGCGTGAGCGAGCACGTCGGCACCTGCCGCGATCGCGCGGGCCGCCATGCCCTCGCCCTCGACGTGCGCGACGACGGGAAGCCCGCGCTCGCGCGCGGCGGAGAGCACGGCCGCGAGCACGTCGTCGTCCAGGACGGGTCCTGCGGTCGAGTTGAGCGAGATCTTGATGACGGATGCCCCGAACTCCGCCTGCTCGTCGACCGCGGTGCGCGCGCCGCCCGGCGCCCCCGCGAGCGTCGACGTCGAACGCACCTCGCGCGAGATCGCCGCCGGCGCCCACGACCGCCCGACGGGATACCCGCCCGGCGCGGTGAGGAACGCCCCGGCGTATGCCACACGGGGAATGCCGTCCGCGGCGCGGCGCGCGAGCGCCACCGGGTCGCCGCCGAGGTCGACGATCCCCGCGATGCCGTGCGCCGCGAGCGGCGCCGGATCGAAGAGGTGCAGGTGGACGTGGTGGTTCACGAGCGGCGGCAGTGCGACGCCCTGCTCACCCGTGATCGCGCGGCGCGCGGGAGTGGCGTCGGTTCCGAGCAGCGTGCGCAGCGCGAAGGGGTCGAGGTGCAGCATCCGTCTCACCCCTCGGCGGGGGAGGGCGCGGGGTCACGCGACGGCTCGCGCAGCTCGGTGCGCACCGCGTACAGCTCGGGGAAGAACGTCAGCTCGAGCGCGCGGCGCAGGAACGGCACACCGCTCGACCCGCCCGTGCCGGTCTTGAGGCCGATGATGCGCTCGACCGTCTTGAGGTGGCGGAACCGCCACAGCTGGAAGTCGTCCTCGAGGTCGACGAGCTCTTCGCACGTCTCGTACGCCGCCCAGTGCGCCTGCGGATCGTCGTAGATGTCGGCGATCACGGGTACGAGCTCGGGCGTGAAGACCCACGCCTTCGTGACGTCGCGCTCGAGCACGCTCGCCGGGATCGGGTAGCCCGCGCGTGAGAGCAGCCGCAGGAACTCGTCGTACAGGCTCGGCGCCTCCAGCGCTTCGCGGACGAGCGCGTGGGCGGCGGGATCCGATTCGAACACCCGCAGCATCGCGGCATTCTTGTTGCCGAGCGTGAACTCGACCGCGCGGTACTGAGCCGATTGGAACCCGCTCGCGTTGCCGAGAACGCCGCGGAACTGCACGTACTCGGCGGGCGTGAGCGTCGCGAGCACCGACCACTGCTCGGTCAACGTCTTCTGGATGTGCTTGACCCGCGCGATCGACTTGAGCGCGGGCGCGAGGTGGTCCTCGCGCAGGAATCGGCACGCGGCTCCGAGCTCATGCAGCACGAGCTTGAGCCACAGCTCCGTGGTCTGATGCTGGATGATGAACAGCAGCTCGTCGTGATGCTCGGGCCGGCTGAGCGGATGCTGCGCCGACAGCAGCGTGTCGAGCTCGAGGTAGCCCCCGTAGCTCATGCGGTCGGTGAAGTCGGTGACGACCGACCCTTCGATCGCCCGGGTGTTGCGTTCGACCCCATCGCTCACAGAGTCAGCCTATGTGGGCGGGGTCGTTTCGTCTCGGGCCTGCGGCCCTCGCGCAACGACCGGGGTCGGGTCAGATGAGCGAAAGCTCGCGCAGCTTCGCCTCGACGTCGCTGTTCGACGGCTCGACGTGGTGCGACGCGTCGGGGTATACGACGACGGGGATGTTCGTGCGGCCCGAGATCTCGCGAGCGACGTCGGCGGCGGCCGGCTCGGCCACGAGGTCGATGTACGTGTAGTCGATGCCGAGCTCGTCGAGCTGCTTCTTGGTGCGAACGCAGTCGCGGCACCAATCGGCACCGAACATCGTGATGGTGGACGAGGCGGGGGAAGTCATGCATCCATTCTCCCGGATGCATCCTGAGGGTCGCCCGGACGTCTCTCCCGCTCGATGAGAGGGCCGCCGCGGCATCCGTGGACACCACGACGGCCCGGTCGCTCAGCCGGCGATCACCACACCGTCGGCTTCGGAGGCTGGGAGACCCACACGTCGAAGAAGCTCGCGAGGTCCTGCCCTGAGATCTCCTCGGCGAGGGCGATGAAGTCGGCGGTCGTCGCGGTGCCTCCGCCGAAGCGGGCGACCCACTCCTGAGCGATGCCGAAGAACGCGGTGTCGCCGACCTTCACGCGCAGCGCGTGAAGCGTCGCGGCGCCGCGGTCGTACACGGGCGTGCCGAAGAGGCCGAGCGGACCCGGGTCGGCCACGACGGTGTTCCAGGTCGAGGACGTCGCCGGGCGGTTCATGACCGCCTGGAAGCGTGCCTGCGCCGTCGACACACCCCGTTCCTCGAGCCAGATCCACGCCGAGTAGGTTGCCCAGCCCTCGTTGAGCCAGATGTCGGCCCACCGTCCGGGACTCACGTGGTTCCCCATCCATTGGTGCGCGAGCTCGTGCGCGACCGTGCTCTCGCCGGCGCTGCCCGAGAAGAACGAGCGGGTCTGCGTCTCGAGCGCGTAGCCCACCGAGTCGTTGTCGACGATCGCGCCGTACGACACGAACGGGTACGGCCCGTAGCGCTCCTCGAAGAACGAGATCATGTCGCTCGTGCGCGCGAGCGCGGCGACCTGGTTCGCGCTTCGCGTGCTGTCGATCGCGTCGATGATCGGCGTGCCGTTGGCGGCCGTGTACTGCTCGAGGCGGAAGTCGCCGACCGTCGCCGTCGCGAGGTAGGCGGCCATCGGGTCGGGTGCGTCCCACGTCCACGTCGTCTTGCCGTCGGCCGTCTCAGACCCGACGAGGAGGCCGTTCGCGACCGCGGTCCTGCCCGCGGGCACTGTGATCCCGAACGAGTACGTCGCCTTGTCGGTGGGGTGGTCGCTCACGGGGAACCACGTCGACGAGCCATCCGGCTCGCTCACGACCATCGCACCATCCCGCGTCGTGACCCAGCCGTAGAGCGCGCCCTCGATGTCGGTGGGACGCGTCGTGGTGCCGCCGTACGCGACGGTGACGGTGGTCGACTGCCCCGTCTTGAGCTTCGGCCGGGGCGTGATGATCAGCTCGTCACCGGTCTGCGTGAACGACATGCTCTTGCTGCCCACGACGACCGACGACGCCGTCAGGCCGCGCAGGTCGAGGTTGAACCGGTCGAGGTCCTGCGTCGCCACGAGCTCGATCGTCGCGACGCCCGACAGCTGCCCCTCGAGCGGAGCGGGGGCGGGCGCCGGCGGCGTGTAGTCGAGGTCGAGGTCGTAGTGAAGCACGTCGATCCCGCCGTTGCCCGCGAGCGGGAAGTACGGGTCACCCGCTCCGTCGGCTCCGGCGCCGTAGCGCGGCTCACCCGGTCGGCCGGGTGCCGCGGAGGCCGCGGTCGAGCCGACGAGGGCCGCGGCGGCCACGATGCCACCGATCACGAGAGCACTGCGATACATCCGTCTGGACACGTCATCCTCCTGACACCCTCGGGGTTCGAGGTGACGCTAGACTGCCCGCGTTTCGTGTGCGTGACAACGGCATGACGGATGCCCCCGGGCTTCGCCGCCCGCCGGTCGCGTGCGACGATGGGTGCCACTGTGCAGCTCTCGGTCATCGTCCCCACCTACAACGAGGCTCCCAACGTCGAGGAGCTCGTCCGCCGTGTCACGAAGGCGATCGAGGGGATCGACGCCGAGATCGTGTTCGTCGACGACAGCACGGATGACACCCCCGACGTCGTCCGGAGGGTGGCGGCATCCGCCGCGATCCCCATCCGTCTGATCCACCGCGAGGCGCGCACCGGCGGCCTCGGGGGAGCGGTGCTCGCGGGGTTCGCGGCCGCCGGATCGGACGCGTGCCTCGTGATCGACGGCGACCTGCAGCATCCGCCCGAGACCATCCCGGCGCTCTACGAGCGGTTCGCGCGCGGAGACGTCGACGTCGTCATCGCGTCGCGGTATGCCGGCGGCGGCACATCCCACGGTCTCGCCGATCGCACGCGCGTCCTCGTGTCCAAGACCTCGACCGCGCTCACGCGCTCGATGTTCCCGATCAAGCTGCGCGACGTGTCCGACCCGATGACGGGCTTCTTCCTCATCGACCGGCGCAGCGTCGACCAGGCGATCCTGCGGCCGCGCGGCTTCAAGATCCTCCTCGAGATCCTCGCGCGCCGCTCGATGCGCGTCGCCGAGGTGCCGTTCGACTTCGCCGGACGCCACGCGGGAGAGTCGAAGGCGTCGATCCGGCAGGGCCTGCATTTCCTCTCGCAGCTCACGGCGCTGCGCTTCGGCAAGATGTCGCTCTTCGCCGTGATCGGCGGGGTGGGCGCGATCGCGAACGTCGCGATCGTATGGGGGCTCACGCAGGTCGGCGTCGGCTACATCATCGCGGCGATCATCGCGGCCGAGGCGACGATCATCGGCAACTTCCTCCTGCAGGAGCGCTTCGTCTTCCACGACATGCGCGAGTCGGCCTCCGCGTGGTGGCTGCGCTTCGCGAAGTCGTTCAGCTTCAACAACGCCGAGGCCCTCGTGCGGATCCCCGTCATCGCGCTCATGGTCGAATCGGGGCACTTCTCCGCGGTCGTCGCGACCGCGATCACGCTGGTGGTCGCGTTCATCGTGCGATTCGTGTTCCACTCGCTCGTGGTCTACGCACCCCGCAAGCCCGGCGCGGCGCCCAGCCGCGCGCGCCAGTTCGTCGAAGAGCTCGACGCGCAGGCGATGTCACCCGGCGAGCTGTGACCCGCCGCGACGCCCGTGGCGCGGACCGGCCGACGGGAGCACACTGAGCGCATGGCCGAGTCCGAAGTGGCCTCCGAACAGCGTCGCCGGTCGACGGGCGTCGTCGACCTGCTCCTCACGACCGGCGGCCTCGCGGTCGTCGGCGCCGTGATCGGGATCACGTGGGCCGCCGCGCTCCGCGCCTACATGGTGGGGCTCGCCGGCTCCGCGACCGTGTTCAGCTGGTGGGGCACGTTCGGTGCCATCCTCACTCCCGGGGCGATCTCGGGCGCCTTGCTCGCCGTCGCGTGGCGCCGCAGCGCGATGGGCCGTGCCTCCGCGTGGTTCGCGTTCGCGCCCGCGCCGCTCGCGGTCGCGACGTTCCTCGAACCGGGCGCTCTCTGGACGCTGCTGACGACGGGACTCGGCGGCGGCGCGATCGGCGTGGTCGCGACCGGCCTGCTCGGCGGCTTCGCGGCCGGGCAGCGCGGACCCGTGTGGGTCAGGGCGCTGTCCGGCGCGGTGTGGGCGGCGATGGTGGTCGGCTTCGCGCTGACACCCGCGCTGGTCGCAGGCCTGCCGCCGACCGACCCGCGCGGAGCGTGGCTCATCGTGCTCGCCGTGGGGCTGATGTTCGTGCTCTCGGTCGCGTGCATCGCGCCGTTCCGGAGCACAGGGGCGGATGCCGCGGCATCCGCCTGATCCGGCCGCGCCCGCGCGATATGATTCACGACATCGGCGCCCTCGCGGTGCCGGACGACTTCGCCGGGGGGCGGAGACGGCGACGGCTCTCGTCGCGTGACATGGGGACCGGGGACTTCCGATGGCTGTCGATGCGACATCTGCGCACACCGCCGGTGCTTCCCCCGACCAGAGCCCGCTCGAGGGCGTGGCACTCGCGCACGACTACGTGACCCAGCGCGGCGGCGCCGAGCGCGTGGCGCTGTCGATGAGCCGCGCGTTCGCCGGGGCGCCGCTCTACACGACGCTCTACCACCCCGAGGGCACGTTCCCCGAGTTCGCGGACGTCGACGTGCGGCCGATGCCGATCAACAGGTGGGGCGTGCTGCGGCGCAATCACCGGCTCGCGCTCCCGTTCCTCGCGCGCGCGGTCTCGGCGCAGCACGTCGAGGCCGATGTGCTGCTCGCGAGCTCGAGCGGCTGGGCGCACGGCATCTCGACGTCGGGCCGCAAGGTCGTGTACTGCCATGCGCCCGCCCGGTGGCTCTATCAGGCGGACCGCTACGCCGGCACCGGGGCGGCCTCTCGCGGGCTGCGCTCGCGCGCGGTCAAGACGGCGACCGACGTCTTCGGTCCGTCGCTGCGGGCGTGGGACCAGAGGGCCGCGCACACGGCGGACCGCTATCTCGTGAACTCGACGGTGATCCAGCGCGCCGTCTCGCAGGTCTACGGCATCGACGCGGAGGTGCTTCCCCCGCCTCCGGCCGTGCTGTCGAGCGACGGCGGGTCGCAGCCGGTCGACGGGGTCGCCCGCCCGTTCGTCCTGTGCGTCGCCCGGCTCCTGCCGTACAAGAACGTCGACCTCGTGATCGAAGCCGTCGCGCGGATCCCCGGGCTCGACCTCGTGATCGTCGGCGACGGTCCCGAGCGCAGGCGCCTCGAAGCGCTCGCGCAGCGCGTCGGGTCGACGACACTCGCGGGGCGGGTCACCGACGAGCAGCTGCGGTGGCTGTACGCCAACGCGGAAGGGCTCGTCGCGGCGTCGTACGAGGACTTCGGACTGTCCCCGCTCGAGGCCGCGGCGTTCGGGCGCCCGACCGCCGCCCTGCGCGACGGCGGCTACCTCGACACCGTCGACCCCGGTCGCACGGGCGTCTTCTTCGACGCGCCGGTGGTCGACGACATCGCGGGCGCGGTGGAGGAGCTGACGCGCACGGAGTGGCGCGCGCACGACATCCGCTCCCACGCGGACGCGTTCTCCGAGGCGCGGTTCGTCGCGCGCCTCCGCCGGATCGTCGAGGAGGAGCTCCATCACCGGTGACCGCAGGCCGTTCACGACGGCCGTGAGGGAGCTGTCCACGCCGGCGGCTTTCGCGGTGATGTTCGGCTCGGCGTTCGCCCTCCTCGCGGTCCTCGCCCTGTCGACCCAGGACGGCCAGCGCTTCGACGCGGCGACCCTCGGGGCGTTCGATGCGCTCCGCGCCGACGGATTCCTGCGCGCGTACGCCGTGCGCGACTGGCTCGCCGGCGCCCTGCTCGTGGTCGCGGCGGTCGCCGGCGTCGAGGCGCTCGTGCGGCGCGCGTGGCGGGCGGTCGCGGCATCCGTCGTGCTCGTCGGCCTCGTGCTCGTCGCGAGCTTCGCGTTCAAGGCCGGCTGGCTGCTCGAGCGCGCCGACCTGGGCGACTTCGCGTACGCGTACAACACGTTCCCGAGCGGGCACGCCGCCGCCGCGCTTGCCGCGGTCGTCGCCGTCGCGTGGCTGAATCCGCGATGGCTCAACGGCGCGGTGCTCGTCGTGCTCGCGGTCGTGTGCGGGGCGGTCGCGGTCGCGTCCCTGCTGTCGTTCGCGCATCGCCTGTCGGACGTGCTCGGGGGCGTCCTGCTCACCGGCGCCATCGCGTTCGCGATCACCGCGGTCGTGGCTCCGTGGCCGCGGCGCCGCCCCGACCGCTGGGTGTACGGCGCGCTCGCCGCGTGCGCCGCCGGGGGCACCGTCGTCGGGGTCGCGATGCTCGGGGCGGGCGTGCCCGTCGACCTCGTCGTCGCGGCGGGGTTCGCGGGGTGCGCGGCCGCGATCGCCGTGGTGGTGCGGATGCAGCATCCGATGTCGCGCGAGCGCCAGGCCGTTTCCCGGGCGTCCTCACGGGTCATCTGAAGGTCGGCGTGGGGGCGTCGCCGTGTAGCCTGTACGTGGTTGCTGGTGCACCGGTTCCAGGGCGGATTCCGTCAGGGGCAAGTATGATCCGCCAGGGCGGCGGGCTTGGGATCAGCGGTTCGTCGGCGGGATGGTGACCGCGGAGACCGATCAGGGGTTGAATGTGACGCTTCGACAAGTGCTCGAGGTGCTGTGGCAACGAGCGTGGATCATCATCCTCGTCACAGTCATCGCCGTCGTCAGCGCCGGAGCGTACCTCGCCATCCGCGACGTGAGCTACCGCACGACCGGCACCGTCCGCCTCAACCCCGTCGTGAGCGAGGCGTCGATCTCGGGCGAGATCGGCGGGGTCATCATCGACCTCGACCCCGACACCGTCACGGCGCCCATCATCCTCGACAAGGCCGCCGAGCTGCTCAGCGAGCCCGCGGGCTCGCTCAACGGGCAGATCAGCGTCGACCTCGACGAGAGCTCGCGCACCGGGCGCCTCTTCGTGACCGGCACCGGCCCCTCGCCGGAGTCGGCGCGGGATCGCGCGGACGCGGTGATCGAGGCGTACCGCGCCTACGTCGACGAGCAGATGGTCACCGCGGAGGCGACGCTGCGCGAGCGCCACTCGGCCGCGATCGCCGAGGCGAGCGCGCTGCAGGAGGAGGTGCGTCGCAACCCCGCCAACGCGATCGCGACGACGAACCTCGCGACCGCGCTGGGCGAGATGAGCCGGATGCAGGCACAGCTCGACGCGATCGCGACGAGCGGTCCCGCGACGACGGTGCTCGACGACGCCCCCCTCGGCACGGCGACCGTGCCCGACCCCGCGCTCGTGCTCGGGCTCGCTCTGCTGTCCGGGCTCATCGTCGGCATCGGCGCTGCCCTCATCCGCGATCAGTTCGACAACCGCCTGCGTGGCGCCGATGAAGTCGAAGAGATCAGCGGCGCCACGTCGCTGGGCGAGCTGCGGTGGGATCCGGCCGTCAAGAAGCTGAACCCGCCGCTGCCGGTCGCGAGCAGTCACCGCACCGACCTCAGCGAAGGCCTCCGCTCCGTGCGGTCGACGCTGCAGGTGCTCATGCCGCCGCGCAACGCGGTGATCGTCGTCACGAGCGTCGAGCCGGGGGACGGCAAGTCGTTCGTGACGGCGAACCTCGCGCTCGCGTGGGCGCGTGCCGGCAAGCAGGTCATCCTCGTCGGCGGCGATCTGCGCAGGCCCGATCTCGCGCGCTACTACGGCGAGGCGGCGGACGGCGAGGGCGTGGCCGAGCTGCTTGTGCGTCACGCCGACGGCAAGCCCATCACCGAGGACGCGACCGAGTCGCTCCTCAACTTCACCGGCTACCGCCGGCTCCGCCTCCTCCCGTCGGGAGCGGAGCCGCCCGACCCCGCCGACCTGCTCGCCGGAGCCGGGTACCCGGTTCTCGTCGACAAGCTGCGGAGCCTCGCCGACGTCGTCATCATCGACTCGCCTCCCGCGATGGGCCTTGCCGACGCGTCGCTGCTCGCGGCGCACACCGATGGCGCAGTGGTCATGGCATCCGTCCGCCGCACCGACCGGGTCCTGCTCTCCGACACTGTCGCCGGGCTGCGCGCGAACGGCGTCGAGGTGCTGGGTGTGGTGGCGAACCGCGGCCGCAAGAAGCTTCCGAAGACGTACTCCGCGTACTACCTGCGCCCGAGCGACACACGCCAGACCGCGCCGCGGCTGACGCCCCAGTCGCTGCCGATCGACACCGACGTCGACGACTTCGAGATCGACGCGGGCGAGGCGGCCGACCGCCCGCCCCTTGCGCGGCGTCGGTCGAACGGCGCCGTCGCGGTCACGTCGTCCTCGCGCAACGGGCCGAATCCTGATTCCGAGCGGGAGCTGGAGACCGACACCGAATGACTTCGAGCATGCCCTACGGGGGCAGCCACTCGGCCCCAGTGCGGTCACCTGACCGCGTGCCGGGCCAGACCGAAGTCCTGTTCGTGTGCCGCGCCAACCAGTGCCGCTCGCCCTACGCCGAGGCGATCGCGACGCGACTGGCGAACGGTCGGCCGATCCGCTTCCACTCCGGCGGGCTGCTCTCGGGCGGCATGCCGATGCCCGAGACGGGGCGACGCCTGGGCGCCGCCCTCGGCTACTCGTTCGGCGAGCACCGCAGTCGTGAGCTCGACCTCCTCGACCTCGACGGCTTCGACGTGATCCTGACGGCGGCTCGCGAGCAGGCGCGCGAGATCGTCGGAGCCAATCCCGACCTGTGGCCGCGCGTCTTCACGGTCAAGCAGTTCTCGCGGTGGCTCGACGACCAGCGCCGGCCGCCGCGTGCGATCGTGGGCTCGTGGCTCGACGCCGTGGCGGCCGATCGCGACCGCCGTTCGCTCCTTGGCGACGATCCCGCCGACGACGTGGCCGACCCGCTCGGGCTCCCCGAGCCGGCGTGGACGGCGATGGTCGACGAGCTGAAGACCCACCTCGCGAGGATCATCGACGGGCTGTCGCCGCGGCGGTCGGATCAGTCCTGAAGCAACGGGTCGAGCACCGCGCGGAGCATCCGCCACGATCTGGACCAATCACGCTCCTCCGCGCGCGCCCGCGCCGCGCGGCCGAGCTCCGCGCGATGCGCGGGGTCGTCGTCGAGCCGTCGCAGCTCCGCAGCGAGCGCCTCGGGATCGTCCGGTTCCACGAGGATCCCCGCGTGGCCGACGACCTCGGGGATGCCCCCGACGCGGCTCGCGATGACAGGGAGGCCCGTCGCCATCGCCTCGCCGAGCGTCAGTCCGCTGGGCTCGCGCCAGCGCGAGGGGACGACGAAGGCATCCGCTTCGCGCAGCAGACCGGGAAGCGCGTCGCGGTCGACGAACGGCTCGAAGCGGATGCGGCGACCCGACTCTTCCGCGAGCGCGCGCA
Organism: Microbacterium immunditiarum; assembly: GCF_013409785.1. NCBI lineage: Bacteria > Bacillati > Actinomycetota > Actinomycetes > Micrococcales > Microbacteriaceae > Microbacterium > Microbacterium immunditiarum. The sequence goes on from NZ_JACCBV010000001.1 coordinate 825,845, forward strand.
GCGACCGCTCGTACGACGACTGCGGGGCGCTCCGATCGAAGCCGATGCTGCCGACGATCGTGAACTCGAATCGGCCGGCCGGCAGAAGGGCGGCCGCGCGCACGAGCACGTCCGGCCCCTTGTCGGCGAACACGCGGCCGGCGAACATCACGCGCAGCGGTCGGCCCGGCTCGTCGTCGCCGTGCGGCGCGGGGAAGAAGCGCGCCGTGTCGACGCCGTTGTCGACGACGTGGACGCGGGACGCGAGCGACGCGGGAAGCTGCTCGGCGGTGTGCGCGGCGAGGTCCGCGCTCACGCACACGATCGCGGCGACATCGCCGAGGGTGCGGTCGGCTTCGCGGCGGGTGACCGTGCGCAGCAGGTCGTTGTGCGCGTAGAGCACGACGCGGTGAGGAGAGCCGCGGAGCAGGCGGGGGAGCACGAGTGCGTTGTGGCCGATGACGACGGATGCAGGGCGATCCGCGAGCGCGGCGGCGAGAGGGCTCCACGCCCGCGCCGCTCCGCGGCGGGGAAGCCCGAGCCGGCCTGCGGCGGCGTCGGCCGCGCGCGCGACGAAGCCGGGAGGGGCGGCGCCGGCGTACTCGATGAGCTCGGCACTCGGGTACCGGGGACGGTAGGTGGACGCGTCGACGAGGACGGCGTGACGCCACGGCGACGACGCATCGGATGCCGCGGCCGACGCCAGCCCGTCGACGACCGTGGGGATCGCGGAGCCCGTGCGCGGAGAGAAGTGATCGCCTGGCGTGATCGCGTGGATGATCGACGGCGTCATATGCGCACGCCTCGCGTGCGCCGGAAGACGGTCTGGATCGGTGCCGGCGTCCGCACGACGCCGTTCGCCTTGTCTCGCGCCTCCACGCCGACGCAGATGCCGGCGATCATCCACAGGATCGAGGCGTGCCCGGCGACCCAGTAGATGTCGAACTGCGCCTGCGCGAACCGGCCGACGACCACGGCGAGGGCCAGGGTCCCGTAGACGGGGTTCATCTTCGCGAGGATCCAGATGGCGGCGCCGAACATGGCCAGGAAGCCGATGAGGCCGAGGAGGCCCACCGTGGTCAAGACCTCGAGGAGCACATTCGGCGGCTGGAAGCCGGAGTATCCCGTGTGGCCGGTCGTCCACCACCGGTGGCCGACGCCGAACAGCGGCGACTGCCGCCACACCTTGAAGGAGTCGTTGTACCAGCTCAGGCGCTGGTTCGACGAGTTGAACTCGTCACCCGACTCGAGCTGCTCCATGACCGCCGCCCACACGAAGTACGCGACCGGGATGAGGATGAGCCACATCCAGCGCGACCGCTTTCCGTTGTGGAAGCGAGGTCGCAGGCCGATGATGAGCACGCCGACGAGAGCGCCGATGAGCGCCTGTCGCGACTGGGCGGCGAGCATTCCCGCTCCGAACACGGCGAAGCTCACGTACCCGAACATGGGGCGCCAGTCCAGCCACGGCGGATTGGCGAACGCGATGAGCGAGCCGATCATGAGGATCGCGCCGAGCGCGTTCTTGTGCAGCTCGCCGAGGTAGACCGGCGTGAAGCCGTTGCTGAAGGACGTCGCGATCGCGGAGACCGCCAGCACCCAGCAGATGCCGACGTAGAGGCCGAGGGCGAGGCGCGCATGGCCCTCGCGGCCGACGACGAACCCGACGACGAGGCTGCCGAGCACGAGTGCGATCTCGTGCGCCCACTCGATGTAGTTGGCGGGGTACTGGTTGAGAAGGAGCTGCGGCGTGGAGAGAGCGAGGTAGCACGTGCCGGCCCACACGAGCGGCTGGAGCGCGATGGCACCGCGTCCGCGCAGCAGGAGGAGCGCGATGATCGAGCACAGGCCGAGGACGAGGTCCGCCGCGCTCATGGGCCCGACCCGGATCACCGCCATCGACGCGGGCACCGCCAGCACGGGGATGAGCGAGAGGTCGACCGCCGCCACCCCGATGAGGAGCACGATGATGGCGAACGGGATCGCGAAGTCGGTCTGGATCGTCGCGACGAGCCCCACCGCGAGCCCGAGCAGGGCCAGAGCGGCCACGCCGAGGACGATGCGGGCAGCGTTCCTCAGCCGGAACGCGCGCGCGAGAACCCCAGCCCGCAATGTGGTCACGCCACCAATGGTACGGACCGCGCCGAGGCGCCGACACCGGGACGGCTAGGGTGGCCCCAGCGCCGCGACAGGGAGGGGAAGCCGTGAACACCGTCCCACCGCCCCGGCGCGTCCTCGTGCTGACGCACACGGGAGACGTCGGCGGTGCCGAGACCGCCCTCCTCCGGCTCATCGGCGCCCTCGACGCCGGCCGGTTCGCCGTGCAGGTCACGACGCTCGAAGATGGCGATCTCGTCCAGCGACTCAACGACGGGGGCGTGCTCGTCTCGATGCTCGACGCGGGGCGGCTGGTGCGCGTCACGCGCGACCGCACGATCGCCTCGCCGTTCGCGGTGCTGCGCAACGCGGGCGACACGCTGCGCACCGCGCGCCGGCTGCGCGCGCACGTCCGGGCCGAGAAGCCCGATCTCATCGTCGCGAACTCGCTCAAGGCGGCGGTGCTCCTCGCGTTCACCGCACCGGGCACGCGCACGCCGTGGGTGTGGCACCTCCACGATCGCCTCGCGTCCGACTACCTGCCCGCTCCCGTCGCCGCGGCCATGCGGATGCTCGCCCGGGTCGGCCCGCGCCGCGTCGTCGCCAACTCGCGTGCGACGGCCCAGACGCTGGGGCGCTCGGGCCGGGGCAGGACGACCGTCGCGTATCCGGGGGTCGACGCATCCGCCTTCCACCGTGAGGTGTCGGACGGGCGCGACGGGCCCGTCGGCATCGTCGGCCGGGTGAGCCGCACGAAGGGGCAGGCCGAGTTCCTCGACGCCGCCGAGATCGTGGCGCGGTCGCTGCCGGACGTGCGGTTCCGGATCGTGGGCGCAGCGCTGTTCGAGGATCGCGACGACGAAGAGGCGCTGCGCCGCCGTACCGCAGAGTCGGAACTGCTCGCCTCGCGCGTCGAGTGGGCCGGGTGGTCGAGCGACGTGCCGGGCGAGCTGCGCCGACTGGGGCTGTTCGTGCACGCGTCGCCCACGCCCGAGCCCTTCGGGCAGATCGTCGTCGAGGCGATGCTCTCGGGCGTGCCGGTCGTGGCGACGGATGCCGGGGGAGTGCCCGAGATCCTCGACCCCGCGAGCGCGGGCGGCGAGCCGATCGCGGACGGCGTCCGCCGCACCCAGTCGGGTCTGCTCGTGAAGCCCGGCGATGCCCAGGCGCTCGCGCGGGCGATCCGCTGGGCGCTGGAGCACCGTGCCGAATCGACGGATGCCGCGCGTCACGCGCAGGCGGACGCCGCCGACCGCTTCGGCATCGAGCGCACGGCCGCGGTCGTCGAAGGGGTCTGGGACGAGGTGGTCGAGCGCGCCCGCGGGCGCCGTCGCCGCTGACGCGGGGCCGCGTGGCGCGGCATCCGTGAACCGTCCCGAGTCCCGTCCGTGGCACCCGGTACGCCCGGACCGTCGCGGGAGTCGGTGGGTGGCGTGTACAATGCAGCGAGTTGCGACTGGGGTTTCGCGACGCGAGTGTGACTGGGGTCACCTGTCTGGGGGATGTGGTTCGCGTGCACGGTGGCGAGCAGGGGTCTGGGGAGCAGGCGAACGGCAAGAGCCGCCGCCTGCGCGTGCGGCACTGGGCGATCCCGCTTGCGGCGGTCGTCGCTGTGGGCGCGCTCACCGTCTCGCTGACCGGCTGGCCCGGCTCCCGCACGCCCGAACCCGCGCTCGCCGCCGACACCGAGTCGCACCCCGATCCCGACGTCATCATCGGCGCCGACCCGCAACAGGCTCGCGACATCGGCGGCGAGGTCGGACAGGACATCGGCGCCAACTTCCCGTACTCGCAGTCGGGGCCCGGCGGGCAGAAGACCGTTGCCGGCTCGCTGTGGTGGAAGTACGTCGCGCCCAAGACCGGTCCCGTCCGCTTCTCCACGGTGGGCAGCGAGATCGACACCGCGATCGCGGTGCGCGAGGAGGCGCCCGACGGTCCGGTCATCGGCTCGGGAACGGATGCCGGCGACCTCGACACGGCCGAGGTGACGGTCGAGGTCGAGGAGTCGGCCACGTACTTCGTGGAGGTCACCGCCGAAGAGGGGGACCCCCAGGCGGGTCTCGTCGTTCTCTCGTGGCAGCCTGTCACGACCGCGGCCGCGGTCGAGCCGGCGTACAGCGCGCCCGAGATCCCGCTCGTGGGCACCACGGGCGAGAAGCCGCAGTCCAAGCTGTGGAACGCGAACGGGTCGTGGTGGGCCGTGCTCGCGTCGGCCAGCTCGCAGGCGCCCGGCACGTGGGTGTGGCGCCGGGACGGCGGCGTGTGGTCCGCCGTGCACAAGGTGTCCGACCGCACGGACGTCCGCGCCGACGTCCTGCAGAGCGGCGAGGTCGTCCACATCCTGCTCCACGGGCCGTCGACGAGCCTCGTGTCGCTGCAGTACGACGCCGACGCGCACAGCTACGTCCCGTGGTCGTCGCGCACGACCGCGACCTCGGTCTCGCTCCCCGGCAGCGAGACCGCCACGATCGACCTCGACAGCACCGGCCGCATGTGGCTCTCGACCGAGACCTCGAGCCAGATCCAGGTGCGCTGGGCGGATGCCCCGTACTCGTCGTTCTCGTCGCCGATCACCGTCGCGAGCGGCATCGCCGACGACGACATCTCGCTGGTCGTGGCGCTTCCCGGGCGCATCGGCGTGTTCTGGTCGAACCAGAACACGGAGCGCTTCGGCTTCCGCACGCACGTCGATGGCGCGTCGCCCTCGACGTGGACCGCCGACGAGGTCCCGGCGGGCTCATCCGCCCTCAACGTGGGCAACGGCATGGCCGATGACCACATGAACGCCGCCGTGAGCTCGAACGGCACCCTGTACGTCGCGATCAAGACGTCGTACGACTCCGCGAACCGCACCGTGATCGGCCTGCTCGTGCGCCGGCCGAACGGCGCGTGGGACCCGATCCGCGAGGTGGACCGCCGCGGCACGCGACCCAACGTCCTCATCGACGAGGCCACCGGCACGCTGCGCGTCGTCTACACCGCGAGCGAGCAGCTCGACGACATGCTCGAGAAGGTCACGACGCTGTCCGACCTGAGCTTCTCCGGCAACCCCGACGTCGTGCTCGACGGCTCGTACAACAACATCACGAGCACGAAGCGCAACGTCGGCGGGTCGGTGCTCGCCATGGCGGGCGGCTCGTCGTCGACCGGCACGGCTTCGCTCGCCTGGGTGCACCCCGGTGCGCCGACCGCGGAGGACGTGACCGCCTCCACGGCGCCGGGCACCGCGGTGTCCGGTCTGTTCGACGTGTCAGCCGGCGACCCGGTCGAGCAGGCCGAGATCGTCACGCAGCCCGCGTCGGGCTCCGTCTCGCTGGCGGGCGTCACGGGCTTCACTTACACCCCGGCGACCGGCTTCACGGGCGTCGACTCCTTCACGTACCGCGTGCGCGCCGGCACGCTGTGGTCGAACACGGCCACAGTGCGCGTCGCCGTCGCCGAGGACGCGAGCCTCATCGGCGCATGGGAGCTCGACGAGGGCGCCGGCACGACGGTCGCGGACTCGTCGGTGTGGGGCCACGACGGCACGGTGCTCGGCACCGCGTCGTGGATCCCCGGCGTCGGCGGCGGAAGCGCGCTCGACCTCGACGGGGCGAGCGGCCGGGTCTCGATCCCCGACAGCGCCGCGTTCCACGACGTCGACCAGCTCACGGTCGCGGCGTGGGTGCGCAGCGACAAGGTCGACACGCAGTACGTCGTGAAGAAGGCCGACGGCGGCGGAGTCGACGGATTCGAGCTCAGCTTCGCGTCGTCCGGTCGCCCGTACTTCCGCCTGAGCCAAGCGACGTACGACAACGCGTACCGCCTGCAGGCGCCCGCGGCGACCCCGGCCGACGGTTCGACCTGGACGCACATCGTCGGCACGTACGACGGCTCGATCATGCGCCTGTACCTCAATGGCGCGCAGGTCGCGAGCATGGCGGGTCCGCCCTCCCTCGCCGACAACTCGCTGCCGCTCATGATCGGCGGCCAGCCGAGCGGCGGCTACACCCTGGACGGCGGCGTCGACGGCGTGCGCGTGTACGACCGCTCGCTGTCGGCGGCTGAGATCGCGGAGCTCTTCGCGTCCGCGTCGGGCGAGACCCCGACGCCCACGCCGACCCCGACGCCGACCACTCCGGCTGAGCCGGTCGAGCCCGGCGCGGCCGGCTTCTGGAGCTTCGACGAGGCATCCGGCTCGTCCGCTGTGGACGCGTCCGGCCTCGGCAACGACGGCTCGGTCGGCTCCGGTGTGACCCGAGTGCCGGGCAGGCTGGGCGGCGGACTCGACTTCAACGGCACGTCGGGCCGGGTGACGGTGCCGGATGCCGCGGCCCTCGACATCAGCGGGCCGATCACGGTCTCGGCGTGGGTGAGCCCCGATGCCACCAAGACCCAGTACATCGTCAAGAAGGCCGACGGCTACGCGACGGACGGCTATGAGCTGTCGATCGCGAGCAACGGCCGGCCGTTCTTCCGCCTCAACGAGAAGACGAGCTCGAACACGTACCGCGTGAACGCGCCGTCCGCGATCCCGGCGAACGGTTCGACGTGGACGCACCTCGTGGGCGTCTACGACGGCTCGACGATGCGGCTGTACGTCAACGGCACCCAGGTGGCGACCCTCGCGGGCCCGGCGTCGATCGCGACGAACAACCTGCCCCTCGTGATCGGCGACCAGCCCGCGGGCGGCTACGCCTTCGACGGGCGGATCGACGAGGCACGCGTGTACTCGCGGGCCCTGTCGGCTGCCGATGTCCAGTCACTGTTCACGACAGGCTCGACCGCGGGTGGCTCGACGCCCGAGCCGACGCCGACTCCCGAGCCGACGCCGGAGCCCACTCCCACGCCGACCCCGACTCCGACGACGCCGCCGGAGCCGGTCGCGGCGGGTGTGTGGAGCTTCGACGAGGCCTCCGGGTCGACGGCCACGGACGCGTCGGGTCTCGGCAACAACGGCACGCTCGGTGCGGGCGTCGCGCGCGTCACGGGCAAGCTCGGCGGCGGGCTGGACTTCAACGGCACGATCGGGCGTGTGACGGTGCCGGATGCCACCTCCCTCGACATCAGCGGACCGCTGACCGTCTCGGCCTGGGTCCGCCCCGACATCACCAAGACGCAGTACGTCGTGAAGAAGGCGGACGGCTCGACGACCGACGGGTACGAGCTGGCGATCGCGAGCAACGGACGGCCGTTCTTCCGCCTCAATGAGAAGACGAACTCGAACACCTTCCGGGTCAACGCCCCGGCCGCCGTCCCGACGGGATCGTGGACTCACTTGACGGGCGTGTACGACGGATCGACCATCCGCCTGTACGTGGACGGTGCGCAGGTCGCGTCGGGGGCCGGTCCGGCCTCGATCGCGAAGAACAGCCTGCCTCTCGTGATCGGCGACCAGCCGGCGGGCGGTTTCGCGTTCGACGGGCGCATCGACGAGGCGCGCGTGTACTCCGGAGCCTTGTCGGCCACCGAGGTCGAGGCGCTGTTCACGGCGGGCTCGGCGCCCGCTCCGACGCCCACGCCGACTCCGACCCCGACGCCGACGCCCACACCGACTCCGACTCCGACCCCGACTCCGACTCCCACCGCCCCGGTCGGTGACGAGGTCGCGCTGTGGTCGTTCGAGGAGGCATCCGGCACGACCGTCACGAGCACCACCGGCATCGCGGGCACCGCGAGCGGCGGCGTGACGCGCGTCACCGGCGCGAAGGGCAGCGCACTGCGCTTCGACGGAACGAACGGCCGCGTCACCGTGCCGCACGCCCAGGCGATCAATCTCACGGGCGCACTGACGATCGCCGCCTGGGTCAAGCCCGAGCGTCAGGGCACGCAGTACATCGCGAAGAAGTCGGTGATCGGCTCGGTCGACGGCTACGAGCTCGCCCTCGCGAGCAACGGGCTCGCGTTCTTCCGTCTCAACGAGGCCACCTCGGGCAACACTTATCGCGTGAACGCGACGACGGCCTACCCGACTTCCGGATCGACGTGGGTGCACCTCGCCGCGACGTACGACGGCATCACGATCCGAATCTTCGTCAACGGAGCGCTGCAGGCGTCGGCGCCCGGTCCTGCCGCCGTGGCATCGAACACGTCGGCCCTCGCCTTCGGCGACCAGCCCGGCGGCGGCTTCCCGCTGCGCGGCGCCGTCGACGAGGTGTTCCTCGACGACCGGGCGCTGACCGCGCAGGAGGTCGCCGCTCTCGCCGTACCCTGAGATGATGGTGCCGGCTCACGCCGGGCAGTCTGGGGAACGGACGGTGGCTTCGTGGACTCGCATATGGACGTCGGTGACGGCGGTGTCGAGCTCGTCGCCGACCGTGACGCGGAGTGGAGCGGCGTACCGCAGTCGCTCATCGACGCCATCGCCGGGACGACGACGCCCGACGAGCTGGAGGCGGCCCTGCGGTCATCGCCGAGCGAGGTCGCAGCTCGCCTTCTCGACGCGCGCCCCGCGGCACTCGTCGCGCTCGCCGCGCTCGGTGATGGCCCCCGCGGCGAGACCGAGGGTGGGTCGGCCGATGCCGGCGCCGGCCTGAGTGGGACGGAGGTGCTCCTCGTGGGCACGCCGTGGGCAACGCTCCCGGCGGCCCTCGAGCACTTGGGTGCACGCGTGACGATCGTGGACGACGTGTACGCTCGCCTGCACGCCGCGGCCTTGCTGCGCGCTGACGCCCCCCGTCGAGGCGTGCACCTCGAGGCGGACGCTCCGCTGCCGTTCCCCGACGGCGCGTTCGCGACGGTGTTCTACGATCTGCGGCAGAGTGCCGGACGACGCGACCAATCCGACATCCGGCGCCGCCTGGCGGAGCTCGCACGCGTCGCGGCCCCGGGCGCCGCGATCGTGATCGCCTTGCGGCATCCGGTCTTCGCGGCGTTCGACCGGCACGCCGGCACCGGCCGAGCGGCGCGGCTGCGGGCGGCGCTCGCCGAGTTGCGCATACGCGATCTGCGTGCTCCCTGGGATCCCGGCCTCCGCGATGCCGGACTTCGTCGGCAGACGTTGCTGGTGCCCGCGCGAGACTTCGCCCTCCTGCCGAGGCTCATGTCGCCGGCTGCCGCCCGTCGTGCGCTTCGCGATCTCGTCCCGCGGGACGCGCACGAGCGCGTCCGTCACCTCGCCGCCGGGTTCGGCATGGTCACGGCTCTCGCGCCACGCGCCGCTGTCGTCGCGCACCGGACCGGTACGACCACGACGACGCTCGTCGAGCGTCTCGTCGGGGAGAACGCCGAGATCATTCCGCGTGAGACCTGGCGAGTTGCGCTCATGGGTCCTCGGGGCTTCGTGAAGCTCGCTCTCAGCGAAGGACAGGATGCGAGCGTCGCGAAGGAGGTCGCGCGCACTGAGTCAGGCTCGCGCAGCCCGTTCGCGGGGGCTGTCCCGATGCCGGTGAGCGAGCTGAGGGTCGGTTCGGCGATCGCGATCCAGTCGCCGCGCATCACCGCCACGTCAGTCACACCGCGCGACCTCGGCAGAGTGATCGCTCAGATGCTGCGTTCCATTCCCGATTGGGAATACGCCCCGATCCGAGACACCGACCTGTTCGCTCGCGTACGTCATCCGCACCTGCCCGGCAACGTCACCGAGGCCGGATGCGATGTCCTGCGCGACCACTTCCTGCGGCGCGGTGAGATGCGACTGCCGGTGGGGCCGACGCATGGCGATCTTCTCTTCGAGAATGTGCTGCTCGACGAGGAAGGGAAGTGTCACGTCGTCGATTGGATCAGGTTCGAGCAGCGCAGTCCGCTGCTCATCGACCCGCTGCAGGCGGCACTGAGCGTCCACCAGCGAGAGCGCCGGGTCGACCTCTCGCAGGCGGTTGCCGCCTTCATCGACGGCGAGATCACCGGGCCACTCGCCGTGCTGGCCGACGAGCGATCCGCGGTGCTCGATCGCGCGGAGGCGGCCGCATGGCTGCTGCTGCATGAGGTGACGGCGCTCCAGAACCCCGTCGACGCGCCCAGCGCGGACCGCCTGCGCCGTGTCGCGAGAGCGATCACCGAGCGGACGCCGTCGCCGCCGCACACGTGAGCATCGACGCGACCCGCGCTCAGCCGGGGAGCTTCTCGGGCGGTTCGACCTGCGGCACCGAGGTGTCGATGCGTCCGAACCGGAATCCGAGCGCGGTCGCGATCTTCAGCGTGATCTCGGTGAAATCCGACGTTCGCGGCCTGCGCCGGAACTTCCGGAGCACGCGTGCGACGAGTGCCCCGATCCTGTCCCGCATCCCCTGCGACCCGCCGTCCGCATCCCCTGCGGCGGGAGAGCCGGATGCCTCACCCCCCGCCGCCTCGTCGACGTCCGGCATCGGAGGCCGCGCCTCGTACGCCTCCGCGACGCGCGCGAACTTGTACGTGAGTCTCTTGTCGCCCGCGCCGTACCCGAAACCCTGGCGCATCGTCGCGCGCAGTCCTGCGCGGTTGCTCACGTTCACGATCGCCGAGCTGTTCGCGATGAGCGGATAGCCGGCGAGCTGCACGCGCCAGCACAGGTCGAGATCTTCGCCTGTGCGCAGCGTCTCGTCGAACCCGCCGACCTCGTCGAAGACGGCCTTGTGGATGCCCATGTTGCCGGCGCCCGCTCCGGCGAGGTACGGGAAGAACGGCATCCGGTACAGCGACCAGTCGAAGTAGGTCGGGTTCTCGGGCCGCGAGTTCAGTTCTGGCCGGCGCGAGGTGCCGCTGACGAACGGAGCCTCGGACAGCGACGCGTGCATGAGCGCGAGCCAGTCATCGGACACGACGTCGTCCGCGTCGCAGAACGCGAGAAACGGTGCGCGCGCAGCGCGCGCGCCCGCGTTCCGGGCGGCACCCGGGCCCCGCGTGGCGGATGCGTCGACGAGGCGCAGGTGCGGCATCCGCTCCAATCGGCGATGAGTCACCGCTGCCGTGCCGTCCGTCGACCCGTTGTCGCACACGAGCACTTCGAAGGGGAAGTCGGCGGTCTGACGCTCCAGCGCGTCGAGCTGGGCGTCAAGGGTCTCTTCCGCGTTGTAGGCGGCGATGATGACCGACACGTGCGGTGCGACGTCAACCGATGTCACGCAGCCCCCAGCACCCCGACAGACCTCTCGCGTCCTCACGCGCTCGATCCCAAGATACCGGTTGTGCCCCGCCACCCGCGCCGCGATGGGTGCACTGTACGCTGACGTGTGCGGCGCCGAGGCCTGGGGCGCGTGGACCGGAGTCTTGGGGAGCGGGGTGTCCATGTCGAGCGATCGACCGGCTGTGAGCGTCGTCATCGCGGCGTACAACGCCGAGGAGACGCTGGCGGAGCAGTTCGCCGCACTCGAGCGGCAGGTGGGCGACGTCGACTTCGAGATCCTGCTGTGCGACAACGGCTCGACCGACGGCACGGTCGCCCTCGCGCACGCATGGACGGAGCGGCTGCCGATGATGCGCGTGATCGACGCGTCGGCTCGCCGGGGCCCCGGAGCCGCGCGCAACATCGGCGTGACGCACGCGCGCGGCGAGTTCCTCGTGTTCTGCGACGCGGACGACGTGATCGCCGACGACTGGATCTCGCAGATGCACGGATCGCTGCTCGAGGCGCCGTTCGTCGCGTCGCGCATCGAGCACCGGCGGCTCAACCCGAGCTTCCCCGAGGAGTTCCGCGCGGCCGAGGGCATGATGTACCCGACGTCGCGCATGCCCCAGTACCCGATGGTGGGATCGGGGCACATGGGCGTGCGCAAGGCCGCCTTCGAAGAGGTCGGCGGCTTCGACGAGACGATGAGCGCCGCGGAGGACCTCGACCTGAGCTGGCGGCTCCAGCTCGCCGGGCACCGCCTCATCGGTAACCCTGACGCGGTCGTGCACGTGCGCCACCGCCCGACGCTGCGCGGCGTCTACCGGCAGGCGTACGGGTGGGGGAGCCTCCACCGCCGCCTCGCCCACAAGTACGAGCGTGTGTTCGCCGAGCATCCCCCCGGTCCGCCCCACCCGGGCGCCGAACTGCCGTCGACGCCCGCGTGGCGCGACCCGGGCACCGAGGACGCGGAACAGACGACGGATGCCGCGCCGCCCGCCCCCGCGCGCCCCGAGGGCCGCGTCGGGAGGGTCCTCCGCCGCGCCGCCCGCATCCCGCGCAAGCTCGGGCGGATCATCCGCTCGCCGATCGAGCTCGCGCCCTACGCACGTCGGCTCGGTCTCAGAGTCGGTCGCGTGATGAGCCGCCGCGATCCGAACGCGCCGCAGCTCGCGGCGGACGGGCGCTCGTGGGCCTCGTCGAACGGGTGACGCGGGGGCGGGGCATCCGTCGCCGTCGATTCAGGATCGGAACAGCGACTCGCGCGACATGCTCTTGACGTTCGGATGCGCGTGCAGGAGTTCGCTCGTCGTCGCGGTCGTGTAGCCCCGCTCGTCGATCGCGTCGAGCACGCGGCGAAGCACGTCGGCGCGGTCGAACTCGGGCAGGCGCTCGCCGGGCGCGAGGCGCTCCGGATCGGCGCGGGCGTCGTGCAGAAGCAGGATCGCGCCGGGGAAGATGCCCGCGATCGCCCGCTCCGCGACTGCCGCTTCGGTGTCATGCAGCCAGTCGAGCGCGTCGCCCGACCAGATGATGAGCTCGAGGCCGAGGCGGCGGATGCCCCACGCCTGCCGCAGCGTGTGCGAGCCGTAGGGCGGACGGTAGAGCCGGACCGGCACGCCCGCGATGTCTTCGACCGTCGCGCGCGAGCGGCGGATGCTGTCGAGCGCCTCGCGGTCGGTCAGCTCGGTGAGCGCGCGGTGGTTCAGTCCGTGGAGGGCGACCTCGTGCCCTTCGACGACGATGCGACGGACGATGTCCGGATGCTGCGCCGCCGGCTCCGCGAGCACGAAGAACGTCGCGGTGGCCCGGCGCTCCGCCAGCAGGTCCAGGATGCGGGGTGTGTCGCGCGGATTGGGCCCGTCGTCGTAGGTGAGTGAGACGACCCGCTCGTGCGTGTCGACGCAGTGCGTGCCGAACGATGCGAACAGCCACGACGGCAGGAACCCCTTGCCGTAGCGCACGCTGCGGAACTCGCCTGCCGGCGGTGGGACGGCCTCGAGGTCGCGCCGCCGCACGAGCAGGCTCGTCACGCCTCGTCCTGCTCGGGGAGGGCGCCGTCGAGGACGGCGAGCTTGCGTCGGGCCTCCGGAGTGCCGGCCTGCTCGAGCCGCGCGCGCAGGGTCTCGAGTGCCTGCTCGAGCGTCACGCCCAGGACGTAGTGGAACGACCACTTGTCTTCCGGGTCGAACGCGGTGTCGATCTTGCGGCGCCGCGGGTTCGGGTCGTGGCCGGTGATGTCGCCTGACTCGAGGAAGGGGATTCCCTGGGTGCGCGGACCCGACGTCTCGAAATCCGTCGCGACGGGGCGCCCCTCGAGCAGCCAGATGTTGTGCGGCTGGAGGTCTCCGTGGAGGTATCCCGCCATGTACATCTCGAGGAGCACGTCGAGCGCCGTGGCGCTGATGTCGAGCCGCTCGTCGCGGGTCATCTTCTCGCTCGCGACATCGAGGCGCGCTCCGTCGGACAGGCGGGGGACGGAGAAGCCCTGCCGGTGCCACTTGACGACCGGCATCCGCCACGGCCGATCGCCGAACAGCTCGTGGCTGCGGCGCTCCGCCGCGAGGTTCGCGCGCCCGATCTCGGTGCGCAGGAAGTACTTGCCGACGACCTCCTGCCCGCGGATCTTCGAGAAGACCGTGACGGAGTGGTCGGCGCTCTTGACGAACGTGCACGTGATCGGCGTGCCGTACAGGCGCACCATCTTCGCGCGCCCGAGAACGCGGCTGAGGAGCGTCCGGCGGACCCCGGGGTCCTCGTAGACGGTGCGGCCGAGCGGCGCGAGCGTGCGCGGGCGGGGCGGTTCTTCGATGTCGGAGGCGGTCATGATCTCTTCGGGCGGAGAAGGTTCCGGATGCGGCGGAGCAGGTGGAACCCGCCGCGCAGGATGCGCGAGTTCGCGGCGCGCTCCCCCCTGCGGGAGAACCGCGCGGAGACGTACAGCTCGCGCTTTGCCGCCGCGTACGCGGTCGGCTGGATCGTCGTGCGGCCGAGCTGGTCGATGAGGGCGTCGTTGCGGTGGACCGCTCGGTCGATCGCGCGGGGCACGGAGTATCCGTGGCCCGACAGGAACCCGTCGAGCAGCCGCACCGCGGCGTCGTCGTCCGTCACGTGCGCGACGAGGTCGTCGGGCAGGTCGAGCTGACGCGCGAGCCCCTGCAGACGAGGCACGTACGCGGGCTTGACCGCCGCCTTCTGGAGCTTGGCGTGGTACAGGAGCGAGAAGAAGTGGTCGTCGATACGAGGGATCGCGACCTTCCCGTCGAGCCACGCGCGCCGCTTGAGCACGTCGTTCTGCCACAGGGCGTCCATGTAGCCGTCGCCGACCCACCGGATGTCGAAGATGACCTCGCCGCCGTCGACGGTCGTCGCGAACGCCGCCCCCGCGACCTCGCCGTGGCGCGGCGTCGCATTCACGACCGCGGCGAAGTCGCGCTGCTCGCGCGCGAGGACGTCGATCTCGGGGTCGGACGCGATGATGCCGGGTATGTCTTCGAAGTTGCGCAGCACCACGTACTCGCACGCGAGCCTGAGCACGGCCCACAGCTCGTCGAGGCTCGCCCATCCGGTGTCGCCGACGAGGTCGGCGCGGATCTCCTCGCGCACCACTTCGTCGCGCGGCGAGGCGGGGTGGAGCACCTCCTGGAGCCGCTCGGTGCCGATGAGGAGGGCCGCGTCGCGGAAGAACTCGCGGATGTTGTTGCTGGAGTGCACCGTGTAGCCGCCGGCGAGCGCACGGGCCGCCTTCTTGGCGCTCGCCGCGTGCACGTTCGTGAGCTCGACGAAGCCCGACACGTTGCGACGGTAACGGTAGACCGGCTCCGGATCCTCGGCGATCACGAACAGGAACGAGCCCGTACCCACGTCCTCGTGCTTCGTCGAGACGCCCCACAGCGGGTCGCCGTACAGGCGCTCGAAGTTGCGGATGGCGCGCTCGTCGGACCACGTGATCTCGAACTCGCCGAGCACGTCGAAGTCCTCGCGGACGATGTCGAGGATCGCGTCGTCGTGCGGGCGGGCCTTGTGCCACACCACGAAGAGCTGGAAGTCGCGGTCGTACTGGTGGCGGAACCCCTCGACCGTCTCGTCGAACGTGAAGCGCAGGTCGGACGGCGTGAAGGCGCGCACCGGCACCGCGCCCCCCTGCGCCGCGGCGAGCGACGCGCGCGCCGTGTCTGCGTCAACAGCGGTCATTGATTCCCCCAGCGATCTGCCCGTTCCATCGGACATGCGACAAAGATACCGTTCGGGTCAGCCGACTCCCATGGCCCGGTCCCGGCGGCGAGCGATCCACCCTGCCGGGAAGCCCGCGACGAGGCCGGCGAGCTCGGCGACCGCGCGGGTCAGGATGACGGGCGACGTGATCCGCCGCACGAAAGGGCGACGCGACCCGTCGGCCATGCGCGGGCCGAAGCGGACGAGCATCTCCCACACGTAGTCGCTCTGCGCGCGGATCGTCGACCACACGTAGCGGCGCACGAGCGGGTGACCCCAGCCGTAGACGCGCGCGAGCAGCACGATGTGATTGCGTCGTGCGTAGTACAGGTACCGGCGGTCGAAGCGCTTGCCGCCGCTCGTGTACGGCGCGGCGACGTGGCGCACGAGCGCCGCGGGCTGGAAGACGAGCGTGCCGCCCGCGCGCTTGAGCCGCAGCGAGATGTCGGACTCCTCGCACAGGCACGTGCCGGGGTAGTTTCCGCGGATGCCCCCGATGGCCTGGAGCGCGGAGCGGCGGAACGACATGTTGGCGCCCAGCAGGTGGTCGACCTCGATCACGCGGCCGGGGTTCGCGCCGAAGTTGCCCGTCAGCCGGCCGTCCGGGAGCAGGCGCCCGATCTCGCCGAGTCCCTTGGTCTCCTCGCCCTTGATGCCGTTCGACGCGCGGCCCCCGACACCCACGACGGCGGGGTCGGCATACGGCTTGCGCAGCTCGTCGAGCCAGTCGGGGTCGACGTACGCGTCGTCGTCGATGAACGCGACGATGTCGCCGGTCGCGTCGGCGAACCCGATCTGGCGGGACTCGGGCATCGTGCCTGGGCCGAGGTCGTTGCGCAGCACCCGCACGTGCGGGAACTCTTCGGCGACGAGGATCTTCGTGCGGTCGTCGGGAGAGGCGTCGACCACGATGATCTCGTGCGGCGGCGACTCGAGCCGGCCGAGGTGCTCGAGGCACGTGCGCACGAACTGCGGGCGCGCGTACGTGATCACGACGACGCTGACGGAGAAGGTCATGACGCGGCCGCCTTCGGTTCGGCGACATCGACGAGCCGGTACCAATCGCGACGGCGCAGGGGGTTGAGCACGACGGTGCGCAGCGGATGCCGCTGCCGCGACGCCCACCGCCGGTAGACGACCGGCCTCGAGTAGTCGTGCGTGTGCCCCGACCAGCCGAACTTGCGGCGGATCGTGTCGTGGTCGCGCACCCACGAGTAGTGGAGCACGGCGCTCTCCGGCCGGATGACCTCGTGCACGACGGTCTTGTGCGGGTGGAACGGGTCGGTGTTCCAGGGCCTCAGGTCGACGCGGTAGAGCGGCACGTCGGCTTGGCGGGCCTGCCGAAGGCGCGTTCCCGCGCGTACCGCGAGGGGCCCGGGATATGACGCCGCCGGCCGCCAGAAGCGCGTGGATCCTTCGAGGTAGCGCCCGGGCGCGACGCGCGAGTAGAGCCATCTGGCGGGATAGTGCATCCCCGACGTGCCGGTGGCGTCCGCTCGCCGCAGGGACGCGAAGAACTGCGCGGGGTCGAGCATGACCTCATCGGTGTCGAGCTGGACGACCCAGTCGGCGCCGTCGGATGCCGCGTCGAGCGCGCTCTGCCGCTGGAAGGTGTCGTTGTCGAGCGGGTTCTCGTCGAGCCGCGCGAAGCGCCCGGGGACGTCCACGCACTTGCCGTCGCGGTCGAGCTCGCGGATCGTCGCGAGGCATTCGTCGACCGGCAGAGGCGTGCCCGTCCACGACGTGCTCGTCTCGTCGTACGACAACACGATCCGGTCCACGTGGTCGTAATAGGACGCCACGCTCTCGCGGAGGTGGTTGGGGTCCCCCACGAGGATGTAGGCCGAGACGCGCATCTCAGATGAAGTCCGCGAACTCGCGTTCGTTCTTCTGGAAGACGATCGTGCCGAGCAGGAACACGAGCGGCGCGGCGACGATGAGGGCGACGATCTGCCACACCGGCGGCTGCTCGGTCCCGAGCAGCGACCACCGCATGATCTCGAGGAACCACGTGACCGGGTTGAGCTCGAAGAGCCAGCGGATGCTCTCCGGCACCTCTGAGACCGCGTAGGCCACCGGGCTCGCGTAGAGCAGGATCTGGAGCGCCCATGGGAGCACGTAGCCGACGTCGCGGTACTTCACGAGGTAGGCGGCCGCCGTCAGGCCCAGGCCGGTGCCGAGGATGCCGATGAGCAGCGCCCATACGGGCAGCAGCAGCACGCCCCAGCCGGGGACGATCCCGAAGACGGCGATGAGCACGATCGCCAGCACGAGCCCGACGGCGAAGTCGAGCAGCACCGACGCGAGGCTCGACACCGGCACGAGCAGGCGCGGGAAGAAGACCTTCTGGACCAGCGACTGGTTGCTCACCATGGAGCTCGAGGAGCGGCCGAGCGCTCCGTTGAAGAGGTTCCACGCGAGCATGCCCACGAGCGTGAACAGGAACGCAGGGGTCGGGCCCGTGGAGAGTCCGGCGATGTAGCTGAAGACGATCGTGAAGACGCCCGCGCTCACGAGGGGCTGGAGCAGCACCCACGTGAAGCCGAGGATCGTCTGGCGGTAGCGAACGATGATGTCGCGCTGGGCGAGCCGCACGGCGACCTCTCGCGCGCGCCACACCTCGCGCCAATCGGGCATGTTGAGGCGCCCGGGGGGCGTGATGACGGTGACCTGAGGCTGGTGTTCCATGTCACGCCTTCCCGTACTCGAAGTCGACGAACACGAGGCCCTTCTCGATGCTGGAGGACTCAGCGAACTCGGGGTAGGGGAGGTCGGGAAGCACTTCGAACTTCCACGCGCCCTCCCACGCGTCGAGCACGCCGGCCTGGCACACGTAGGCGTCGACGGTGTAGACGCCGGGCTTGAGCCACAGGTCGCGGATGACGAGCCGGCCGCGGTTCTCCTCCTTGGGATCGAACCACTTGCCGACCAGGCGCGAGTCGCATTGCGCGATTACCGAGCCCTGGTCGTTGTTGATGTGCATCGAGACGAAGTACGTGCCGATGAGCTTCTTCGACGGCGGCAGCTCGAAGTCGACCGCGATGTCGTCGCCGGACTTGACGAACTCGTCGTCCATCGCGACGCGCGAAAGGCGCACCATGCCGTTGCCGGGCCGGTTCTTCGCTTCGGACTGCGCGAGCGCGAAGCTCTCGAAGCTGTCGCGATACGCCTGGAGCGTGCCGTCGACCGTTCCCGAATAGACGAGCTTGCCGCGATCCAGCAGCATCGCCGAGGTGCACAGCGCCTGCACGGTCTGCAGCTGGTGACTGACGTAGAGCACCGTTCGGCCGCCCTGCGCGGCTTCGCGCATCTTGGCGATCGACCGGCGCTGGAACTCGGCGTCGCCGACCGCGAGAACCTCGTCGATCGCGAGGATCTCGGTGTCGAGGTGCGCCGCGACCGAGAATGCGAGGCGCACGTACATGCCCGACGAGTAGCGCTTGACCGGCGTCGCGAGGAACTTCTCGATGCCGGAGAACTCGACGATCTCGTCGTAGCGCCGCAGGATCTCCTTGCGCGTCATGCCGAGGATCGCGCCGTTGAGGAAGATGTTCTCGCGACCGGTGAGCTCGGGGTGGAAGCCGGTGCCCACCTCGAGCAGCGACCCGACACGCCCGCGCAGCTCGATGCGCCCGCGCGTCGGCGCGGTCACCCGCGTCAGGAGCTTCAGCAGCGTGGACTTGCCCGCGCCGTTGCGCCCGACGATGCCGAGTGCCTCGCCCTGCGGCACCTCGAACGACACGTCGTCGAGCGCATCGAACAGGGTGTACTTCGCCTTGCCCGTCGAGCGCAGCCACTGGATCGCGGCCGCTGCGGCCGTCGACGGTCGCTCGCCGAGCGCCCCCAGGCGATACGTCTTCCCCAATCCCGCGACCGAGATCGCGGCCTCCCCAAGAACCGTCACGAGAGAAGAATCTACCTGGTCAGAGCGAGACGGCCCGCTGCGCCTCAGGATCCCTCGAAGTCCCTCAGGATCCGCTGAAGACCCGGCGCCACACGGCGGCGTGCTCGCGCGCGCTGCGTTCCCACGTGAACTCGCGCGCGCGCTCGCGCCCGCGAGCGGCCATCGCCGACACGGCGGAGTCATCGGATGCCGCGAACAGGATGCCCTCCGCGACAGCGGCGCCCGTCGGCTCGACGAGCACCCCGGCGTCGCCGACGACCTCGGGGAGCGCGCTCGTGCGCGCCGCGACGACCGGCGCGCCGGCTGCCATTCCCTCGAGCGCAGGCAGCCCGAAGCCCTCGTAGAGCGAGGGCACGACGACCGTCGTCGCGCCCGCGAACAGTCCCGGCACGAGGGCGGCGGGCACGCGACCGACGAGCCGCGTGCGGGGGAGTCTCGCGAACAGGGCGGTGCGTCGCGGGTGCGGCGGGCCGGAGAGCACGAGCGTCAGGTCGGGCCGCGCGGCCGAGACGACCTCCCACGCCTCGGCGAGCGCCTCGAGGTTCTTGCGCCGCGAGGCGCCTCCGGCGTGCAACACGTAAGGCCCGGTGATGGCGAGCCCGGCACGCGACTCGGGGCTGAGCGGCTCGGCGTCGAGGAACACGGGGTCGACGCCGTTGTAGATCGCGTGCACGTGCTCGAGGCCGAGGAACTCGGCGGCATCGTCTGCGGCGTACTGCGACGGAGCGATGACGGCCGCGGCGCGGCGGAGCTCGTGCGCGGCGAAGCGCTCGGGGGGCGACTCGTCGTCGAAGCGCCACGCGACCGTGTCGTGGATCGTGATGACCTCGGGCACGCGCGCGGGCGGCATGCCGAGTCCCATCCGGTGGACGACCTCGGCGCCGCGGTAGAGCATCGCCCCGACGGCGGACCGCACGCCCGACGGAGCACGGTTCGTGATCCAGTTCGGAAGCCGCACGGTGCCGTCGAGCTCCGAGCGGAGCGACCGCGCGATCTCGCGCCGCACGACCGTGCCCTCTCCGGCGGCCTGGGCGGCGCGGGCGACGATCTCCTCCTCGTACACCTGCTGACCCATGGGCGCGCCGACGGCTATCGTGGCGAATGTGATGCGAATGGTGCAGGACCTCCGTCGGGCTTACGCGCGGTGACCGCGCGTCGTTGAGAGCGTAGCGAGGGAAGACGCCATGGCGGAGATCGCACTCGTCACGAGTTCGTTCCTGCCCCGCGTCGGCGGGGTCGAGGAGCACGTCCGGCACGTCGCCGAGCAGCTGCGCGATCGCGGGGTCGAGGTCGCGATCTGGACGGCGGACCGCGGCGACGACGTGCCGCCCGAACACGACGGCATCCCCCTCCGCGTGCTGCCCACCCCGATGCCCGCCCGCTCGGTGCGGGCGGTGCTGTCGTTCCTGTGGCGCGCGCCGCGCGCGGCCCTCCGCTGGCGACGCGCGCTCCGCGCGGACCGGCCCGCCGTCGTCCACGTGCACTGCTTCGGTCCGAACGGGGCGTGGGCGACCGAGGTGGCGCGCTTCGCGCGGTTGCCGCTCGTCATCACCAGCCACGGCGAGACGTTCGGCGACGCCGACGACGTGTTCGGCGGATCGGCGCTCATGCGGTGGGCTCTGCGGCGGGGCATCCGTCGTGCCGCCGCCGTCACCGCGGTCTCGTCGTTCACCGCGCGCGATCTGGAGGAGCGGTTCGGGCTCGAGCCGGGACATGCCGCGATCGTGATGAACGGCGTCGATCTCGACGAGGAGAGTGCGGATGCCCCGCCGCTCCCCGCTCGCTACTTCATCGCCCTCGGGCGACTCGTCCGCACGAAGGGGTTCGACCTGCTCGTGCGCGCGTTCGCGTCGGCCGACCTGCCGGAGGACGTGCACCTCGTGATCGGCGGCGACGGGCCCGAGCGTGACGCGCTGCTCGCACTCGCCGCTGAACGGGGCGTGGGCGATCGCGTGCACCTTCCCGGTCGGATCGGCCGCGGGAGCGTCGGGCCGACGGTGGCCGGGTCTCTCGCGCTCGTCGCGCCGAGCCGCACGGAGGCGTTCGGCATCGTCGTGCTCGAGGGATGGCGCGGCGGAGTGCCTGTCATCGCGACCTCGCACGCCGGTCCCGAGGAGATCATCCGCGACGACGTCGACGGGTGGCTCGCCGATCCATTCGATGAGCGCGCGCTCGCCGCGGCGCTCGAGCGCGCGGTGCGCGACCCCGACGCGTCCCGACGGATCGCGGCGGCGGGAAGAGCCCGCGTCGAGGAGTTCGGGTGGGATCGCGTGGCCGACGGCTACCTCGCCGTGTACGCGGAGCTCGCCGCCGACGACGGCTCCCCGGCGGCTAGGATTCGATCGACCGTCCGTGGGGCTCGGGCGGCGACGCAGGGGTGATGCGATGAAGGCGGTCGTCGTGCGACCGGTGGTCGTGTGGGGCGGCCGTGAGATGGTCGGCGGGGAGTTCTCCGCGCAGAGCGCGCTCCCGCGCTTCGTGCCGTCGTTCGCGAGCTCGCCGCTCGGCACCTACTGCGTCGACACGACCGACCGCACGCTCTCGCTGACGTACGACGACGGGCCCAACCCCGACGACACCCCGCGCATCCTCGAGCTGCTCGCCGAGCGCGGGCGCGCGGCGACGTTCTACGTGCTCGGGCAGCAGGTGAAGCAGCATCCGCGGATCGTCCGTCGGATCGTCGACGAGGGCCACGAGCTCGCGCTGCACGGCGACACCCACGACTCGCTCCTCACGATGAGCGCGCTGACGGCGGTTCGCCGCATCCGCGATGCGAAGGCGCTCGTCGAAGACGTCGCGGGCACGCGGCTGCGCACGTACCGCCCGCCCTACGGCGAGCACACGCTCGCGCAGGCGGTCGGCATCCGCGCGCTCGGCCTTCGCCTCGTGAACTGGTCGGGCGACGCCGTCGACTGGATCGACGACGAGGAGTCGGCCGTCGCGGAGCGGTCGCTCGCGGGGGTGTTCCCGGGCGCGATCCTGCTCCTGCACGACCATCGCGGCGACCCCGAGAAGCTCGAGGAGGGGCAGCGCCTGCCGGCGTTCGACCGCGCCGCCGTGCTGCGCCGCATCCTCGACGGGCTCGACGAGCGCGAATACGAGACGCTCGCCGTGAAGGACCTGCTCGCGAAGTACGTGAGCGTGCGCACGCACATCCGCTACTGACGGCCGCCGGCCAGGTGGCGCTCGAGGAGCGAGACCGGCAGCGGCCGGATGCGGGGGTCGATCCGGCCGAACCGCTGCCCGAGCGCCTCGCCGAGCCGCCACGCGACGTTGGCCTGGCCGGTCCGCGTGAACACGCGTCCGGCGCGAGCGAGGAGGCGGGAAGGACCGGATGCGGCGTCCCCGGCGTCCTTCACTGCCGCGCCGTCCTCGCAGAGGGCAGGGGCAGGCGCCGCGGGCGGATCGGCATCGGCGGCCGCGATCGCCGAGTACTTGTGCCGCAGCGCGCGCGTGCCCGCGGCGTACGACCGCGCCTGACGGAACACCGCCCGCAGCCCGTCGCGCTGCCGGGAATGGACCACGGCGTCCGTGAGGAACACCAGGGGGTGGCCGGCGAGCTGCACGCGCCAGCAGAAGTCGAGATCCTCGCACGTGAGGAGGAGCTCGTCGAAGCCGTCCGCCTCGTCGAACACGTCCTTGCGCACGCCGAGGTTGCTCGACGCGGTCGCGCGGAACCGCGGCCAGAACCCGAGGCGGATGTCGCCCGAGACCTCCCAGCTGACCGAGTACCGGTTGGCGCTGTTGAGCGAGCGTCCTTCGAGCGTGCCGGCCGCGACCTCGACATCGTCGAAGAGGGCGGATGCCATGCGCCCCAGCCACCCGTCGCCCACGATGTCATCCGCGTCGCAGAACAGCAGCACGCGCCCGCGCGCGGCCGCGGCGCCGATGTTGCGCGCCGCCGCCGGCCCGCGCCGCGCGGACGCGTCGACGAGCCGCACCCGCTCATCGTGCTCGGCCCACCTCCGCACCAGCCGAGCGGTGTCGTCGGTCGAGCCGTTGTCGCACACGAGCACTTCGATCTCGTGGTCGGCGGGCTGGGCGAGAAGTGCCGCGAGCTGATCGCCGAGTGTCGCCGTCGCGTTGTACGCCGGCACGATGACCGACACCTCGGGGGCGCTCACGCCTTCGCCCGTTCCGCGTGGGCCGAGCCCGGTCCGTCGTACGGCCGCACGCTCCGGTCGATGCGGCCCCACCGCAGTCCCGCGCGGCGCGCCTGGCGCTGCAGGAAGGGGGCGACGTCGCGCCAGCCGCGCAACCGGAAGAGCCGGCGGACCTTCCGCTTCGCGCTGTCGGCGAGCTCGGCCGCCTGCCCTGCCGTCTCCTGACCGGCAGGCGTCGCTGCGCCGACCGGCGCGGGCACGTGGGCGAACTTCGCGCGGAGCTGGCGCTCCGCGCGGCCGTAGCGGTACCACTGCCGCAGCGTCGCGCCGAGCTCGGAGCGCTCGCGGATGTGCACGATCGCCTGCGGCGCCTCGCCCAGCGGCGTGCCGGCGAGCTGGATGCGCCAGCTCAGGTCGGTGTCCTCGCCGATCGGCAGCGACGTGTCGAAGCCGCCCGCGGAGAGGAAGACGTCGCGGCGCACGGCCATCGCCCCGGCGCCCGCGAAGGCGAGGTGGGGGAGCGTCTCGAGCCGGAAGGTCGGGCCCATCGTGAGTCCCTCCGCGTGCTCGGGGTTCAAGCGCGACATGCCCCACGTGCATCCGACGAAGTCTTGGTCGCGCATGGCCGCGACGATCCCCGCGAGCCACCCGTCGTCGACGATGTCGTCGGCGTCGCAGAAGGCGACGACAGACCCGCGCGCCGCTTCGACGCCGATGTTGCGCGCGCCGCCCGCGCCGTGCGCGGCGGATGCGTCCACGACCCGCAGGCTCGGCAGGGCGGACGCGTGCGACTCGGCGACGGCGGCCGTGGCATCCGTCGAGCCGTTGTCGCACACGACGACCTCCCACGGCACGTCGACGCTCTGCCGGGCGAGCGCATCGAGCTGATCGCCGATCGTCACGGCGGCGTCGCGTGCGGCGATGACGACGCTCACGACCGGCCCGTCGTCCCCCATCACCGTCTCCGTCCGCCCCGAGTCGTGCCGATTGTACTGAAGCACTCGGCGGGGAGCCGTGCGCGAAGTCGGTAGCATTCGCCTATGCCCGCCCGCCCGCCGCTGGTCAGCGTCGTCGTCGCGACGAACCGAGCCGGGGAGCACCTGGGCGAGGCGCTCGACTCGGTCGCGGCGCAGACCCACCCGGCCGTCGAGCTCATCGTGGTCGACGATGGGTCTGCCGATCCGGACGCGGTCGCGGCGATCGTCTCTCGCGCCTCGAACGCCCGGCTGCTGCGCCAGCCGCCGACCGGGGTGAGCGCCGCGCGCAACCGCGGCGCGGGCGAGGCGCGCGGCGAGCTGCTCACGTTCCTCGATGACGACGACCGGTGGCATCCGGAGCGGCTTGCCCGTCATGCGGCGGTGCACGTCGACGACCCGGATGCCGTCGCGAGCTACTGCGGCATCCAGACGATCGACGCCACGGGGGAGCGCGTGCTCGCGCCGGCGGACCAGGTCGCCGTCGCGTCCACGGCCGACATCGCGCGCCGCCGAACGGGCATCCTGCTCGGCAACCTCGTGATGCGGCGCGATCGGTTCGCCGAGGTCGGCGGCTTCGACGAGGGACTGCGCCTCGCGGAGGACTACGACCTCATCCTGCGACTCGCGCAGCTCGGCCGGTTCGCGTTCGTGCCGGGGGCTCTCGTGGACTACCGCTCGTACGGCGAGAACTCCACGATCCGCCACCGCGAGCTCGTGGCGTCGATCGACGAGATCGTGCGCCGCCACGAGAGGGCCGCCCGCGAGAGCGGAGACGACGAGCTCGTCGCCGCGCTGCGCGACAGCGCGCGCAAGAACGACCGCTTCGCGTGGTGGAGCGCCGGGAGGGCGGCTCGCCGCGCGTTGGGCGAGCGTCACCCGTTGCGGGCAGTATCGGAGGTGTGGTGGGCGCTGCGCACCGCCCCGCTCGGCCTCGTGGACGGGGTCGCGCGGAGGGTGCGGGGCAGCTCCGACTGACGGGTGCGAAGCGCACGCGAGACGGCTTTGGGGGAGACGTGAGGGTACTGCGGGTCGCGCATCACGGCGTGGTGTCGGCGTGGCGCGCGCGCGAGCGCGCGCTGCGCCGCCGCGGGGTCGACGTCGCCCTCGTGTCGGCGAAGCGCTGGAACGAGGGAGGTCGCCTCGTGTCATTGGACGCCGACGGCGACCGTTTCGTGCGCGGCGCGGCGACGATCGGCACCCACCCGAACGCGTTCCTCTACACTCCCGGGCCGCTGTGGAGGGCACTCGGCGCGCGCCCCGACCTCATCGACCTGCACGAGGAGCCGTTCTCACTCGCGACAGCCGAGATCCTCCTGCTGCGTCGGCTGCGCCGCTCTCGCGCGCCGTACGTCCTGTACTCGGCGCAGAACCTCGAGAAGCGCTATCCCGTCCCGTTCCGCTGGTTCGAGCGCTGGGCGCTGCGCGGAGCGGCGGCCGCCTACGTGTGCAACACGGAGGCCGGAGAGATCCTCGTCCGAAAGGGTCTGCGGGGTCCGGCGCGACTCATCCCGCTCGGCGTAGACACCGCGCAGTTCCGACCCGCCGAGCGGACCGCTGCCGCCGACCCGCCCACGATCGGCTACGTCGGCCGCCTCGAGCCGTACAAGGGGGTCGACACGCTCGTGCGGGCGCTGGCGCTGCGCCCCGGCTGGCGCCTCGAGATCACCGGCGACGGGCCGCAGAAGGCGGAGCTCGTCGCGCTCGCGGGTGAGCTCGGCATCACGTCGCGCGTCGCGTTCCTCGGTTTCGCGCAGGGCGGCGAGCTCGCCGACCGCTACCGGCGGCTCGATGCGATCGCCGTGCCGTCGATCCCCTGGCCGGGCTGGCTCGAGCAGTTCTGCCGCGTCGCGGTCGAGGCGATGGCATCGGGCGTGCCGGTCGTCGCGAGCCGGTCGGGTGCGATCCCCGACGTCGTGGCGGATGCCGGCATCCTCGTCGAGCCCGGTGACCCCGAGGCCCTCGCCACGGGGCTCGACGACGCGCTCGAGGGCAGCCGGCGGGCGCAGCTGCGCGACGCGGGGCTGCGCCGCGCGCAGGAGTTCACGTGGGAGCGCGTGGCCGAGCTGCAGGACGAGCTCTACCGCGAGGTGCTTCCGTCGAACGACTCCGGTCGGCAGCGGCCGCCGCAGGTCGTCGCCGTCGCGTACGGCGACCCCGCGCTGCTGGACGGCGCACTCGAGATGCTCGGCGGCGAGTTCCCGATCACGATCGTCGACAACTCCTCCTCGCCCGCGACGGCCGAGCTCGCCGCGCGGCGAAATGCCCACTACATCGACCCCGGCCGCAACCTCGGCTTCGGCGCGGGCGTGAACGCCGCCCTCCGTTCGCTCGCCGAGCGGGGCCTCGAGGGCGACGACGTGCTGCTGTTGAATCCGGACGCGCGCATCGCGCCCGACGGGGTGCGTGCGATGCACGAGACACTTCACGCGAGGCCGCGCCGCGCGGCGGTGGGCGCGACCCAGACCGAGCCCGACACGGGCGAGCCCGTGCGGGTGTGGTGGCCCTTCCCGTCGCCACTGCGCGCGTGGATCGACGCGCTCGGACTCGGCCGGCTCGACCGGGCGCGCGACTTCGCGATCGGGTCGGTCCTCCTGCTGCGGGCGGAGGCGATCGCCGAGATCGGCCTCCTCGACGAGCAGTTCTTCCTCTACGCCGAAGAAGTGGACTGGCAGAAGCGGGCGCGCGACGCGAGGTGGGACATCGCGGTCGCCGAGGTCGACTCGACCCACATCGGCGCGGGAACGGGCGGCGACAGCACGCGACGGGAGGCGCTGTTCTTCGCGAGCGGCGAGAAGTACCAGCGCAAGCACTTCGGCGCATTCGGGTGGCAGGTCTTCCGCGCGGGCGTGATCGTGGGCGCGACCGTGCGCGCCGTCCTCGCGCGCGGCGACAAGGCCGCGGAAGCGCGGCGGCGCCGGGCGATCTTCCTCGAAGGTCCCATCGGATACTCAGAACGCGTCGGCTGATCGCGGGTTATCGTCGGATGCGGGGACGCACGCCCACCGCGAGAAGGAGGGCACGCGTGAGCACATCACGCCGTAGGCACACGCGCCGAGCGCTCGAGCGCGCCTTCTCCGGCGCCGTCCGCTCCGCCTCGGCCGCCGCGATCGTGACGGCGGTGGCGCTCGCGTCCGCGTGCGCGGCGTCGCCGCAGGAGGCGCCCGGGCACGGCGAATCCGCCACCCCGACCTCGAGCCCGACCCCGACCGGACCGGTGGTCGGCGACGACTCGGG
The DNA here is from genome assembly GCF_013409785.1 of Microbacterium immunditiarum. NCBI lineage: Bacteria > Bacillati > Actinomycetota > Actinomycetes > Micrococcales > Microbacteriaceae > Microbacterium > Microbacterium immunditiarum. Next base: position 853,358 of record NZ_JACCBV010000001.1, read on the forward strand.
GCTCGACTGGGCGGACGAGTTCGACGGCGCCCTCGACGCCTGGCGGCGCAGCACCGGCGCGGGGGACTGGGGCGTGGGCTCGATCGTGTTCTACACCGACCGCGACACCAACGCGTTCGTGCAGGACGGCGTCCTCTCGATCGTCGCGCGCGCCGAGCAGGGCACCGACGACGAGGGCCGATCGGCGGATTACACGTCGGCGCGTCTCGTGAGCCGTGACGCCTTCCTGTACGGGCGGTTCGAGGCGCGCATCAAGGCGCCGTCGGGCGGTGGCCTGTGGTCGGCGTTCTGGCTGCTCGGCGTCTACGACGACCAGACGGGGTGGCCGGACGTGGGCGAGATCGACATCGTCGAGCTCGTGCGCGAGGGCGACACGGCGCACTCCACGGTGTGGGGCAACTGGGCCGGCCACGACGAGGCGTGGTCGCTGAAGATCGAGACGCCCGCCGAGGACGGCTCGTGGGCCGACGACTGGCACGTGTTCGCCGCCGAGTGGGATCCCACCGGCGTCACGTTCTCCATCGACGACGAGGAGACCGGCCGCCTCACGCCCGCCGACATGGAGGACGGGTGGGAGTGGGCGCTGACGCGTCCGGTGAACATCGTCCTCAACCTCGCCGTCGGGGGCGACTGGCCGGGGGAGCCGAACGTCGACACTCCTTTCCCCGCCGCGCTCCAGGTCGACTGGGTGCGCGTGTACGACACGGAGATCACGCCGGCCCGCTGACCCGGCGGCGCCGCCGAGGCTCCGGTCAGCTCAGCAGGTGCCCGGCCCTCTTCTCCTCGTGCACGCGCTCGTACAGCGCGATCGTCTGGTCTGCGACGGACTCCCACGACGTGTAGCCCGCCGCGTCGCGTCGCGCCTGCTCGCCCATGCGGCGGCGCAGCTCGCGATCCTCGACGAGAGGGCGCACCGCACGCGCGATGGAGGCGCCGTCGCGCGCGATGAGCGCCCCGTTCTCGCCGACCCGGACGAACTCCTCGGCGACCCCCAGCGGGGTCGTCACGAGGGGCAGGCCGGATGCCGCGGCCTCCAGCAGCACGAGGCCGAAGGGCTCGTAGATCGTGGGGAACACGAACACGTCGCCCGCCTGGAAGTAGTCCTCCACCGCGGGCGAGTGCCCCGCGAACGTCACCCGCTCGGCGACGCCGAGCTCGCGCGCGCGCGCCTGGAACGGCGCCGCATCGTCGCCGCCCACGACGAGCAGGCGCGCCGCCTCGGGCAAGTGCGGCAGCGCGTCGACGATCGCCCGGAGTCCCTTGCGGCGGAACTCCTTGCCGACGAACAGCAGCACCACGTCGTCGTCGGTGCACCCGTGCTGCGTGCGGATGCGGGCGCGGCGGGCCGCGGCATCCGCCGGCTGGAATCTCGACACGTCGACCGCGTTCGGAATCACCGTGATGCGCTCGGGATCGACCTTGTAGTACTGCGTGAGCTCGCGCGCGACGGTCGGCGAGACGGCGATCGCGCGGCGGAAGCGATCGGGCCGGTAATTGCGCTGCTCGACCTGCAGCACGGCGTGGTGGAAGGGGTTCGCGAGGGCGCGCAGCACCTCGCCGTTGCGGAACTTCATCGCCCACCAGGCCTTGTGGCAGCTGTGCGCGGTGATGACGTCCTGCCGGCGGGTCGCACAGCCGCCCTGGTTGTGCACGATGTCGAAGCCCTTGCCCTCGAGGGCCTTCGTCGCGGCGGCCGAGTACGTCACGGGCACGACGAACCCGGGAGTGCTGCGCGCCTCGACACGGAGCCACGACAGCGGCTCCGGAGGCGGGGGAGTCACGTCGGTCGCCACGAGCGTCAGATCGACGCGGTCGCTCATGCGCTGCGCGAGCTCGTAGGACGCGCGCTCGATGCCGCCTTCGTTGTTGAATCGGAACGACGACATCGCCACGCGCACGTCGCCATGCTACAGACCGCCCCAGGCAACACAGCCGACGCCGCGTGCTCATAGACTTCACGCGGGGAACCGTGTGTCGGGGGGAGAGAAATGCGGGTGGTGCACCTCGTGTGCTCGACCGGTTTCGCCGGCGTCGAACGGTACATCGTGGCCGTGGCGTCCGGGCTCGCCTCGTCCGGCGACGACGTCGTGGTGATCGGCGGTCACGCCGAGCTCATGCAGCGTGCGCTCGCGTCAACGTCGGCGCAGTGGCTTCCGGGTGACGACATGGGCGAGGCGCTCTCGTCGCTGCGGTCCATCGAGCCACCCGACATCCTCCACACGCACATGTCGCAGGCAGACCTCGTGGGGTGGCTCCATCTACGCTGGCACCGGCGCCCGCAGCACGTGAGCACGCGGCACTTCGCCGGTCGCCGCGGCAGCAACCCGGTCGCGCGACTCCTCTTCCGGCCCGTGGGCAGGTCCCTGGCCGCGCAGATCGCGATCTCGCGCTTCGTCGCCGAGAACGTCGAGCCGCCCGTCGAGGTGGTCCACTCGGGAGTGGAATCGACGGATGCCCGCGTCAAGCGCCGCCCGTACGTCCTCGCCGCGCAGCGGCTCGAGGCCGAGAAGCACACGGCCGACGTCATCGAGGCGTGGGCGCTGTCGCGCGGTCCCGCGGCGGGGTGGAAGCTGCGCATCGCGGGAGACGGATCCGAGCGGCGCGACCTCGAGGCGCTCGCGAGCGAACGTGGCGTCGGAGAGAGCGTCGAGTTCCTCGGGCACCGGTCCGACGTCCCGGCGCTGCTCGCCGAGGCGGGCATCGTGATCGCGCCGACGCCGCGCGAGGGGCTCGGGATCCTCGTGCTCGAGGCGATGGCATCGGGTGCTCCGACGGTCGCAGCCGCCGGCGGCGGTCACCTCGAGACGGTCGGAGCGGCGCGCCCCGATCTGCTGTTCACCCCGGGCGACGCCGCGGACGCCGCACGGGTGATCGACGACCTGCTGCGCGATCCCGCGCGGCGCGAGTCGGCCGGCGCCGCGCTGCGCGCACTCCAGCGTCGCGAGTTCTCCGTCGAGCGACAGGTCGCGCAGACGCGCCGCCTCTACGAGCACGTGCTGGTGCTGTCGTGACCCGCCGCGACCTCGTCGTGTTCTCACTCGAGGCGTGGGACGACGTGTGGCGGCGCAACCAGTACCTCATCGACGGTCTGCTGCGCCGCGACGCGGAGCTGCGCGTGCTGTTCGTCGAGCCGTCGAACGACCTGCTGCACTCGGCGGTGTCGGGGCGGGGCATCCGTCGCGGCCGTGGCCTGCGAACCGCGGACGGCTATGACGGGCGGCTGTCGCTGTTCCAGCCCGACAAGCTCCTCCCGCGCGTGGTGGGTCCGGCCGCCGATGCGGCCCTGCGACGGTCGGCGCGTCGCGCGATGCGCGCGCTCGGCATGACGCGCCCTGTGCTGTGGGTCAACGATCCGAGCTGGGCGAAGCTCGTCGCCCGCACGGGCCTGCCCGCCGTCTACGACATGACCGACGACTGGCTCGCCGCCGACCGACCGGGGCGCGAGCGCCGCCGCATCGTCGCGAACGAGTCGATCCTCATGAACCTCTGCGCCGCCGTGGTCGTGTGCTCGACGGGGCTCGAGCGCACGCGGTCTGCTGAGCGCGACGTGGTCCTCATCCCGAACGCCGTCGACACGGCGCGGTATCGCGCACCGCTGCCGCGTCCGGCCGACCTGCCCCCGGGACCGACTGCCGTCTATGTGGGCACGCTGCACGAAGACCGGCTCGACGTCGACCTCGTCGTGCGCACGGCGGAGGCCATTGCCGCCGACGGCGGTTCGATCGTTCTCGTCGGCCCCGACGCGCTCGCGCCGCCCAACACGGAGCTGCTGACGACGCATCCGGATGTGAACGTCCTCGGCCCCCGCCCGTTCCGCGAGATCCCCGCCTACCTCCAGCACGCGACCGTGCTCATCGTCCCTCACGTCGTCGACGCGTTCACCGACAGCCTCGATCCGATCAAGCTCTACGAGTACCGCGCGGTCGGCCGCCCGATCGTGAGCACGCCGGTCGCCGGATTCCGCGAGCTCGAGGGCGAGGGCATCCTCCTGGCGACCCGGGCGGACTTTCCGCTCGCGGTCGCGGCCGCGCTCCGCGAGAACGCGCCCGCGCTCACCGTGGACGACGTGCCGGACTGGTCCGACCGCGTCGACCAGTATGCGGGCGTACTCGAGCCGCTGTTCGCGGACGCCGCGGCACCCGTCTCAGACTCGGCGCAGCGCTGACGCCGTTCGCGTGGCGGCCGGACGGGCGCCTCTTGGGGACACAGCGCCCGCCCGGCCTGGTGGTCGCGGAACTCCGCCGCGACGCATCAAGGGCGGCGATCAGTAGGCACCGCGCGCCTTGATGACGGATCCGATCGTGCGCCACACGATCACGAGATCGCCGATGACCGACCAGTTCTCGACGTAGCGCAGGTCGAGACGGACGGTGTCGTCCCACGAAAGGTCGCTGCGGCCGCTGATCTGCCACAGCCCCGTGATCCCGGGCTTGATGTAGAGGCGGCGGTAGACCTTGCCGTCGTACGACATCACCTCGGTCGGCAGCGGGGGCCGCGGCCCGACGACGCTCATCTCGCCGACGAGCACGTTCCAGAACTGCGGCAGCTCGTCGATCGAGAACTTGCGCAGGAACGCCCCGACGCGGGTGATGCGCGGGTCGTGCTTCATCTTGAAGAGCGGGCCGGATGCCTCATTGATCACGTCGAGCGTGCCACGCGCGTCTTCGGCGTCGGTCGTCATCGAGCGGAACTTGTGCATGCGGAAGATCCGGCCGTCGCGGCCGACGCGCTCCTGGTGGAAGAACACCGGCCCGGGGCCCTCGAGCTTGATCGCGAGCGCGATGAACGGGGTCATCAGACCCACGACGAGCAGCGCGATCGCCGAGACGGCGACGTCCATGACCCGCTTGAGGAGGTAGCGCCCGCCCTCGAACGTCGGGATCTCGACCTGGATGAGCGGCAGGCCCTCCACCGGCTTGAGCGACATGCGCGGGCTGACGACGTCGGCGAGCGGGTTCGACAGCACGAGCTCGGCCGCCGTCCCCTCGAGCTGCCAGCTCAGCCGCTTGAGGAAGTCGGTGTCGCCCTCGGGAGTGCTCGCGACGATGACGGCGTCCGCGCCGAGTTGCGCCGCCACGGTCGCAGCAGTGTGCATCGAGCCCGTCGCGCGGATCGTCTCCCCCTCGACGTGCATCGAGTCGGCAGGGTCGTCATCGAGGGTCACGCCGACCACCCGGTAGCCCAGCAGCGAGTCGTTGCGGACCGAGCGGACGACGTACTCGACATCCGCCCGGTTGCCGATGACGACGGCGCGCGAGACGAATTCGCCCTGCGCGCGCCGGTCGCTCAGCCACTGACGGCAGACCCAGCGGCCGAAGACGATGCCGGCCATGCCGAGCGGCAGTGCCACGAGCAGCTGCATGCGGATGCCGGCCGACTGCAGCAGCACGAAGCCGATCGCCAGGATGCCGAACGCCATTCCCGTCGCGTGGGCGACGCGTCGGTACTCGGTCGTGCCGTGCCCCACGATGCGGCGGTCGCGCGTCTGGAACATCGTCAGCAGGCTCAGCCAGATCGCCACCGTGATCAGGAACACGCGGCCGTACTGCCACGGCGCGTCGGAGATGGCGACCTGCGCCATCTCGATCTGGATCCACGCGGCGAGGCCTGCCGAGGCCACGACGACGAACGTGTCGGCGGCCAGCAGGCGTCGCCGGTAGCGGCGTTCCCAGAGCTGCCGTCGCTCGACGGCGGGTGCCACGCGCGGTGTGATCAGTGTTCGAACCGGCGCCTCGGTATGGCGAGGTGCCGCGATCGGTCGATTGAGAGCGTCGTCGGCGAAGGTCGTCATGCGACGACCGCCTTGATTCCCTCGTGCGAGGTGCCCCCAGCACGCATTTCGTCCCCAGACAAATGTGCTCGCCCGTCGGCCCGAGTCAGACGGTCGATATATCCCCAGTTGCGCGCCCGGGTCGTGCTTTCGGGTGCCCCGCGCGATGATTCCCAGCATCGCTAGCGCGCAACGTCACTCTACTCCCGGCCGCGGTCGACCGAAACCCTGTTTTCACCCGTTATTCACTGCAGAGTCACGCAGTTTCACGCTGATACACGCCGCCCTCGCGCCGCCCTCCGGTGCACCACCGACGTGCGACCATGGGTGCGTGTCAGACGCCCTCCCGACGATCGACGTCGTCGCCGCCGTCGTCGAGCGCGACGGCGCGTTCCTCGCGTGCCGGCGGGCTGCGGGCAGGGCGGCCGCGGGCAAGTGGGAGTTCCCGGGTGGCAAGGTCGAGGCATCCGAATCGCCCGCCGACGCGCTCGTGCGCGAGATCCGCGAAGAGCTCGGCGTGTCGATCGAGGTCGCGGGCGAGCTCGTCGTCGTCGAGCCCGGCAGGGACGGCGGCATCCGGCTGATCTGCCTTCACGCCCGACTCGAGGGGCCGCCGCCCGTTGCGAGCACCGACCACGACGAGCTGCGCTGGGTCGCGCGCGACGAGCTGGCCGCGCTCGACTGGGCGGAGCCGGATGTCCCGGCCGTGCGCCTGCTGGCCGACGGGACTGCCGGATGACCGGGGCGGATGCCCTCGCCCGCCGCCTCGGGCTGGGCGACGCCGTCGCGATCGGCCTCGGCTCGATGATCGGCGCGGGGGTGTTCGCGGTGTGGGCGCCTGCCGCCCAGGCCGCCGGTGCCGGACTGCTCACGGGGCTCGTGCTCGCAGCGGTCGTCGCCTTCTGCAACGCGACGTCGTCGGCGCAGCTGGCCGCGCGGTATCCGACCTCGGGCGGGACCTATGTCTACGGGCGCGAGCGGCTGGGGGAGTGGCCGGGATTCCTCGCCGGGTGGAGCTTCGTGATCGGCAAGACCGCGAGCTGCGCCGCGATGGCGATCACGTTCGCCGCGTACGCGGTGCCGCCCGAGTGGCACAAGCCCGTCGCGGCGCTCGCGGTCGCGGCGCTCACCGCGGTGAGCTGCTTCGGCGTGACGCGCACCGCGGGCGTGACGAGGGTCATCGTCGCGGTCGTGCTCGCGGTGCTCGCGTTCGTCGTCGTCGCGGGGCTCGCGTCGGGCGACGCCGATCCGTCGCGGCTCACCGACGGCTGGGCGGATGCCGGGTGGTACGGCGTGCTCCAGTCGGCGGGGCTCATCTTCTTCGCGTTCGCGGGCTACGCGCGCATCGCGACGATGGGCGAGGAGGTGCGTGAGCCGCAGCGCACGATCCCGCGCGCGATCGTCATCGCACTCTCGGTCACGCTCGTCGTGTACGGCGTGCTCGGACTGGCCGCGCTCGCGGTGCTCGGCCCGGACGCGCTCGCGCGCTCGATCTCGCCGCTCGCCGACGTCGCCTCGGCCGGCGGGTGGGGCTGGACCGCCGTCGTGGTGGGCGGTGGGGCGGCTCTCGCGGCCCTCGGCGCGCTGCTCGCGCTCATGGCGGGCGTCGGCCGCACCGCCCTCGCGATGGCCCGCAACGACGACCTCCCGTCGTGGCTCGCCGCGGTCCACCCGCGGTACCGCGTGCCGCATCGCGCGACGATCGTGCTCGGGGTCGTCGTCATCGCACTCGTGTTCGCGTTCGACCTGCGCGGGGCGATCGGCTTCTCGTCGTTCGGCGTGCTCCTCTATTACTTCATCGCGAACGCGTCGGCCGTCACGCAGCCGCGAGAGGACCGTCGCTTCCCGCGCTGGCTCGCGGTGGCGGGAATGATCGGATGCCTCGTGCTCGTCGCCACGCTCCCGCTGCCGTCGATCGTGGCGGGCGTCGCCGTGCTTGCGGTCGGCGTCGCGTACCGCGTCGTGGTGCGGCTCGTGCGCGCGCGCCGCGCATCCGCGTGATCCGCCCGTCAATCGGTCGCGATCGCCGCGTCGTGCGGTAGCGTGACCCGACGTGACCCCGGGTAAGAAGGTGTGCATCGCCGGCGGTGGCCCTGCCGGAGTCATGCTCGGACTCCTCCTCGCGCGCGCCGGCATCGACGTGGTCGTGCTCGAGAAGCACGAGGACTTCTTCCGCGACTTCCGCGGCGACACAGTGCATCCGTCGACGCTCAACATCCTCGACGCACTCGGCGTGCGCGAGAAGTTCGACGCGATCCCGCACAAGCCGCTGCCGCGACTCGACGTCGTCGCGAACGGGGTGCGCGTGCACGCGATCGACTTCACGACCCTGCCTCCGCCGAACCGCATGCTCACGCTCATGCCGCAGTGGGACCTCCTCGACCTGCTCGCGGCGACGGGCAAGCGGCATCCGACGTTCGATCTGCGTATGGGCGCCGAGGCCGTCGACGTGACGCGGGCGGCGGACGGCCGGGTGAACGGCGTGCGCGTCCGCACGCGCGACGGCGAGGACGTGATTCCGGCCGACCTCGTGGTCGCCGCCGACGGACGCCACTCCACGGTCCGCGACGTGCTGAACCTCGTGCCGCGCGCGCAGGGCGTGCCGTGCGATGTGCTGTGGTTCCGCCTTCCCTACCCCCACTCCGACCTTCCCGACACGCTCGCGTGGATCTCGGAGGAGGGCATGGTCATCACGATCCCGCGGCCGGACTACCTGCAGTGCGGCATGATCATCCCGAAGGGCTCGTTCGACGAGATGCGCGAGGAGGGGCTCGCGGCGTTCCGCGAGCGCCTGGCGCGCGCCGTCCCGCCTCTGCGGGCGGTCGTCGAGCAGCTCGAGTCGCTCGACGACGTCAGCCTGCTGTCGGTGCAGATCGACCGCCTCGAGCAGTGGTGGACGCCCGGCGCGCTGCTGATCGGCGACGCCGCCCACGCGATGTCGCCCGCGTTCGGCGTGGGTGTGAACTACGCGATCCAGGACGCGGTCGCCGCGGCGCGCGTCCTCGTTCCGGCTCTGAGGTCCGGCGGTGCCGCCGACATCGACGCGGCGTGCGTCGCTGTGCAGCGGCGGCGCGAGCTGCCCACGCTGCTCATGCAGCGCATCCAGCGCGCCGTCCACCGCACGATCGCGACGGGCAGGGGCGTCCGGCTGGTCGATAACCCTCCGACGAGGATGCAGCGGGCCGTCATGCGGGTCGCGATCCCGATCGCACGGCGGCTCATGGCGCGGCTGGTGGGGTACGGGTTCCGGCCCGAACGGCTGTGAGACGGATGCCGCGTCACGCGGACGCCGGCCCGTCGGCTGTGCTCGTCGTGCGGGCCGCGGCCCGGGCATCCGTCTTCTCGTGTGCGTCGAGGTCGGCGACCGGGCCCGCGAGCGCGCGAAGTGCGTAGAGGATCGTCGCGAGGTCGACGAGCTCCTGCACGAGCGCGCCTGCGACGGCGGGGATGGCGCCCGTCGTGGCCACGAGCATGAGGCCGATGCTGAGAGCGATGCCGATCCAGATCGCGGCGTACGCGACGCGGAGGGTGTGGCGGCCGATCGCGACGGCGTCCGCGACGCGCGCGAGCGAGTCCTGCAGCACGACCGCGGCCGCCGCGTCTCCCGCGGCTGTCGCTCCCTTCGCGCCCATCGCGATGCCGACATCGGCCGCCGCGAGCACGGGTGCGTCGTTGACTCCGTCGCCCACCATGAGCACCGGGCGCGGCCGCAGCTGCGCGGCCAGGTGGACCTTCTCGGCAGGCAGCAGCTCGGCGTGCACCTCGTCGATGCCGACGGCGGCGGCGATGGTCTCGGCGGTCGGGGCCGCGTCTCCGGTGAGCATCGCGACGCGCTCGACGCCGTGCGCCCGCAGCCACGACACGACGGCCGGCGACTCGGGGCGGGGATCGTCGGCGAGCACGAGGGCTCCCGCGTAGCGTCCGTCGATCGCGACGTACGCCGCCGCTTGCCCGGGCGCGAGCGGCGTGCGCTCGGCGTCTGGCGCGAGCGAGCGGACGTACGCGGGCTTGCCGACGACGACCGTGTGTCCGTCGATCGTCGCCGTGACGCCGTTGGTGGCCGCCTCGCTCGCGCGCTCGGCGCGTTCGATCGTGAGGCCCCGGTCGATCGCGGCACGGCGGATGCCGTCGGCGAGCACGTGGCTCGAGTACTGCTCGGCGGATGCCGCGAGCATCAGCACCCGGTCGGCGTCGAAGCCCGCGGCGGGTCGCACCTCGACGAGGTCGGGGCGACCCTCGGTGAGCGTGCCCGTCTTGTCGAACGCGGCGGTGCGGATGCGCGCGAGCTGCTCGATCACGGCGCCGCCCTTGACGATGACGCCCGCCTTCGCGGCGCGCGACAGCCCGCCGAGGAACGCGACGGGCGCCGCGATGAGCAGCGGGCACGGCGTCGCGAGCACGAGCACCTCGGCGAACCGGGTCGGGTCGCCCGACAGTCCCCAGGCGGCGCCGGCGATCACGAGCGACACCGCCGTGAACGGGATCGCGAACCGGTCGGCGAGCCGGACGACCGGCGCTCGCGAATCCTGAGCATCTCGCACGAGCGCCACGATCTGCTGGTACTGGCTGTCGGTGCTGCGGCGCACTGCTCGGATGCGCACCGCCCGCGACCCGTTGATCGCACCCGAGAGCACCTCGTCGCCCGCGCGGCGGGTGACGGGCAGACTCTCGCCTGTGATCGACGACTCGTCGAACGATCCCGAGTCCGTGAGCAGCACGCCGTCGACCGGGACGATCTCGGAAGGCCGCACGAGCAGCACGTCGCCGACGCGCACGTCGTCGGCCGACGCGTCCTGCACCTCCTCCGATGTGTTGTCGGAAGGGTGGACGATCACGTGCGCGATCTGCGGCGAGCGATCGAGCAGGTTCGTGAGCTCGCGCCGCGCGCGCCGGCCGGCGTAGTCCTCGAGCGCCTCGCCGCCCGTGAGCATGAGCACGATGATGAGCGACGCGACGTACTCGCCGACCGCGAGGGTCGCGACCATCGCGACGACAGCGAGCACGTCGAGCCCGACGTGCCCGCGCAGCACGTCGCGCACCATTCCGACGAGCGTCCACGCGATGATCGCCGACACGTAGACCGTCGAGGTCCACCGTGCGGTCGTCTCGGCCCCCGTCGCGTCGAGGATGAGCACGGCGACGAGCACGGCGATCGTGACGAGGATCACCGGATATCGGAGCACGGCCCGGAGGAAGCGGGGCATGGGGCCATTCTGCCGGGCGCGGGCCGACGCGGTGCGTCGGCAGTCGGTGTCCGGGAGCCGCCCGCGCAGGCGGCCCCCTTCCATCGGCGCGCGAGCGGGACCACGATGGACTCGTCGGCAACGAGCCATGAGGGGTCAAACATGAGCGTCTACCGAGTGATCGACGTCATCGGAACGAGTGCCTCGTCCTGGGAGGAGGCGGCCCGTGAAGCCATCACCACCGCCGCAGGATCCCTGCACGACCTGCGCATCGCCGAGGTGACCAAGCAGGACATCGTGGTCGGCGACGACGGGACGCTGCTGTACCGCTCCCGGCTCCAGCTCTCGTTCAAGTACGTGCCGGATTAGGCCGACACGCCATCAGCCCGACCGCCGCTGTCATCGCCGAGAACGACGGCGTGCACGCGATCGCGCAGGAAACGGGTCCGATGTCCGACCCCCGCGCGAGACTTCCGGCACCGACGCGAGGAGTGCGCCATGGGTGATGGTCGACACGTGATCAAGCCGCTCACCCCCGAGACGTTCCCGGCGTGGCTGGCGCTGGCCGAGAAGCACAACGGCGTGTGGGGCGGCTGCTACTGCACGTACTTCCACGACGACACCGAGACGACCACGCGCGGCGAGCACAAGAACCCCGAGTTCAAGCGGCGGCTCGTCGAGGAGGGCGTCGCCCACGCCGCGCTCGTGTTCGAGGGTGACCAGGTGATCGCGTGGTGCGAGTACGGGAGTCCCGAGCAGCTGCCGCGCATCTACCACCGCAAGCAGTACGACGCGGGCGAGACGAACCCCGCGCCGTGGCGCATCACGTGCTTCTTCGTCGACCGCGACCGCCGACGGTCCGGAGTCGCGCGCGAGGCGCTCGACGGCGCGCTCCAGCTCATCGCACAGGCCGGCGGAGGAGAGGTCGTCTCGTTTCCGAATGAGCTCGAACCCGGCAAGAAGACGTCGGCGTCTTTCCTCCACAACGGCACGCGGGCGATGTTCGAGAAGGCGGGCTTCACCTTCGAGCGCCACATCGGCAAGAGCAAGACCGTCATGCGCAAGACGATTCCGCCGGCGGGCGCCTGACGTGCACGACGCTCACCGCGCCGCCGGGCGCCTCCCGCCCCACGCGAGCACGGCGAACACGACAGCGGCGGCGACCGCGAGACCTGCGATCAGCGGCCAGACGGCGGATGCCGCATCCGTCGCCGCCGTCAGCAGCACGACCACGCCGATCGCCGCGAGCACGACCCCGCCGACCTCCAGGGCGAGCGCGCGCAGGAAGAGCACATGCAGGCGCTCGTTGAGCTCGCGCGCGGAGCGGGTGCGCACGGCGAGCGTCGGGAGGATGCGCTTCTCCAAGTCGAGCGCGCTCGCGGCGGGCAGGTCCGGATGCGTGTACTGCGCGAGCGTCTCGTCGCTGAGCCGCGGCAGGCGACGGAACGCCTGCAGCCGGAACGCCGTGAGGCTGCTCGCGAGCAGCGTCGCCGCGGCGGCGACGAGCAGCGCGAGCGCTGCGGGAGGCAGCGGCTCCTCGGGCCCTTGCACGAGGCCCGCGAACGCGAGGAACAGTGTTGCGAGCGCGACGGACGTCGTCACCACGGTGTTCGCCCGTGCCTGCAGTGCCTCGCGAGTCGTGTCCGCCGCCGCGAGCTCCTGCTCGAGCAGGTGCATGAGCGCGGGGCCCGCCGGGCGCTCCGCCGGCTGTGGCGTCAGCTCAGTCGCCATCGTCGCCCAACGGGGCCAGCGACAGCGAGCCCGGGTCGATCCGGGTCACGGTGAAGTGCTCGGTCATCGTCCCTGTGCCGCTGTGCGTCGCGGCGGGATGCAGCTCGAGCTCGACTTCGTGCGGTCCGACGATCGCGATCCCGCGGTGGGGCCCGGTGGGTTGCACGGCGGTGTCGCCGTCGCGCAGCGCCGACAGCACGTCCTCGAGCACCGGTGCGGGGAACGGGTTCTCGACCCGCTCGTCCGGGATCCGGCCGGGCGCCGGCGCGACGGAGGGCGGTGCGCCCGCGGCATCCGTGATGCTCACGATCTCGACGTCGATCACCGTCCCGACGTCGAGATCCGGGAAGCTCTCGTTCGTCTGCGCCACGCCTCGTGCCCTTCGCCGTCGATCGTCTACACGGTCGCAGAGCGGTGGGCGCGGTGTCAACGAGCGGGGGAGCGTCGCCCGCGCTGGACTTTCGGTCGCCACGCCGCATGATGGACGAAGCACCTCACCGACGAGAGGCAGTGCACGTGACGAAACCCCGGCGACTCGCGCCCCTCGGCGTGGCCGCGGCCCTGGCGGTCGCCCTCACGGCCTGCACGGCCGACGCGGAGCCGCCCACGCCGGTGTCGACGGTCCCCGTGATCCAGCCGGGTGCGCCCGGCGAGCCGAACCGCACTCTCTCTCCCGAAGAGGCGGCCGAGGCGCAGCACAGCCTGCCGTACGGGGAGGCGGACGTGCTCTTCGTGCGCGACATGCTCCACCACCACGCGCAGGCGCTCGTGATGACCGGCTACGTCCCCGATCGCACGACCGATCGCGACATCCGCCTGCTCGCCGAGCGCATGGAGGTCAGCCAGACCGACGAGATCGCACAGCTCGAGAAGTGGCTGCGCGATCGCGCCGAGCCGATACGCGATCCGGATGCCGCGCACGACGCGCACGCCGACATGCCGGGCCTGCTCAGCGACGACGAGCTCGCACAGCTCGAAGCGGCGAAGGGCAGCGAGTTCGAGCGGCTCTTCCTCGAGTTCATGATCACGCACCACGAGGGGGCGATCCAGATGGTCGCCGACCTCAACGAGGCCGGCGGGGGGCAGGAGACCGAGATCGGTCTGTTCGCGCGTCACGTCGAGGCGGATCAGGGCATCGAGATCGCACGGATGCAGCAACTGCTCGCCCAGTACGACTGACACCGCGACGCCGGGCGCCGGACGCCGGAATGCCCAGCGGCCGAGGCCACCGGGCATTCCGTTCCCTCAGGGGAGGCTTCGCTCCCGACGTCCGGGCGGGCTAGCTGTGCGCCGCCGCGAGAGCCTGGAGCGCCTGCACGAGGGCGGAGTCCGCCGGCAAGCCGGACTTGCGGGCCGCGTTGTCGAGCTGCGCCTGGATCGCGCGGCTGTTCGCGCCCGTCCCGACGAGGTGTTCGGCCTGGTCGACGTGCTTGCGCACCTCGGTCAGCGCCTTGCCCGACAGTGTGCCGCCGCGCTCGGCTTGGTCGACGAACGACCGCGCCACCGCGAAGCTCGGCGGGTGGACGATCCGCGACTGCAGCTGGGCGTTGAACTCGTCCAGCTGCACCTCGGCCGCTGCCGCGATCTCGTTCGCCGACAGCATCCCGGTGGGCGTGAACGCGAGCGAGTCGAAGCCACGCGCGATCTCACTGCCGAGGACGCTGCCGTTGAACCAGTACGTCGACCAGTAGCCGCCGAGGTTCAGGCCCGACGGGTTCGGCGAGTTGATCGGGCCGCGGTCGAGGTACGCGATCTCGACCGGGTTGGCCGTGTCGGTGAAGTCGATCACCGAGACGCCGCCCTGGTACCACGCCTGCACCATGATGTCGCGGCCGGGCACCGGCACGATCGAGCCGTTGTGCGCGACGCAGTTCTCCTGGCTGGTCTGCACGGCCGGCAGCTTGTAGTAGCTGCGGAACTCGAGCGTCTTGCCGTCCGGGCCGTCGACGATGTCGAACAGGGCGTCGGCGCCCCACTCCGGAGCATCCGTCACGCGGCAGCGGGCCGACGTGCCGCCGCCCCACTCGTCCGTGAAGATGACCTTCGTGCCGTCGTTGTTGAACGTGGCGGAGTGCCAGTAGGAGTAGTTCACGTCGGCCACCGCGTCGAGGCGAACGGGGTTCGCCGGGTCGCTGATGTCGAGCAGGATGCCGTTGCCCTGGCACGCGCCCGCCGCGAGCCCGATCTCGGGGTACGCCGTGATGTCGTGGCACGTGTTCGTGTTCGGGTTCGGCCCGTACGGTCCGCCCGACGGGTGCAGCGGCTGGGTCGGGCCGTTCTGCAGGCCGTTGACCGCACCCGTCACCGGGTCGGCGAAGATGCGCGGCTGATTGACGATGCTCGCTGTCTCAGGCGCCGCGAGCGGCACTTGGATGACGTCGATGCGCCACTGCGTCGGGTTCGCCGACGTCGGGCCGCCGTTGCTGCATCCGGCCAGTTCGGCTGCCGAGCGGATGCTCGACGTTCCGGAGTTGTAGATGTAGATGTTCGCGGGGTCACTCGGGTCGGTCACGATGGTGTGCGTGTGCGAGCCGCGGCACGTCTGCACGCCGCCGATCTGGACGGGGTTGTCGAGATCCGAGATGTCGAAGATGCGGACACCGCGGAAGCGCTCGGGGTTCGCCTGACCCGGAGCGCCCTGCGTTCCGCAGTCGATGCGGCCGCGCGTCTCTTCGACCGACATGAACAGGAGGTTCCCGTACACCGAGACGTCGCCCTGGCCGCCGGGACACACGACCTGTGTGCGCAGCTGCGGCGCCGACCGGTCTGAGACGTCGTAGACCTGGAAGCCGTTGAAGTTGCCGACGATCGCGTGGTCGCCCGTGAACGCGAGGTCCGAGTTCACGAATCCGAAGTTGCCGGGAGGGGCGTCGAACGGTGCGACGCGCGGAAGGCTCGCGAGCACCTCGATTCCACTCGCGGCCACGCCGGCGTCGAAATAGCCGGGCTCGAGGCCCTCGCGCGGATCGTTCTGCGCGGAGGCGGCGTTGGCGGTCAGGAGCGACGCCCCGAGCAGGATGGCCCCTGCTGCGGCGAGTGTCCTGCTCCGCCACCGCGCGGGTTGGCGGGTCGTCTTCATCGATGTTCCCTCTCAGCTGCGCGTGCGGTGCGGATGCCTCCGGCAGGTGAGTTCGCGCACAGCGCCGTGCGAGGGCTCGGCCCTGGGGAGGCCTGTGACGCGAAATCTAGCGGGTGCGCGAGGGGGCGCACCAGAGGTGTCGCGGTGAGGGCGCGAGAAAGACGAAACCCCCGCGATGTAGAAGCTACGCGAGGGTTTCTGGGGTGATTGTAACGATCACCCTTGTGGCTCCGACCGGCATCGATCCGGTGACCTTTCGATTTTCAGTCGAACGCTCTACCAACTGAGCTACAGAGCCGCGCGGCATCCGTTTCGATTGCTCGACGCGATGCCACGTCCTAGACGAAAGGCCCTCTTCGAGAAAAGGGCCCGTCGCTCGGAGCGACCCTGACGGGACTTGAACCCGCGACCTCCGCCGTGACAGGGCGGCACGCTAACCAACTGCGCTACAGGGCCATGCTTGTTCAGTTGTGGGTGTGGGTTGAGTGACCCCAACGGGATTCGAACCCGTGCTACCGCCGTGAAAGGGCGGCGTCCTAGGCCGCTAAACGATGGGGCCGGGTGAACCCGGGGGCTCACGCTTACCGACGATCAAGCATACGCAGGAGACAGCCGTTCCGCCAAATCGAGGCGCTGGGCGCCGGACGGGCGAAACCGACCCGCCGCAAGGAAACCCGTGCGTTCTCGCGCTCGTCGGCGCAATATGGGAGGCAGGTGTGGTCCTGCCTGTTGCGTGTGTGACTGATGTTGCTAGTGTGATGACGTCTACGACCGCAAGGAGGGTGCGCGTGCAGACCGAGGAGGCGTACGACGAGTGCGGCTGTGCGCCCACTCCCCGTGAGCGCCGGCTGCTGTGGCCCGAATCCGTCTCGCGGCGCGGCATGCTCGGCCTCGGTGCGCTCGGCGTCCTGGCCCTCGGATCGCTGGGCGGAGCCCTTTCGGCTGCGTCGCCCGCCTTCGCCGCGCAGTACCCGACGTGGGAAGAGGTTGAGAAGGCGCGTGCGAACGAGGCCGCCAAGGCCGCCGAGGTCAGCAAGATCGAGGGCCTCATCCGCAACCTCCAGAACGAGGTCGCGCGCACGCAGGCCGAGGCCAAGCGCACCGCCGACGAGTTCTACGAAGCGCAGCAGGCGTACTTCGAGGCGGCGCTCTACGCCGAGCAGCTGCAGCAGCAAGCCGACGCCGAGGCGGCGAAGGCGCAGGACGCGGCCGCGAAGGCCGGCCGCGTCGCCGCGCAGCTCTACCGCAAGGGCGGCGACGACACGTCGCTCGAGCTCTTCTTCTCAGGCTCGGCCGCGACCGCCGACGACCTGCTCGCACGCCTCGGCACGATGGACAAGCTCCTCGAGCGCAACCAGGCCGTGTACGCCGACGCGATCACCGCGCGCGACTCCGCGCAGAGCCTCAGCGACCAGGCCGCCGTCGCGCGAGACGAGCGCGACCGCCTGCAGCAGGTCGCGGAGCAGAAGATGATCGAGGCGCAGGCCGCAGCGGATGCCGCAGAGGCGGCCCTCGCCGAGCAGAAGTCCCGCAAGGTCGAGCTCGACGCGCAGCTCGCTGCACTGAAGGACACGGCGGCGAAGACGCTCGCGGGCTACAAGGCCGGAGTCGAGGCCGAGCGCAAGGCGCGTCAGGAGCGCGAGCGCCGGGCTCGTGAAGAGGCCGAGCGCCGTGCGCGTGAGCAGGCAGCCGCCGGCGGCGGAGGAGGCGGAGGCGTCGTCGGCTCGGGCTGGGCGCGTCCGTCGTCCGGGTGGCGCAGCTCCGGCTACGGTCCTCGCACCGTGCAATGCGGCAACGGCTACTGTTCGTCGGGCACGCATTGGGGCGTGGACCTCGCGGCCGGCTGCTACGCCGGCATCTTCGCCGCGGCATCCGGTCGGGTCGTCTACGCCGGCTCCAACGGCGGCTACGGCAACTACATCAAGATCGACCACGGCGGCGGCATCGGCACCGGCTACGGCCACATCGCGAGCGGCCACATCTACGTGCGGTACGGCCAGTGGGTGAACGCCGGCCAGCTCATCGCCGGCGAGGGCAACACCGGCAACTCGTTCGGCTGCCACCTGCACTTCGAGACCTACGTGAACGGCTACCCCGTGAACCCGGTCGACTTCATGGGTGCGCGGGGCGTCTCCGTCTGACGATCGATGACACAGGGCGGATGCCGCAGCATCCGCCCCTCGTCCTGAAGAGAGTCAGATCGTCTTCGGCGCCTCGCCCGCACCCTGCGTCGCGGTCTGGCCCTCGTTCTCGTGGAAGCGGTCGAACGCCTCCGACACGAGCCGCTCGGCCTCGGCGGCGTCCGCCCACTGCTCGACCTTGACCCACTTGCCGGGCTCGAGGTCCTTGTAGTGCTCGAAGAAGTGGCCGATCTCGGACTTCGTCCACTCGTCGATGTCGTCGACGTCCTGGATGTGGTCCCAGCGGGGGTCCTTCGCGAGCACCGCGACGACCTTGTCATCGCCGCCGGCCTCGTCGCTCATCTTGAGCACGCCGACCGGGCGGACCTTCGCGAGGATGCCCGGGTAGAGGTCGCGATCGAGCAGCAGGAGCACGTCGAGCGGGTCGCCGTCCTCGCCGAGCGTGTCTTCGAAGAAGCCGTAGTTCGCGGGGTAGCCCATGGGGGTGAAGAGCACCCGGTCGAGGAAGACGCGGCCGGTGCCGTGGTCGACCTCGTACTTCACGCGGCTGCCGCGCGGGATCTCGATGACGGCGTCGTACGCGCCCATGTGGTGCTCCTTCGGAAGACTGCGGGAATGCCGCGGACAAGCCTAGTCGCGGGCTTCGCGCGCGCAGAACTCCACAGATTTCGCCCGCTCGACGCCGGGATGGGCCTGAATCCGGGTCGAGGCGCCCGAATCTCCGGAGTTCTGCACGGCGGTACGGTGGGCGCGTGGAACACCGACCCGGTCTCGACCCCGCCGTCGCGGAGGTGCGCCTCGCCGTGCGCCGCGCCCTCGGCGGCCTCGCGCCGGGATCCGGCGTCGTCGTCGCGCTGTCGGGCGGCGCGGACTCGCTCGCGCTCGCGTCCGCCGTCGCGTTCGAGGCGCCGAAGCGGGGTCTCCAGGCGATCGCGGTGGTCATCGACCACGGTCTTCAGGAGGGGTCGACGGATGCCGCGGCCACCGCCGCCGACACCGCGCGCGCTCTCGGGCTCGAGGCCCGGGTCGTGCGCGTTGAGGTGTCGGCCGGCGACGGTCTGGAGGCGGCGGCTCGCGCGGCGCGATACGAGGCGCTCGCCGCGGAGGCTCTCGACTCCGGCGCCGCCGTCCTCACCGGCCACACCCTCGACGACCAGGCCGAGACCGTCCTCCTGGGCCTCGCCCGCGGGTCGGGCGGCGCGAGCCTGCAGGGCATGGCGCCCTCCTCGACGCTCTCGAGCGGCGTCGCCCTCCTGCGTCCGCTGCTCGGCGTGCGCCGTGCGACGACCCGCGCCGCGTGCGCGGCCGAGGGCCTCGAGCCGTGGGACGACCCGCACAATGTCGACCCGCGCTTCGCGCGCGTGCGCGTCCGCGAGAGGGTGCTGCCGGTCCTCGAGGCCGAGCTCGGACCGGGTGTCGCCGAAGCCCTCGCGCGCACCGCCGAGCAGCTGCGCGAAGACGCGGAGGCCTTCGCCGACATGATCGACGAGGTCATCGAAGACATCGTCGAGCACGCCGAGGCCGGCATCTCGGTGTCGGTCGCGGCGCTCGCGGCGAATCCGGCGGCGCTGCGCAACCGCATCATCCGTCACGTCGTCGCGGCGGAGTTCGGCGAGAGCCTCTCGCGCACGCAGACGCTCGAGGTCGCACGCCTCGTGACGGACTGGTCGGGTCAGGGCCCGATCGACCTTCCCGGGTGCCGCGCCCACCGCGCCGGCGGACGTATCGTCTTCACCGCGAACGTGCCGCGCTGAGGTCCGCGCGCGTCGGGCGGCGCATCCGCCTTATTTGTTGCCGCCGAACAGGCCGCCCAGCAACCCGCCGATGTCGAGGCCGCCGCCCTGCTGCTGCCCGCCTCCGCCGCCGAGCAGTCCGCCGATGAGGTCGCCGATGCCGCCGCCCGAGGACTCCTGGGCCTGCGCGCCGCCGGCAGGCTGCTGCTTCTTCGCGAGGAGTCCCATGACGATGGGCGCGAGCATCGGCAGGAGCTTGCCGAAGTCGATTCCCGCCGTCTGCGGGGCCTCGGTGAGCGTCTGCTTGACCGCCTGCTCCTTCTCACCGAACACGTGCTTGAGGATCTTCTCGCCGTCCTCGGTGTCGACGCGGTCGACGTCGACGGAGTCTCCGAGACCCTGGTGCTGGCCGAGAGCCTTCTGGAGCGCGGCGGCGCCGTCGGGCGACTGCGCGTTCTTCTGCAGGCCGGTGAGGATCGCCCCGCCGCCCTGCTCGACCGCCTGCGCGGCGGTGTCGGGGTCGACCCCCAGCTTCGACGCGAGTTGATCGATGGGAATCATCTTGAGGATGTCGTCCAGTCCAGCCATCGCAGCCACCTCCGGATCGGTCCGCGGGGGCTCCGGCGCCTCCGGGCTCGGGCTCAGCATATTGACCGGGACGGCCGGCCGACAGGGCTTCGGGATCGCGCCGCCGACTCTAGACTCGGAGCCATGCGCGCGGCCGAAGTCCACAGTGACATCACCGAAGTCCTCGTCACCGAGGAGCAGATCCTGGAAAGACTGAAGGAGATCGCGGCGCAGGTCGACGCCGACTACGCCGGCAAGGATCTGCTGCTGGTCGGCGTGCTCAAGGGCGCGATCATGGTGATGGCCGACTTCTCGCGCGCGCTCAAGCTGGTGGCGCCGATCGACTGGATGGCGGTGTCGTCGTACGGCAAGGGCACGAAGTCGAGTGGTGTCGTGCAGATCCGCAAGGACCTCGACACCGACCTCACCGGCAAGCACGTGCTCATCGTCGAGGACATCATCGACTCCGGCCTGACGCTGAGCTGGCTGCTCGAGAACTTCGAGTCCCGCGGAGCGGAGTCGATCGAGGTGTTCGCACTGCTGCGCAAGCCGGATGCCGCGAAGGTCGAGGTGAACTGCCGGTACGTGGGCTTCGACATCCCCAACGACTTCGTCGTGGGCTACGGCCTCGACTACGCCGAGCGCTACCGCAACCTGCGCGACGTCGCGGTCCTCGCGCCGCACGTCTACTCCTGACGCGCCGCGCTCTCTCGCGCTGCGGGAGGTGGGGGCGGAAAGCGGATGCCGCACCCGAACGTGCGTTCAGCCCTGGGCGAATGCACAGGCGGTGCCGAGCAACGCCGCGATACCCTGAGATCCACCGTTGCCGAGGCATCCGGACGATTCGGCGGCGGATCGCCGACGAAAGGTAACGGGCCCGCGCCCGAACGATGGACGTGAAGAAGATCACACGCAACCCGCTCTTCTATGTTCTGCTGATCGGGGTCTTTCTCATCGTCGGCTTCTCGCTGATCTCCACCCTCGGCGGAGCCAAGCAGATCTCGACCCAGCAGGGTCTCGAGCTGCTCGACGGCGACACCGTGACCGAAGTGCTCAACACCGACGGCGACCAGCGCGTCGACATGACGCTGTCCAAGCCCTTCGAGGGCGCGACCGAGGTGCAGTTCTACTACGTGTCGGCCCGTGCCGACGAGGTCGTGCAGGCGATCGACGCCGCCGCCCCCGAGGACGGCTTCAACGACGCGGTGCCGCGTCCGACGTGGTTCGACGGCTTCCTCTCGCTCATGCTCCCGCTCCTGCTGCTGGGTGTGCTGTTCTGGTTCCTGCTCTCGTCGGCGCAGGGCGGTGGCAGCAAGGTCATGCAGTTCGGCAAGTCGCGAGCGAAGCTCGTGACGAAGGAGATGCCGCAGGTCACGTTCAGCGACGTCGCGGGTGCCGACGAGGCGATCGAAGAGCTGCAGGAGATCAAGGACTTCCTCAAGGACCCGGCGCGCTTCCAGGCGGTCGGCGCGCGCATCCCCAAGGGCGTGCTGCTGTACGGCCCTCCCGGCACCGGCAAGACGCTCCTCGCGCGCGCGGTCGCGGGCGAGGCGGGCGTGCCGTTCTACTCGATCTCGGGCTCGGACTTCGTCGAGATGTTCGTCGGCGTCGGCGCGAGCCGCGTGCGGGACCTGTTCAACCAGGCGAAGGACAACGCGCCGGCCATCATCTTCATCGACGAGATCGACGCCGTGGGACGCCACCGCGGCGCGGGTCTCGGCGGCGGTCACGACGAGCGTGAGCAGACGCTGAACCAGATGCTCGTCGAGATGGACGGCTTCGACCCCAAGGCGAACGTCATCGTCATCGCGGCGACGAACCGCCCGGACATCCTCGACCCCGCGCTCCTGCGCCCGGGCCGCTTCGACCGCCAGATCGGCGTCGATGCGCCCGACCTGCAGGGCCGGAAGAGGATCCTCGAGGTGCACGGCCGGGGCAAGCCGCTCGCCGACGGCGTCGACCTCGAGGTCGTCGCTCGCAAGACTCCGGGCTTCACGGGCGCCGATCTGGCGAACGTCCTCAACGAGGCCGCCCTCCTGACGGCCCGCTCGAATGCGCAGCTCATCGACAACCGTGCGCTCGACGAGGCGATCGACCGCGTCATCGCCGGTCCGCAGCGGCGCACGCGCGTGATGAAGGACAAGGAGAAGCTCATCACGGCCTACCACGAGGGCGGTCACGCGCTCGCGGCGGCTGCGATGAACCACACCGACCCCGTCACGAAGGTCACGATCCTCCCGCGCGGCAAGGCCCTCGGCTACACGATGGTGCTGCCGCTCGACGACAAGTACTCCGTCACGCGCAACGAGCTGCAGGACCAGCTCACGTACGCGATGGGCGGTCGCGTCGCGGAGGAGATCGTGTTCCACGATCCGACGACCGGTGCCTCGAACGACATCGAGAAGGCGACGAACATCGCCCGGAAGATGGTGACCGAGTACGGCATGACCACCGAGGTGGGGCCGGTCAAGCTCGGCTCCGCGTCGGGCGAGATGTTCCTCGGCCGCGACATGGGCCATGGCCGCGAGTACTCCGAGACCGTCGCCGAGCGCGTCGATCAGGAGGTGCGCGCCCTCATCGAGCAGGCGCACGACGAGGCGTACGAAGTGCTCAACGCCAACCGCGAGATCCTCGACCGCCTCGCGCTCGCGCTCCTCGAGAAGGAGACTCTCGACCACATCGAGCTCGCCGACATCTTCAACGACGTCAAGAAGCTCCCGCCACGTCCGCAGTGGCTCTCGAGCGCCCGGCGGCCGGTCTCGGCGCTGCCCCCCGTCGAGATCCCGCGACGCGAACAGCCCGCGGGCGTGGCGGCCAGCGTGGAGGCCGAGCAGGGCACGCCCGAGAAGAAGCCTCGCCGCCGCCCGACCGGGCAGGCGCGTCCCGCGACAGCGTAGGGTCGTCGGCATGGCTGTCGACCGTGAGCGCGTGGCCGCGGCGATCCGCGACATCCTCGACGCGATCGGCGAGGACCCGGACCGCCCCGGCCTGCGACTGACGCCTGGGCGCGTCGCCGACGCGTACGCCGAGTTCTTCGCCGGCGTTCAGGCGGATGCCGCGGAGCCGCTCGCGCACACGATCTCGATCGCGCACGGGCCCGCGCCCGAGACGCAGCCGTCCGGCGCCGTGATGCTTCGCGACATCCAGTTCCGCTCGGTGTGCGAGCATCACCTGCTGCTGTTCCGCGGCAAGGCGCACGTCGCGTACCTGCCGGGCGACAAGGTCGTCGGGCTCGGGGCGCTCGCAAAGGTCGTCGAGATCCTTGCCGCCCGCCCGCAGGTGCAGGAGCGCCTCGGAGAGCAGATCGCCGACACGATCTCCGAGTCGCTCGAGGCGCGCGGCGTGCTCGTCGTGCTCGAGGCCACGCACGGGTGCGTCACGATGCGCGGCGAGCGACAGCGCGAGGCGTCGACCGTCACGATCGCGGCGCGCGGAGAGTTCACCGAACCGGCCGCCCGTGCCGAGCTCATCACGCTCATGACCACCGCGGGGCGCGAATGACGCTCATCATGGGGGTCGTCAACGTGACGCCCGACTCCTTCAGCGACGGCGGCCGGTATGACGACACCGAGCGGGCGATCGCCCACGGCATGGCGCTGTGCGCGCGCGGCGCCGACCTCGTCGACGTCGGCGGCGAGTCGACCCGCCCCGGCGCGGACCGGGTGTCACCCGACATCGAGCGCGCTCGCGTCATCCCGGTCATCGAAGCGCTGGCCGCCGCGGGTGTCACCGTGAGCGTCGACACGATGAACGCCTCGACCGGGGTCGCCGCGGTCGAAGCGGGCGCCCGCATCGTGAACGATGTGTCGGGCGGGCTCGCCGATCCCGAGATGCTCTCCGCGGTCGCCGAGACCGGCGCCGACATCGTGCTGCAGCACTGGCGTGGTGCCTCCTCCGACATGTACGCGAACGCGCGTTACGACGACGTCCTCCGCGAGGTCATCGACGAGCTCGCCGGGCGCATCCGGGCCGCCGCGAAAGCGGGCATCCCGCCCGCTCGCATGATCATCGACCCGGGCATCGGCTTCGGCAAGCAGGGCGACCAGAACTGGGGCGTGCTGCGCGGACTCGAGCGCATCGTCGGCATCGGGCCGCGCGTGCTCGTGGGCACGAGTCGCAAGCGGTTCCTCGCCGAGACGCTCGGACCGGACGAGCCCGGCGGAGACACCGTCTCGGAGCGCCGGCGCGACCTCGCGACCGCCGTGACGAGCGTCCTCGCGGCGGAAGCCGGCGTGTGGGCCGTACGCGTGCACGACGTGGGCGCGACAAAGGACGCGCTGCGGATCGCCGAGGCATGGAGGGGAGAGGACCGATGGAAGGTCTCGACGAGATCCGGCTGACGGGCCTTCGCGTCTTCGGCCGCCACGGTGTCTACCCCGACGAGCGTCGGGACGGGCAGTGGTTCGTGGTCGACTTCGCGGTGCGCATCGACACGCGCCCCGCGGCGGCCAGCGACGACGTCGAAGACACGGTCCACTACGGCGAGCTCGCCGCGCGCGTGGCCGCGATCGTCGAGGGCGAGCCGGTCGATCTGATCGAGACGCTCGCCGCGCGCATCGCCGACGCGCTGCTCGGGCCAGAAAGGGTTCAGTCCGCCGAGGTGACGGTGCACAAGCCGGATGCCCCGATCCCGCTGACCTTCGCCGATGTCGCCGTCACCATCCGGCGCGCGAAGGGCGCGGCATCCGGTTCTTCTGTCGGCGAGAGGGGAGTCGCGCTGTGAGCCGCCGACTCGCCGACGGCCCGCGGGGCGAGATGCCCACGCGGCACGACCGCCCGTGGGTCGAGGCCGTCGTCGCGCTCGGCGCGAACCTCGGCGACCGCGAGGCGACCCTGGACGCCGCGGTGAAGGACCTCGCGAGGCTTCCGCTGGTCGCCGAGGTGCGCGTGGCGACGCCGATCGAGTCGGTCGCCGTCAAGCCCGAAGGTCCTGACGACGAGGCGCCGACCTACCTCAACTCCGTCGCGATCCTGATGACGCGGCTCGCGCCGTCCGTCCTGCTGGAGTACCTGCATCGCATCGAGGCGCGGCACGGACGCGAGCGCCGCGAGCGGTGGGGCGACCGCACCCTCGACCTCGACCTCGTGTCGTACGGAGACGTGCAGTCGACGAGCCCCGCCCTCACGCTCCCGCACCCCCGCGCGGCCGAGCGGGAGTTCGTGCTGGTGCCGTGGCTCGCGATCGACCCGGATGCCGAGCTGCCGGGCGCCGGGCGCGTCGACGCCCTGCTCGAGCGGCTGCGGAGGGGTGGCGCATCGTGAAGCGCACGAGCGCGGGCATCCTCATCGTCGCCGCGGTCATCGGCATCGGCGTGGGCTTCCTCATCGACCAGGTCCTCACGGCCACCGGGCGCCCCACGTTCACGCCCGCGGTGACGCTCCCGATCCTCCTCGTGCTCCTCGGCGCGGTCGTCGTCGCTCTCGCGGTGCCGATCCGCCGTGCGATCCACGGCAGCTCCGCCCAGGCGGTCAATCCGTTCCGCGCGGTGCGCATCGCGATGCTCGCGAAGGCGTCGAGCATCGTCGGGGCAGCGGTCGGCGGAATCGGCCTGGGCCTCGCGTTGTTCCTCGTCACGCGGCCTGTAACGCCCTCGCTAGGCTCGATGGGCACGATCCTCGCGACCGCCGCCGCGG
Organism: Microbacterium immunditiarum; assembly: GCF_013409785.1. Taxonomy (NCBI): domain Bacteria; kingdom Bacillati; phylum Actinomycetota; class Actinomycetes; order Micrococcales; family Microbacteriaceae; genus Microbacterium; species Microbacterium immunditiarum. The sequence goes on from NZ_JACCBV010000001.1 coordinate 879,196, forward strand.
GCGCTCTCCTGATCGCCGCCGGCCTGGTAGCCGAGCACCTGTGCATCATCCGGAAGGACGACCATGACGAACAGCCCGGAGGCGACGATGCCTGATGGGGCTCCGCCCCGAACCCCCGGCTCGCCGGCGGACGCCCCGGACTCGAAGCCCGCGATCACCGACGAGACCCTCGACGAAGGGACGTTCGGGCGCCTGATCGAGCCGCGGTCGGAGAACCGCCTCGTCCTCGAGACCGGCGCCTGGCACCAGATCTCGCCGAAGTACGTGTGGGTGCAGCTCATCTCGACCGGGTCGTTCCTGCTCATCGTGATCGCCGCGACGCTCGTGCTGACGCTCGTCATGCACCAGGTGTGGGCGTGGATCCCGGGCGGGATCCTGACGGTGATCCTCGCGTGGACGCTCGCGATCATGCCGCGCCAGGCGCGAGCGATCGGCTACCAGCTGCGCGACGACGATCTCGTGTTCCGGCGCGGCATCCTGTGGCAGCGTTTCGTCGCGGTGCCGTACGGTCGCATGCAGCTCGTCGACATCACCCACGGGCCCCTCGACCGCGGCTACGGCATCGCGCAGCTCAAGTTCGTGACCGCCGCCGCGACGACGGGCGTCACGATCCCCGGACTCGAGCAGGCGACCGCCGAGACCCTGCGCGACCACCTCATCGAGGTCGCCGAGAGCCGGCGCACGGGGCTATGACCGAACCGCAGGCCTTCACGGGCGGACCGGTCGTCGCGGGCCCTTTACGGTCGCCGCTCAGCGACGGGGACTGGCACCGGCTGCATCCGCTCACGCCGCTGCTGCGCGGCGGGATCTTCCTGCTCGTCGTGATCGGCGTCATCGTCGCGAACCTGCGCGATCGACTGGTCTTCCTGTTCCTGCCGTGGTTCGCCCCCGACGCCGACATCGAGAACTGGGAGACCGGCGACCCCATCGACTGGATCGTCGCGAACAATCTGTACTTCCTCGCCGGCGTCGTCGTGCTCGCCGTGCTGATCCTGCTCGTCGTGCTGTTCTACCTGTCGTGGCGGTTCCACACGTTCCGCATCACCGAGGACGACGTCGAGGTGCGCAGCGGGGTCCTCTTCCGCACGCAGCGACGCGCACCGCTCGATCGCGTGCAGGGCGTGAACCTCGTGCGTCCGATGGTCGCGAGGCTGCTCGGCATGGCGAAGCTCGAGGTCGTCGGCGCCGGCGCCGACGCGAACGTCAAGCTCGAGTACCTGTCGACGGCGAACGCCGAGGCGGTGCGCGCCGACATCCTGCGGCTCGCATCGGGCCGACGATTGACGGATGCCGGGTCCGGCCCCGCGGGGCCGGCAGGCCCGCGCTCGCGTGCCCACGCCCTCTCCGCGACGGTGAGCCGCGGGATCACGGGGCTCATCGAGGGCGACGAGGCGCCCGTCGCCGAGCCCGAGTCGGTTGTCAGCATCCCGGTCGGACGCATCATCCTCGCGCAGGTCGTGAGCATGTCGACGGTGGCGTTCATCATCGCGCTCATCGCGGTGGGCGTCGCCGCGTCGTTCGGCATCACATGGGTGCTCTTCGCGTACGTCCCCGCGCTGATCGGTCTCGGGGCGCTGTGGGTGCGCACGATCTTCCGCTCCCTGCGCTACTCGATCGCGCCGACGCCCGACGGCGTGCGCATCACGTTCGGGCTGCTCACGACGATCACCGAGATCGTGCCGCCCGGACGGGTGCACGCGGTCGAGGTCGAGCAGCCGATCCTGTGGCGTCCGTTCGGGTGGTGGAAGATCCGCATCAACCGCCTGTCGGGCCGCAGCGCGTCCGAGGGCAACGCCGACCAGTTCACGACCGCTCTTCCCGTGGGCACGGCCCTCGACGTCGAGCGCGTCCTGCGCCTGCTGCAGCCGACGGTCGGCGAGGCGGAGTGGGCGCTCATCGTGCGGGAGGGCATCAGCGGTCCGACCGAGGAGGACTCGTTCACGACGACGCCCGAGCGCGCGTGGATCATCCGCCCGCTGTCGTGGCGGCGCACGGGCTTCCGCCTCACCGACGACCTGCTCCTGCTGCGGCGCGGCATCATCTGGCGCAAGCTCGCAATCGTGCCGCTGGCCCGCATGCAGAGCTTCGGGGTATACCAGGGTCCCGTGGATCGCGCGCTGCGCGTGGCTTCGGCGCGGGCGCACGTCGTGAGCGGACCCGTGTACGCCTCCGTCGCGGCGGTCGATCGCGAGCGCGCGCTCGAGCTCTTCGACGACGTCGCTCGCGCGACGGTGCGCGCCGCCGAGATCGACCGTTCGCACCGCTGGGCGGAGGCGGCCGCGGCCGACGCTGAGGCGGACGCGCGTGCTGCCGTCCCAGACGCAGAGGTGACGGATGCTCCCGCCGCGCCAGGACCGCAGCCGGATCCGCCCCCGACCGAGGCGGTTCGGCCGGCGCCCGACGCGCCCGATGCGCCTGACGCCCCCGCGCCACCCGCGTACGACGGAGACCGCGCATGACACGCGACGGGCGCCTCGGAGTCGGCGTGATCGGCGCGGGACGCGTCGGTCCGGTGATCGCCGCCGCACTCGCGGGCGCGGGTCACGCGCTTGTCGGCATCACGAAGGGCTCCGATCCCGAGCGCGTCGAGGCGCTCCTGCCGGGGCTGCCCGTGCTCGATGCCGTCGAGGTCGCTCGTCGCGCCGAGCTCGTCGTGGTCGCGGTCCCGCACGACCAGCTTCCCGGCCTTGTGAGCGGGCTCGGGGAGGTCGGCGCGTGGCAGCCGGGGCAGCTCGTGCTCCACACTGACGCCGCGTTCGGCACTGCCGTGCTCGCGCCGGCCGTCGCCAAGGGCGCGATCCCGCTGGCGCTGCATCCGGCCATCGCCTTCACCGGCACGTCGATGGATCTGCGCCAGCTCTCGGGGGCCTACGCGGCCGTCACCGCGCCGGCGCCCGTGCTTCCCATCGCGCAGGCGCTCGCAGTGGAGCTCGGCTGCGAGCCCGTCGTGATCGCGGAGGCCGACCGCGCCGCCTATGGTGAGGCCATCGCGACGGCGACCGCGTTCTCGCGCTCGATCGTCGCGCAGTCGATGTCGCTGCTCTCGAAGGCGGGCGTCGCCGACCCGGGCTCGTACCTCCGCATCCTCGTGCACTCGACGATCGACCACGCGCTCACGGAAGGGGCATCCGCCGACGCGGGCCTGCCGGGTGGCGGTCTGGCGGGCGGAGCCGCCGATAGCATCGACGGATGATCACGACGATCGACGGACTGCGCACCCAACTGGCCGAAGCCAGAGCAGCAGCCGGCGAAGGGGCCCGTGTCGCACTCGTCTCGACGATCGGCTCGCTGCACGACGGCCACATCGACCTCGTCCACACCGCGCGCGAGAACGCCGACATCGTCGTCGTCTCCCTCTTCGTCAACCCGCTGCGGTTCGCGACGGTCGCCGAGTTCGAGGCGTATCCGCGCACTCCCGAGGACGACGAGGCGCTGCTGGACTCGCTCGGTGTCGACGTGATCTTCGCGCCGACGACGGACGAGCTGCTGCCGCGGGGCTCCGCGACGACCAAGGTGAGCGCGGGCGATCTCGGCCTCCGGTACGAGGGGCGGTCGCGTCCCTTCTACTTCGATGGACTGCTGACCGTCGAGGCCAAGCTGCTGAACCTCGTGCGACCCGAGTTCGCGGTGTACGGCCTGCGCGACCGTCAGCGCGTGTTCCTCGTCACTCGCATGATCCGGGACCTCTTCTTCGGTGTCGAGGTCGTCGAAGTCGAGACCGTGCGCGGCGACGACGGGCTCCCCGTGTCGACGCGCGTCGGCATGCTCGACGCCGAAGATCTCGCTGCGGCCGCCAAGCTGCCGCTGGCGCTGGACGCCGCGGCGTCCAACGCCGATCGCGGCGTGGACGCGTGCATCGCCGCGGCGCAGTCCGCGCTCATGGGCGAGCCGCGCATCAGGCTCGACTACCTGAGCGTCGTCGACCCGGGGTCGTTCCTCCCCGTCGATGAGGGACACGAAGGGGCCGCCGTCGCGCTGATCGCGGCCACCGTGGCCGGACACCGGTTCGTCGACAACGCCGAGATCTACATCCACTGAGCGTCCGGAGCGTCGGCGCGCTCGCCGCGCCCAGCCGCGCGCCATGCGAGCAGCCGGGCGCGGGAGCCGAGCGCGCCGTTGCGCTCGCTCGGTCCGCCTCGGCTACGAGCCCTTGCGAACCCGGACCATGCCCTCCTGGGCCTTCGCGCGCTTCTGTTCGCGCTTCTCCTTGAGCGACGCCTTCGCGGGCTTCTTCTGCTGCTGCTTAGCCATGTCGTCCTCGCTTCCCCTTTCACAGTTGGCGATCGCGGCCGACCATAGCCCACTTCCGAGAGGAAGTCACATCCATGGGATTCGCCCGCATCGGGCGTCCAGGACGCCGTCGATAGACTTGGGGGTCCGCCTTCTGAGGAGCCCCCATGACCGACGCCAACGCGCAGAACGACGCGCACGCCGAGCCGACCGAGGAAGAGGTCTTCGAGCAGAAGGCCGTCCGGCTGGGCAAGCGCGAGCGGCTCCTGGCGGAGCGTGCGGATGCCGCGGGCGGCCCCTACCCGGTGAGCCTGCCGATCACCGACACGATCCCCGAGCTTCGCGAGCGCTACGGCGACCTCGAGGCCGGCGCCGAGACCGGCGTCACCGCAGCCGTCGCCGGGCGCGTCGTGTTCAGCCGCAGCACGGGCAAGCTCTGCTTCGCGTCGCTGCAAGCCGGTGACGGCGCCCGAATCCAGGCGATGGTGTCGCTCGCCGTCGTCGGCGAGGAGTCGCTGCAGCGCTGGAAGGAGCTCGTCGACCTCGGCGACCACGTCTTCGTCGAGGGCGAGGTCGTCTCGAGCCGCCGCGGCGAGCTGTCGATCATGGTCTCGGAGTGGGAGATCGCCTCGAAGGCGATCCTGCCCCTGCCGAACATGTACGGCGAGCTCAGCGAAGAGAGCCGCGTGCGCAGCCGGTTCCTCGACCTCATCGTGCGCGACCGGGCGCGCGAGACGGTCGTGGCGCGCGCCCGGGTCAACGCGAGCCTGCGGGAGACGTTCGCGGCGCACGGGTTCCTCGAGGTCGAGACGCCGATGCTGCAGGTGCAGCCGGGCGGGGCATCCGCTCGCCCGTTCACCACGCACTCGAATGCGTTCGACGCCGACCTCTACCTGCGCATCGCGCCCGAGCTCTACCTCAAGCGCGCGGTCGTCGGCGGCATCGAGCGAGTCTTCGAGATCAACCGCAACTTCCGCAACGAGGGCGCCGACTCGACGCACAGCCCGGAGTTCGCGATGCTCGAGGCCTACCAGGCCTACACCGATTACAGCGGCATCGCCGACCTCACGCAGGAGCTGATCCAGAACGCGGCGATCGCGGTCACCGGCTCGACGACGGTGACGTGGGCCGACGGCACCGAGTACGACCTGGGCGGCCAGTGGGACCGCCTCCCGATGTACGATTCGCTGTCGGATGCCGCGGGCCGCCGCATCACGCCCGAGACGCCGTTCGACGAGCTCGTCGCGATCGCCGAGGCCGAGGGTGTCGAGCTCCCGCCGCATCCGATCCACGGCAAGCTCGTCGAAGAGCTGTGGGAGCACTTCGTGAAGCCGTCGCTCACGCGGCCGACGTTCGTCATGGACTTCCCGCTCGACACGAGCCCGCTCGTGCGCGAGCACCGCACGATTCCCGGCGTCGTAGAGAAGTGGGACCTCTACACGCGCGGGTTCGAGCTCGCGACCGGGTACTCCGAGCTCGTCGACCCGGTCATCCAGCGCGAGCGCTTCGTCGAGCAGGCGAAGCTCGCCGCGAAGGGCGACCTCGAGGCGATGCGCATCGACGAGGAGTTCCTGCGCGCGCTCGAGCACGGCATGCCGCCCACCGGCGGCATGGGCATGGGCATCGACCGGCTGCTCATGGCGCTCACCGGGCTGGGCATTCGCGAGACGATCCTGTTCCCGCTGGTGAAGTGATCTCACGAGCGTGAGAACGCCCAGTCGGGCAGGTGACCCGCGGCCACGAACGACAGCACGATCTCGGCGAGACCGTGCTCGGGGTCGGCCTCGAGCGCGCGCTTCGCGTACGACTCCGCGTGGGTCGAGCGACCGAGCGCCCACGAGAGCCACGCGCACACCGCGAGCGGCCCAGCCCTGTGCTGCTCCGGCGCCGGGGCGGCCACCGCACGCACCACGCCGAGGGCGCGGAGCAGTCGCGCCGGCTCCGGCTGCGTACCCTCGCCCCACATGATCTGCGCGAGCTCGGCCGGATAGGGCTCGCCCTTCTCCCAGCGCAGCTGCGCGGCGAGCGCCTCATCACCGAGCTGCGGGCCGGCGGTCCATCCGACGAGCGCGATATCGCGCAGGGCCGGTCGCGACAGGCACCAGACCGCGGTCGCGGCGTCGAACGGCTCGAGTTCCGACGCGTCCCACTCGAGCATCCGCTCGAACAGCGCCGGCAGGTCGTCGAGCCCCACCGCGGCCTCGAGCGCGCGCGGGTCGACACGCTTCGTCTCGTCGCGAGCCGGTGCGTCCGCGCACAGGACGGCCACCGCATCGGCGAGCGCCGCGAGCGCGGACTCCACCGCCGCGGCATCCGTCGAATCGACCTCGGGAAGCTCGCAGCCCACCCACTGATCGCCGTCGGGCTCGGCGAGCAGCTCCGCGCCGGACGGACCGACCGCGAGCTCGGCGAGCGGCCGCGGCGACAGCTCCGGTCGCACGGACGAGCCCCACCCATCGGCCGCGACGCACAGGGCGTCGACGATCGCCAGCCCGCACGCGTCGGCCTTCGACACGAACGCGCGGGCCACATCGTCGCGCGGCGGGGTTCCGTCGGCGTCGAACGGCGCGTCGTCGAACACCACGAGGGCGACCGAGTCCGCGGATGCCACGCGGCACACCATCCCCACGCACGTCGCCGCGAACGCCTCGGCATCGTCGTCGTCGGCCGGCAGGTCGAGGCGCATCGCGCCGAGCGTCCGCGTGCGCGCGAACGGCACGAGCACCAGGCTGCGGCGCGGGCGGAAGCCGAGCATGCGGGGGAGCAGGGACAGGAACTCCGCGGCGCTGCCCGCGGTGATGATCGTCGTCGTGGTCATACGCCGACGATCCCCGAGGCGGCGGGCGGGGCATCCGCCATCACGGCGTCGACGGCGAAGGCCGCGACCGGACCGGGTCTGTGCAGGAGGCGTCGCCGGTATCCTTGATCCGTGGACAACTACTGGCTCGCCGTGATCTGGTCGCTGATGCCGACCGTCGTGGTCAGCGCCATCTTCTTCTTCGTGCTGCGCAGCGTCGTGCGCGCCGACCGCACCGAGCGCCGCGAGTACGCGCGCATCGAGGCCGAGGAGCGCGCGAAGCGCGGGCTTCCACCCGTCGCCGACGCGAAGTGAGCCTCGCGCGTCCGTGAGGGCCCCTCCCACTACGCTGGGGATCGCACCTGGGGGGAAGGGGGACTCGTGATCACCATCACGTTCGACGCGAGCTGGTGGCTGATCATCGTCTTCGTCTTCGACCTCACGGTCCGCATCGCCGCGATCATCATCGTGCCGCGCAACCGGCGCCCGACCGCCGCCATGGCGTGGCTGCTCGCGATCTACTTCATCCCGCTGATCGGCGTCTTCCTCTTCCTGCTCATCGGCACTCCGCGCCTCCCGCGCAAGCGCCGGCAGAAGCAGGATCGCATCAACGCGTACATCCGCGAGACGAGCGCGTCGCTCGAGTTCGGATCGCTGCGACCGGGTCAGCCGCAGTGGTTCACCTCGATGGTGACGCTCAACCGCAAGCTCGGGGCGCTGCCGGTCACCGGCGACAACGCCGCGCACCTCATCTCGGACTACCAGACGAGCCTCGACACGATGGCGGCCGCCATCCGCGGCGCCGAGAAATACGTCCACGTCGAGTTCTACATCTTCCAGTCCGACGACTCGACCGAGACCCTCTTCGAGGCGATGGAGGAGGTGTGCGCGCGCGGCGTGACGGTCCGCGTGCTCCTCGACCACTGGGCGAACCGCGGCAAGCCGTTCTACAAGCGCACGCTCCAGCGCCTCGACCGCATGGGCGCGCAGTGGCGCCTCATGCTCCCCGTGCAGCCGTTCAAGGGCAAGTACCAGCGCCCCGACCTGCGCAATCACCGCAAGCTTCTCGTCGTCGACGGCGCGGTCGCGTTCATGGGCTCGCAGAACGTCACCGACTCGACGTACAACCTCAAGAAGAACATCCGGCGAGGACTGCACTGGGTCGACCTCATGGTGCGGCTCGAGGGGCCGGTCGTGGCATCCGTCAACGCCGTGTTCCTGTCGGACTGGTACAGCGAGACCGACGAGGTGCTCACCGACGAGATCGACCTCTTCGACGTGAAGGCCGGTCCCGGCGACCTCGACTGCCAGATCGTGCCGTCCGGGCCGGGGTTCGAGTTCGAGAACAACCTGCGCCTGTTCGCAGGGCTCATGTACTACGCGCAGCGCAAGCTCATCATCGTGAGCCCGTACTTCGTGCCCGATGAGGCGCTGCTGCTCGCGATCACCACCGCGTGCCACCGCGGCCTCGACGTGCAGCTGTTCGTGTCGGAAGAGGGCGACCAGGCCATGGTCTACCACGCGCAGCGCAGCTACTACGAGACGCTGCTGCGCGCGGGCGTGCGCATCTGGATGTACCGGAAGCCCTTCATCCTGCACTCGAAGTCCATGACGATCGACGACGAGGTGGCGATCATCGGGTCGAGCAACATGGACATGCGCTCCTTCGGTCTCAACATGGAGATCTCGATGCTCGTGCGCGGCACCGAGTTCATCGACGAGATGCGCGGGGTCGAGCAGGAGTACCGAGAGCTCAGCCGCGAGCTCACGATCGAGGAGTGGGAGAAGCAGCCGCTGCGCTCGACAGTGCTCGACAACCTCGCGCGGCTGACCTCGGCGTTGCAGTGATCGTCCGTTTCCGCGTTATCGAGCCGTGACCGGACTCCCTGGCGGCGCTCGGCCCGCTCCGGGATGATCGAGGCATGTCGACGACTCGCCGAGTGACCCTCGCCTCCGCCGCCCTGCTCTTCGCCGCCCTGCTCGGAGGATGCGCCACGAACCCCGGGACCGCGACGCCCACGCCCGTCGACGACTCGACGGTCGAGTCGCCGGACGACGGCTCGGGGTCGGATGCCGACGTCAAGGCCGCGTGGCTCGACGGCGGTCGCATGGTCGGGATCGTCACCCAGGGCTCCTCGACGTGTGTGCCGGTGGCCGACGACGTCGAGTTGGCGGACGGCGTGCTGACCGTGACCCTCGTCGTCCCCGGAGACCGCGCCAAGCCCTGCACGCGCGACCTCGTTCCTCGCGTGACGCTCGTCGGCCTGCCCGAGCCCGTCGATCCGTCGGAAGACCTCCGCATCGTCGTGAACGGCGACGGCTTCGAGGAGGACACCGACCTCGACGGCGTCGACCTGCCCACGCCCGAGGGCCCGACCGATTACCTGCCGACCGCGGGGTGGACCGACGACGACGGCCAGTTCGTGATCCTGTCGTGGGGCTCGTCGTCGTGCGTGCCCGTCATCGAGGACGTCGCCGCGACCGGCGAGGCCGAGGTCACCGTGACGTTCCAGGAGCCGCCGGCCGACCAGGTCTGCACGATGGACATCGCGCCGCGCGGCACCGTGGCCCTGGTCGAGGGCCTCGATGACGACTCGGATGTCGAGCTCGTCCTCACCGGGGGAGCGGAGTTCGACAACATCCGCATCCCGATCGTCGGCTGACTCAGCGGGGTTGCGGCGTGTCGCCGATCAGGATGATGACGCCGTTGTCCCCTCCCCACCAGAACCCGAGGCGCTGGCCGGGACTCATCTCCTCGGGGCGTTCGTCGTCGGGGATCCACGCGTAGGGTACGGGCGCGACGAGCGCGCTCTGCTCTCGCAGCACCGCCGGCACGCAGCGTCCTCTGGCCCGGTCCTCGCGTTCGATGACGATGCAGTGCTCGCGCTGGACGGCTCCTTGGGCGCCCGCGATCCAGACGTTCCACCCGTAATACTCGCCGAGCGGCTCGACCCACTCGACGGTGCCGCTCGAGGGGATCGGCGGAGCTTCGGAATCGGGAAGATCGACGAAGCTGCCGAACGAGCCGTCGAGGGGGATCCGCAGCAGGACCGTCGAAGTGAGGTCCCGCGTGAACGAGTACGCCTCGGGCGCATCGACGTAATCGACCTCACCGGTCGGACCGGCGCCGCGCAGCGCGTTCTGCACGAACGTCGACGCGACGACCGCGGCCCCGACGACGATGACCGCGATCCCCGCGACGACGAGCGTGCGGCGACGGCTCCACTTCGATCGGGTCGCGGTGCCTGCGGGGTCGCCGGTGGGCGATGCGGATGCTCCGCCTCCACCGTCGCCCGGACGTGTCACCTCCGTCGCCGACGGTTCCGCGGGACGGGCGAGCACCCGCACACCCGCGGCCGCGCCGGCGTCGGACGGGTTCGGCACGTCATCGCGGACGGCGGACCCGCCGCCTCCCGACGCGGACCCGGGCGCGCCATCCCCAGCACCGGATGCGACCGGCGCATGCTCCGCGCGCACGCGGTCCTCGAGCTCGACGAGGCGTGCGAGCTCCTTCGCTTCGAGGGTCTCGGCCGAGGGGCCGTACGCCCGGCGCCTCAGCGCGTCGAGCTCGGCCCGGTCGGCGGCATCCATATCATCGCTCCCCGCTCCGGCCGTTGAGCGGCTTGCGGAGGAAGACCTGCTCGATGCCGTCGTCACCCGGCACGCGCTGCGACTCGCGATACCCCTCGCGCCGATACAGCCGGAGATTCGCCTCGCTGAGCGACCCGGTGAACAGCTCGGCGACGGCGGCGCCGGCATCCGTTCCCCTCCGCTCGACCGCCGTGAGCAGCCGCGAGCCGATGCCCTCTCCTTGCACGTCCGGCGCGATCACGAGACGGCCTACGAGCAGCAGGTCGCCGTCGCGCTGCGCCCGCACGGCTCCGACCATGCGAGAACCGAGGTGTGCGACGCAGCCGAGGTTCTCGCGCAGCTCGGCCTCGAGCGATTCGAGCGTCTGCGTGAGGGCGGGAAGCGACGGCGTGCCGTAGATCAGCGCCTCCTGCACGAAGGCGGCGCGCTGGAGCGTGAGCACCTCGCCCGCGTCTTCGGTGCGGATCTCGCGGATCGTGACGTCGGCCACCTTCTCACGGTAGACCCGGTGGGGCGCGTGCGGGAGAGCGCCCGCGTCCGCCCCACCAGGCTTCCCGCAGGCGCGTCGCCTACCCTTGAGCCATGACCTCGTCGCGCCCGCCTGTCCGTGAGACGCGTCCGGCGACCCCGCGGGTGCGAGACACCGCGCAGGTGCGCCCCGCGACCGAGGGGTGGACGCAGAAGAAGGACGCCGAGGGGCGCCCGTTGCTGCAGTTCGCGAGCCCCAAGCGCGGCAAGCCGCCCGTGCACCTCGCCGACCTCACGCCTGTGGAGCGCGTCTCGAAGGTGAAGGAGCTCGGCATGCCCGGGTTCCGCGCGAAGCAGCTCGAGAAGCACTACTTCCACCACTGGACGCACGACCCCGCCGAGATGACCGATCTGCCGGCCGCCGGCCGCGACGAGTTCGTCCACGGCATGCTGCCGCCCCTGCTCACCGAGGTGCGGCGGCTCGAGACCGACCGCGGCGACACCATCAAGTTCCTGTGGAAGCTGCACGACGGAGCGCTCGTCGAGTCGGTGCTCATGCGCTATCCGGGGCGCATCACGCTGTGCGTGTCGTCGCAGGCCGGATGCGGCATGAACTGTCCCTTCTGCGCGACGGGCCAGGCCGGGCTCACGCGCAACATGTCGGCCGCCGAGATCGTCGAGCAGGTCGTCCGCGCGAACCGCCTCATCGCCGACGGGGGATTGGGCGACCCACGCCGGGTCGGCCACGAGGGCGAGCGCGTCACCAACATCGTGTTCATGGGCATGGGCGAACCCCTCGCGAACTACGCGCGCCTCATGCAGGCCGTGCGGGTCATGGTCGACAAGGAGCACGGCCTGGGCATGAGCGCTCGCGGCATCACGGTGTCGACCGTCGGCCTCGTGCCCGCGATCACGAAGCTCGCGCACGAGGACATCCCCGTGACCTTCGCCCTGTCCCTGCACGCGCCCGACGACCAGCTGCGCGACGAGCTCATTCCGGTGAACTCGCGCTGGAAGGTCGACGAGGCCCTCGACGCCGCGCGTGCGTACTTCGAGAAGACCGGGCGCCGCGTCTCGATCGAGTACGCGCTCATCAAGGACATGAACGACCACGCGTGGCGCGCCGACCTCCTCGCCGAGAAGCTCAACTCACGCGGCCGCGGGTGGGTGCACGTGAACCCGATCCCGCTCAACCCGACGCCCGGCTCGATCTGGACCGCGTCGGAGCGCGACGTGCAGGACGAGTTCGTCCGCCGCCTCAACGACGCCGGGATCCCGACGACGCTGCGCGACACACGCGGCAAGGAGATCGACGGGGCGTGCGGCCAGCTCGTCGCCACCGAGGAGGACCAGGCGGTCGCCGCGGCGACGCCCCTCGAAACGTGACGTGACTCGCGGGATGCTGCCGCTGGGGCATCCGCGAAGGAATCGTTTCGCCCTCGGTGAACGCGCCTGATGAATGTCGGTGGTGCGTGCGAAGGTGGTTCCCGCATCCCTTCCAGACAGTGCCCCGCCCGCGGGGCTTCGTCGTGTTCCTCGCCGCCTCCGGGAGTCATCGTGCTGGCCAAGCTCCTCGTCCGCTATCTCAAGCCTTCCGGGTGGCTGCTGCTCGGCGTGCTGCTGTTCCAATTCGCGGCGGCGCTCGCGATGCTCTACCTCCCGAGCCTCAACGCCGACATCATCGACAACGGCCTGTCGCGCGGCGACACCGACTACATCTGGCGCACCGGGACGCTCATGCTCACGGTGTCGCTCGGCCAGATCGTCGCGTCGATCATCGCGACGTACTTCGCGGCGAAGGCCGCGATGCGCGCGGGTCGTGACATGCGCGACGACATCTTCGCGCGGGTGTCCGGCTTCTCCGAGCGCGAGGTCACCGGCTTCGGTGCGGGCTCGCTCATCACGCGCAACACGAACGACGTGCAGCAGGTGCAGATGCTGGCGATGATGTCGGCGACGTTCCTCGTCTCGGCGCCGCTGCTCGCGATCGGCGGCATCATCCTCGCGATCGAGCAGAGCATCAGCCTCTCGTGGATCATCGCCGTCGCCGTGCCGGTGCTGCTCGTCGTCGCCGCGCTCATCATCGCCCGAATGGTGCCGCTGTTCCGCAGCTACCAGGGCAAGCTCGACGCGGTCAACCGCGTGATGCGCGAGCAGCTGACGGGCATCCGCGTCATCCGCGCGTTCGTGCGCGAGCCGATCGAAGAGGAGCGGTTCCGCGAGGCGAACACCGACATCATGGTCGTCGGCCGCAAGGTCGGCTCGCTCTTCGTCGTGCTGTTCCCGGCCGTGATGCTCATCCTCAACGTGACCGTGGTCGGAGTCATCTGGTTCGGCGGCATCCAGGTCGACGCGGGCGAGGTCCAGATCGGCACGCTCTTCGCGTTCATGCAGTACGTCATGATCATCCTGTCCGGCGTCATGATGGCGAGCTTCATGACGCTGATGATCCCGCGCGCGTCCGTCTCGGCCGAGCGCATCGGCGAGGTGCTCGAGGTGAAGTCGACGCTCGAGCGCCCGGCGGACGGCGTAGCTGAGCTGCCCGAGCCGGGCTCGGTCGAGTTCCGCGACGTGACATTCACGTATCCCGGAGCCGAGCACCCGATCCTGTCGGACGTCAGCTTCAGCGCCGCGCCCGGTGAGACGGTCGCGATCGTCGGCTCGACGGGCGCCGGAAAGACGACGCTCGTCTCGCTCATGCCGCGCCTGTTCGACGTCACGGGCGGCGCCGTCCTCGTCGGCGGCGTCGACGTGCGGCGCGCCGACCTCGACGCGCTCTGGAGCACGATCGGCCTCGTGCCGCAGCGTCCGTTCCTCTTCTCGGGGACCATCGCGACGAACCTCCGGTTCGGTCGCGAGGACGCGACGGATGCCGAGCTGTGGCGCGCGCTCGAGATCGCGCAGGCGAGCGACTTCGTGAGCCAGATGGAGGGCGGGCTTGACGCGCGCATCGCGCAGGGCGGCACGAACGTGTCGGGCGGCCAGCGCCAGCGGCTCGCGATCGCCCGGGCGATCGTGCACGACCCGCATGTGCTCGTGTTCGACGACTCGTTCTCGGCCCTCGACCTCACGACCGACGCGAGGTTGAGGCAAGCACTGTGGAGAGAGCTGCCCGACGTCACCAAGATCGTGGTCGCGCAGCGCGTCTCGACGATCATCGATGCCGATCGCATCGTCGTGCTCGACGACGGCGGCGTGGTCGGGCTCGGCACGCACGAGGAGCTCCTCGAAACGTGCCGGACCTACCAGGAGATCGTCGAATCCCAGCTCGGAGTGGAGGCGGCTCGATGAGCACCGACAAGACAGCCACCCGCCGCGGCCGCCGCGCCGAGCGCGAGCACAGCGAAGAGGAGAAGCTCGAGCTCGAGCTCGCCGAGCAGGCGCGCCTCGCCGCCGACGACTGGAGCGGCGGCGTCGCGCCCGGCAAGGCCGCGCATTTCTGGCCCTCGTTCCGCCGGCTCCTCGGCCTGCTGAAGCCGCACGCCGTCGCCTTCGTCTTCGTGTCGATCCTCGGCGCGCTCGGCGTCGTGCTCGCCGTGCTCTCGCCCAAGGTGCTCGGCGAGGCGACGAACATCCTCTTCGAGGGCGTCGTGTCGTCGATGGCTCCCGCCGGTGCGACGAAGGAGCAGGTCGTCCAGGGCCTCATCGACGCCGGGCAGCAGGATCTCGCGAACATCGTCTCGGCGATGCAGAACTTCGTGCCGGGGGCCGGTGTGAACTTCCTCGCGCTGAGCCGCGTGCTGCTGCTCGTGCTCGTGCTGTACTTCGCGTCGTCACTGCTGATGTGGCTGCAGGGCTACGTCATCAACGTCATCATGGTGCGCACGATGTGGCGCCTGCGCGAGCAGGTCGAGGCGAAGGTCAACAGCCTCCCGCTGCGCTACTTCGACCGCGTGCAGCGCGGCGAGGTCATCTCGCGTGTGACGAACGACATCGACAACATCACGCAGATGATGCAGCAGTCGCTGTCCGGCGCGCTCACGAGTGTGCTGACCGTCGTGGGCGTGCTCATCATGATGCTGTCCATCTCGTGGCAGCTCACGCTGGTCGTGCTCGTGAGCTTCCCGCTCATGGGCATCCTGTTCGGCGTGATCGGCCCGCGCTCTCAGAAGGCGTTCGGCATCCAGTGGCGCAAGGTCGGCCGCCTCAACGCGCGCGTCGAGGAGTCGTTCTCGGGCCACGCGCTCGTCAAGGTGTTCGGCCGCGAGCAGGCCGCGCGCGAGGCGTTCCGCGCCGAGAACGAGGAGCTCTACCAGGCTTCGTTCAAGGCGCAGTTCCTCGCGAACATCATGCAGCCCGCGATGATGTTCATCGGCAACCTCACGTACGTCGGCATCGCCGTGTTCGGCGCGCTCATGGTCGCCGGCGGCCAGCTGCGACTCGGCGACGTCCAGGCGTTCATCCAGTACTCGCAGCAGTTCACGCAGCCGCTCGCCCAGCTCGGCGGCATGGCCGCCGTCGTCCAGTCGGGCACGGCCTCGGCCGAGCGCGTCTTCCAGTTCCTCGACGAGGGCGAGCAGGAGCCCGACGCCGCCGACGCCCCCGCGCCGGCGGAGGGCGACGGGACGATCGAGTTCCAGGACGTCGCGTTCTCGTACTCGCCGGACCGCCCGCTCATCCACGACCTTTCGTTCCGGGTCGAGCCGGGGCAGACGGTCGCGATCGTGGGCCCGACCGGCGCCGGCAAGACGACGCTCGTGAATCTCATCATGCGGTTCTACGAGCTCGACAGCGGCCGCATCCTCCTCAACGGACAGGACATCGCCGAGCTCGCGCGCCGCGACATCCGCGCGAAGACCGGTATGGTGCTGCAGGACCCGTGGCTGTTCGCGGGCACGATCCGCGAGAACATCCGCTACGGCCGCGCCGACGCCACCGAGGAGGAGATCCTCGAGGCGGCCCGTGCGACGTACGTCGACCGGTTCGTGCACTCGCTGCCCGACGGGTACGAGACCGTCCTCGACGAGGACGCGTCGAACATCTCGGCCGGCGAGCGGCAGCTCATCACGATCGCACGCGCGTTCGTCGCGCAGCCGTCCGTGCTGATCCTCGACGAGGCGACCAGCTCCGTCGACACGCGCACCGAGCTCCTGCTACAGCACGCGATGGCGGCGCTGCGGAAGGGTCGCACCTCGTTCGTGATCGCGCACCGCCTCTCGACGATCCGCGACGCGGACCTCATCCTCGTGATGGAGAACGGCGGCATCGTCGAGCAGGGCACGCACGACGAGCTCATCGCCGCCGAGGGCGCCTACTACCGGCTCTACAACTCGCAGTTCGAGCAGGCCGCGATCGACCTCGACGAGGAGTTCCGCGTCGAGGCGGAAGAGGCGGCCGCCCGCGCCGAGGGCGAGCCGGCCGACGAGACCGCACCGGTCACCTGACTCCGTCGGCGGTGGGTCTGCCATGAGGCCCACCGCCGGTGTCGGCTCTCAGCGCTTGCGGTTCTCCCACTCGTCGACGAGTTCGGGCATGCGCTCGGCGAGGTACCGCAGGAAGGCGGCCATGTCGCGTGCCCGCGAGACGGATGCCGGGGCATCCGTGTTCTCGTCCGCGATCGTGTCGAGGTACTCGCCGAGCTTCGCGTACAGCGGCGTGTTCGCGATGACCATGGATCGCCAGCCGTCGTCCATGAGGTCGTAGCGCGCGAGGCGATCGCCGGGCTTCGAGAGCCTCTGGATGATCCGCATCGACTGCAGATAGCGCACCGCGCCCGAGACGGCGGCGGGCGACACTCCGAGCCGATCGGCGAGCTCTGCAGCGGTGTATCCCTCATCGGGGGATCCCACCAGCGCCATCATGACGCGCGCCGGCATCCGCGGCATGCCCGCGGCCGCCAGCATCCCCGCGCCCTGCTCGGCGGCATCGATCCCCGCGTGCTCGTCGCCCATGCTCCCCCTTCCCGAATCTATCCTCCCGTCGCGAGCTCGCGCCGCCGCATCAGGCCGAGCGCGGCCGCGGCGCCCACGACGACCGCGCCCACGAGCCACCAGAGCCCGCGCACATCGACGGCGTCGCCGTCGACGATCGGCGTGACCGCGATCGGCGACAGCCGCACGAGCCACTCGGGGAACCCGAAGAGCGGCCCGAAGAGCCCGAGCGTCATGCCGACCACCACGAGCGACCACCCGAGCGCGATCGTCACGCGCGGCGCGAGCACGAATGCGAGCGCCGTCAGCACGAGGAACACGGATGCCCCGACCACCTGCCCCGCGCCCGTGACGGCGACGGTGCGCATGAGGCCCCAGTCGCCGTCGCGCGCGGCGATGCCGAGCGCGGCGCCGCCGATCGCGGCCGCGACGACCAGCACCACGCCGATCGCCGCCACGACGAAGTAGTCGGCGAGCCACCGGACCCGCGCGACGGGTGCCGACAGCACCGGTTCGGCGGTTCCGTGCGTCTCCTCCTGACGGGCGCGGCACACCACCTGCACCGCGCAGCACGCGGCGAGCACGCCCAGCATCGTGAAGAACGTCGTGATCGTGCCCTGCTCGATGCTGCCCTCGCCCGAGATCTGGCGGAGGATCTCCTCGACGGCCGGGTTCGACGCGCCCACTTCCTCGACGATCGATGCGAGCGAGGTCGACATCACACCCGCGATGAGCCCGCCGACGACCCAGCCGGCAACGGCTCCGCGCGTGAGCCGCCACACGAGCGCGGTCGGCGACGACAGGGCGGCGGATGCCTCGGCCCGCCCGCGCCGGGCCGGGACGAAGCTCTCGCCGAGGTCGCGCGCCGCCGCGAGACCGATCGTGACTCCGGCGAGCACGATCCCCACGCCGATGCCGAGGAACGCCGGCCACCACAGGTCCTCATCGAACGCACGCGCGTTCTCCGCCCAGCCGAACGGCGACGCCCACGCGAGTCCCGAGCTCTCGATGCGGGAGAGGTCGTCGCTCGGCGTGCCGATCGCGTTGCCGATGCCCGACGCGAGGAACGCGGCGAGCGTGATCCACACCGCCGTCGCGTTCGCGGCTCGCGAGGTGCGCAGGAGCTGCGCGCACACGAGCGCGATGCCGAGGAAGCACACGCCGACGCCACCGGCGGCCGCCCCCGCGAGCGCCGCACCGGCGGGGTCGAGGCCCACCGCGATGAACGCGAGCGCGACGAGCGCGCCGAGCACGACGTTCGCCCTGAGGCCGTGGAGAGCGGTCGCGACGACGGGCATCATCCGTCCCGCCGGTGTCGCGGCCACGAGCTCGGCCCGCCCCGCCTCCTCGTCGCCGCGTGTGTGCCGCACGGCGAGGAACGTGCTCATGAACGCTGCCAGCAGAGCCAGCCACGGCATGATGAGGAACACCATGAAGGCGCCCTCTTCGGGACCAGACGGGAGCCCGCGGAACAGCAGGATCACGGGGTTCGCGACAGCCGCCGCCAGCAGCGAGACGCGGTCCTGCTCGGTGCCGTACGACTGCGCGACGCCGACGTACGCGAGGTAGGCGAGGAGCGCCGTGCCGACGGTCCACATCAGCAGCTGCCGCCAGTCGCGGCGAACGCGCTGCGCCCACAGGGTGCCCAGGCCCATCGTCAACGCCCCGCCGCCGTCGCCGACGCCACGCGCTCGCCGTCGCCGTTCGCTTCGCCCGCGACCTCTTCGCCGTAGTGCCGGAGGAAGAGCTCCTCGAGCGTGGGCGGCTGCACGCGCAGGCCCGTGACCTGCCGTTGGGCGAGCTCGGGCAGCACGGATGCCACGGCGTCGCTGTCCACCGTGAAGCGGGCGCGCCCCGCGTCGAACGCCGGGTCGTGGGCTCCCGCGATGCCTTCGAGCGCGCTCGCGTCGGCCGCCTCGAACGACACCTCGGTGCGCGTGAGGTGGCGGAGTTCGGCGAGCGTGCCCGACTCGACGATGCGTCCGGCGCGGATGATCGACACACGGTCGCACAGCTGCTCGACCTCCGACAGGATGTGGCTCGACAGCAGGGCGGTGGCTCCGGCGTCGCGGAGCCGTGCGATCTCGCGCCGGAAGACGACTTCCATCAGGGGATCGAGGCCGCTGGTGGGCTCGTCGAGGATGTAGAGATCGGCCGGCACCGCGAGCGCCGCGATCAGCGCGATCTTCTGGCGGTTGCCCTTCGAATAGGCGCGGCCCTTCTTGCGCGGATCGAACTGGAACGCCTCGAGCAGCCGCTCCTTCTCGGCCCGGTACACCGGATCGCGCCGCTTCGCCCCGCGCAGGCGCGCGAGGAAGTCGATCGCCTCGCCGCCGGAGAGGTTCGGCCACACGCTCACGTCGCCCGGGACGGAGGCGATGCGGCGGTGGAGCGCGACGGCGTCGCGCCACGGATCGCGGTCGAACACGCGCGCCTCGCCGCTCGTCGCGCGCGCGAGCCCGAGGAGCACGCGGATGGTCGTCGACTTGCCGGCGCCGTTCGGGCCCAGGAAGCCGTGGATCTGACCCGACGAGACCTCGAGGTCGAGGCCGTCGAGCGCGCGCACGCGCCGATAGTGCTTGTGCAGTCCGCTCGTGCGGATCACGGCTGCCATGCGCGACACGCTACGCGCGTTTCACGAATTTGTGAATAGAGCGAAGCGAGTCCCGCGGAGCGGGCTGGGTGCGACGTGAGCGGCGGCTGGGGCATCCGCTTCGCCACTACGTTTGTGCGCATGGTTCAGCATCGGTACCTCGGAAACAGCGGCTTCAAGATCTCGGAGATCACGTACGGCAACTGGCTGACGCACGCGTCGCAGGTGGAGAACGAGGCCGCGATCGCGACCGTGCACAAGGCGCTGGACCTCGGGATCACGAGCTTCGACACGTCCGACAACTACGCCAACACCGCCGCCGAGTCGGT
Source organism: Microbacterium immunditiarum (assembly GCF_013409785.1). Taxonomy (NCBI): domain Bacteria; kingdom Bacillati; phylum Actinomycetota; class Actinomycetes; order Micrococcales; family Microbacteriaceae; genus Microbacterium; species Microbacterium immunditiarum. The sequence goes on from NZ_JACCBV010000001.1 coordinate 899,074, forward strand.
GCTCGGCGAGGCGCTCAAGGGTCAGCGGCGCGAGTCGCTCGAGATCTTCACGAAGGTCTACTGGCCGACGGGCCCGATGGGGCCGAACGACCACGGCCTGAGCCGCAAGCACATCCTCGAGTCGATCAACGGCTCGCTCAAGCGGCTCGGCACCGACTACGTCGACGTCTACCAGGCGCACCGCTTCGACTACGAGACGCCGCTCGAAGAGACGTTCCAGGCGTTCGCCGACGTCGTGCGGCAGGGCAAGGCGCTCTACATCGGCACGTCGGAGTGGACCGCCGAGCAGCTGCGAGACGGTCACGCGCTCGCGAAGAGCTACGGCATACAGCTCATCTCGAACCAGCCGCAGTACTCCGCGCTGTGGCGCGTCATCGAGGGCAAGGTCATCCCTGCGAGCGAGGAGCTCGGCATCTCGCAGATCGTGTGGTCGCCGATGGCGCAGGGCGTGCTGAGCGGCAAGTACCTGCCCGGTCAGCCGGTGCCCGAGGGCTCGCGCGCGACCGACGATGCGGGGGGAGCGACGTTCATCAAGCGGTTCCTCGCCGACGACGTGCTCGAGGCGGTGCAGCGGCTCAAGCCCATCGCCGAGGGGGCCGGGCTCACGATGCCGCAGCTCGCGATCGCGTGGGTGCTCGCGAACCCGAACGTATCGGCGGCGATCGTCGGGGCGTCGCGCCCCGAGCAGCTCGAAGACACCGTCAAGGCGTCGGGCGCGGCGCTCGACCCCGCGGCGAAGGCCGCGGTCGACGAGGCGCTCGCCGGCGTCGCGATCACCGACCCGCAGAAGACGTACGAGTCCTCCCCGAAGGCGCGGCTGACCTGACATCGTAGGAGGCATGGCCGTCACGAGCGCGGGGGTCCTGCTGTATCGGCTGGCAGGCGGCGCGGCCGAGGTGCTCATCGCGCACATGGGCGGTCCCTACTGGGCGTCGAAGGACGCCGGCGCGTGGTCGCTGCCCAAGGGCGAGTACGAAGAGCGCGCCGAGTCCGCGCTCGACGCTGCCAAGCGCGAGTTCCGCGAGGAGCTCGGCATCGACCCGCCCGACGGCCCGTTCGCCGAGCTGGGCACGTTCCCGTACTCGTCGGGCAAGCGCGTCACGGTGTTCATCGCCGACGGGGCGGACTTCGAGCTCGAAGGCCTCGAGTTCGGCGAGTTCGAGCTCGAGTGGCCGCCGCGGTCGGGTCGTACGCAGACGTTCCCGGAGGTCGATCGCGTCGAGTGGGTGAGCTTCGCCGAGGCGCGGGAGAGGCTCGTGAAGGGACAGCGCCCGGCGATCGACCGGCTCGAGGAGCAGCTCGCCGAGGCTTCGTGAGGGCGGATGCCGCGGCATCCGCCTCGTTCTCCCGGTGACCGGGCGTCACCTCGCGTCACGCAGCGTCACACTGCGCCGAGCCGGGTCCAGCCGTTCGTACGATCGACTCCGGTTTGCCCGCCGGAGACCGGCCCAGGCTCCGCCCCACCCGCGGGCACGAACACGGAGAACAATGAGCAACCGCACCGCGTCCGCATCGACGGACACCGAATCCGCGCCGAAGCGCTTCTCGCCGCGCAAGCTGCTCGGCAGCTTCGGCTTCCAGATCCTCGTCGCCCTCGTGCTCGGCATCATCCTGGGCCTGGTCGCCCGCGGGATCGGGCCCGACGCCGAAGACGCCCCCAACGGCCTCGCCGCGACGCTCGACGTCATCGGCACGTCGTACGTGACGCTGCTCAAGGCGGCGGTCGTGCCGCTCATCTTCACGGCGATCGTCGCGAGCATCTCGAACCTCCGCCGCGTGCGCAACGCCGCGCGCCTGGCCGGCCAGACGCTGCTCTGGTTCGCGATCACCGCCCTCATCGCGGTGACGATCGGCATCGTGCTGGGCCTCGTGATCCAGCCCGGCTCGCGCGCCGGCGAGGGCCTCGAGCCCAGCGACCCCTACACGGTCGGCTCGTGGTGGAACTTCCTCATCGGTCTCATCCCGCAGAACTTCCTCGGCCTCCAGGTGTCGTCGAGCTTCGACGCCGAGGCGGGCGCGGTCGCCTCGTCGGTCGGGTTCAACGTTCTGCAGGTGATCGTCGTGTCGGCTGTCATCGGCCTCGCGGCGCTGCGCGTCGGAAAGAAGGCCGAGCCGTTCCTGTCGTTCGTCGAGTCGACGCTCAAGGTCATCCAGCGCGTGCTGTGGTGGATCATCCGCATCGCCCCGATCGGCACGCTTGGCCTCATCGGCAGCGCCGTCGTCAAGTACGGCTGGGAGAAGCTCGCGTCGCTCGGCTGGTTCGCGATCGCGATCTACATCGGCCTCGCGCTCGTGCTGTTCGCGGTCTACCCGATCCTGGTGAGGTCGCACGGCCTCTCGATCCGCCAGTACTTCTCGGGCGCGTGGCCGGCGATCCAGCTCGCCTTCGTGAGCCGCTCGTCGATCGGCACGCTCCCCGTGACCGAGCGTGTCACCGAGCGCAACCTCGGCGTGCCGAGCGCGTACGCCTCGTTCGCGGTGCCCTTCGGCGCGACGACCAAGATGGACGGC